>JAEZDL010000161.1 GCA_023418095.1 Bacteroidota bacterium
GCCGGCGACCGGAGTTGGGTACATTGCAACACCATCCTGATGAAATGATCGAGAGTTCCGAACTGCAGGGAACGCTTCGCCAGAAGCTGTACCGTGTGATCTTCAAGTCGGATACCAAGCCCGGGCGCGATTTCGATCTGTGGCTGCTGATCGCGATACTGGTGAGCGTGGCGCTGGTGATGCTCGACAGCATGCCGAAGATCCACGAGCGCTGGGGCCACGAACTATGGGTCGGTGAATGGACGATCACATTGCTCTTCTCCCTGGAATACCTTCTGCGGATCTGGATCTCGCCCAAGCCGCTGAAATACATTTCAAGCTTCTACGGCGTGATCGATCTTTTGGCGATCCTCCCCACTTACCTCAGCCTGATCATTCCAGGTGCACAAACACTGGTGCTCGTGCGCATGCTTCGGGTTACGCGCATCTTCCGGATCTTGAACATGGCGCGGTACATGAGCGAAGCCCGCCTGCTGCTGCTGGCACTGATCGCGAGCCGCCACAGGTTGATCGTGTTCACGCTCGCGGTTTTCGCGATCGTAACTGTTTGCGGTGCTGTGATCTATGTGGTGGAATCACCTGGATCGGGCTTCACCAACATTCCCAAGAGCATTTATTGGGCGATCGTAACGATCACCACCGTAGGTTATGGCGACATGGCACCAGTGACCGGACTTGGGAGACTGATCGCTAGTTTGATAATGATCCTCGGTTATGCCCTCATCGCCATCCCCACCGGAATGGTGAGCGTGGAATTCGCGAAGCGCTCCATCCAGGCCAGTGATCGCACCTGCCCGGATTGCGGGCAGCGCGGCCATTTGGACGAAGCGCTCTATTGTATGCACTGTGGAGGCGAACTTCCGATCTTCGGAAGCCGGCCGCCAAGGGATCAGCGTACCAGCGACACGTGACCGATGAAGTCGCGTGCATCGCCGTTGCGCGATACGATCACCTTCCACACATAAACGCCGATCGGCATGTCGATCCCGCGGCTCTCACCGTTCCAACCTTCATTGCGATCGCTCGTCCGGTGGATCTCGTTCCCCCATCGATCGAAGATGAGCAGGCTGTAATCCCATCCATTGAAACCGTTCAGGATCGGAAGGAACGTGTCGTTCGCACCATCGTTGTTCGGGGTGAACGTGTTCGGGACGAAGATGTCCGGATCCCCTTCCACGGAAATATACCGGCAAAGCGTATCCGCGCAGGCGAATGCATTGATCGCGACAAGGCAGATCGTAAAACCACCGCCATCCGCAGGGAAAAGATGGATCGGATGGATCTCGGTTGAATTCTCCTCATCCCCGAACGTCCACTCGAAGGTCTGCGCTCCATCGCTCAGATTGATGAACCGGAGCGCATGCCTGATGCTCGATATGGTGTCCGTATTGAAATCGGCATGTGGCGTTGGATCGATGCGAACGGCGTTCTCCACGATCAAAGTATCAGTGCAACCGCCCGCGCCGGTGGCGATCAACTGTACGTCATATTCCGCTGGATCGGCGTAAACATGGATCGGATCGGCCTCAGCTGAAGTTGCACCATCACCGAATTGCCAATGGAAGTCCGAAGCGTTCAACGATCCGTTCACGAAAAGCACATCCTGCCGTGCGCAACCCGGATCGGGTTGTGAACTGAAGGCCGCCACCGGCGTGGGATGTACGATGAATTCCGCGGTGGACGTATCGATGCATCCGTACTGGGTGATCGCAGTGAGCGCGATGGTGTACGTTCCCGGCCCATCGAAGGTGATCTGAGGCTGGTTCAACGTACTTGTCGTACCATTTCCAAAGTCCCAGGAAAAACCCGCCGCACCTGTTGAATTGTTCATCGTCTGTACACCCACCGGTGAAACGCAACTCGAATTGGCTGAAACCTGGAACGAACTGATCGGCAAGGGATGCGCAACGACGATCGATGTCGTCGTATCCGTACAACCGTTCAAGTTCTCGGCGATCAGTGCGATGGTGTATGTGCCGGCTTGCGTGAACGTATGTTGCGGTGAACTTGCAGCGGAGGTATTTCCATCACCAAAGATCCATTGGAATGCATTACCATCGATAGAAGTGTTCTGCAGATCAATGGTGAGATCGATGCATCCCGAAGCCGGATCGGGCTCGAAGCCTGCGATCGGTGTGGTCCCAACGGCGATCTGATCGGTAACTGAAGCGACACAACCGTTGAGGATCGATGTCACCGTAAGCGTCACATCAAACGTCCCGGATATGTTGTAAGCATGGCTGGGATCAGAAAGCACCGATCCGCTTCCATCACCAAAGTTCCAATCCACATCAGCGACATCCGGTGTCGTATTGAAGAAGTTCACTTCATCTCCAACACAAAGCGTCTCGGGTGCAGCAGTGAGGGAAGGCTCGGGTGAAGGCAGCACATCGATCTGCATGCTATAGCTGTCGTATCCGCAGCCGAACGCGTGCAATTCGATCGTATAGGAGCCCGGATCGGAGAACGTGTGTGACACGGCGGGATCGATGCTCACATTGCCATCGCCAAGATCCCAATACAACGTGGTATCACCGGTGCAGAATTCAGAGAGGTTCACCGCCAATGGTGCGCAACCGCTCACCGGATCGGAGTTGAAGAACGCTGTGACCTCGTTGGGAAGTACGGTGATCGTGTATTCAGCCGTATCCATTCCACATTCGTTCGAAGCGATCAATGTGATCGTGAAGTCCTCCGCATCGATCTCTGCGGAATAGGTATGCGTTACGATCGGATCGGCGGAAGTGCCCGTCGTTCCATCGCCGAAGTTCCATTGGAACGCATCCGGAAGTCCGATCGATGCATTGGCGAAAGGCACTTCGGTGAAAGAACAGTACACGTTCAGATCAGGCGAGAACACAGCCGTTGGCGAAGGCATCACGACAACAGGTGTCGTAGCGACCGACGATCCGCAGATATTCGTCGCTTCAAGTGCTATCGAATAGGTGATCGCATCGAATGGATCCGCAGCGAAAGTGAACGATCCGGGAAACTGGTCCGTGGAATTCCCGATCCCACCGAAGTTCCAATTGAAGGATATCCCTTCACCGATCGAAGCATTGTAGAACTGCACTTCCAACGGACCGCAGCCGGAATCCACGTTCAATGTGAACTCTGCCTGGGGAACATCCCAAACTGTGATCGAACTGTACGTAGTATCGCTGCAACCTGCGCCGGTATTAGCGATCAGCATGATCTCGAATTCACCTTCAGAGGAGAATGCATGAGAAGGTGTATAGGCTGATGAAACCGATCCATCACCGAAACTCCACTCGGCGGCAACACCTCCACTACTCGCGTTGGTGAATTGAATTGGAACACCCACACAAGCGATCGGATCATGCGTGAAGGAAGCGATCGGTAAAGGATGTACCGTCACGATCGCATCATCGGAATTCGTGCAACCGGTTGCTGGATCGGTGTAGATGTAAGTAACCAGATTGCCACCTTCAGCAGCCAGTAGAGGATCGAAAACACCCGAAGGATCGACACCGATCCCGATCCATGTTCCTCCGATCGGACTAGCCGTAAGCTGTTGCGATCCGCCGTCGAGGCAGACACCAAGATCATTTCCCGCATCAACGATCGGCAATGGATCCACCGTGATGATGACCTGATCCTGGATCGCGCACGTGGCGCTTCCGAACGAATACGTAAGCAGATGATCTCCCGGAATGATCGGATCGAACGATCCATCCACCGAGATCGAACTTCCGCTCCAGGCGCCGCCGATTGGTGTTCCGCTTAATTGGATGGAACCGGAGTTCACGCAGATCGCCGAATCATTTCCAGCGAAAGCAGGCTCATCGACTGCAACGACATCCACGATGATCGTATCGCTGTTACTGCAACCTTCGCTGCTCGTGAAGCTGTAGATCAGTTCATCTGAACCGACACCATTGGGGATCAGCGATCCATTTACGGAAACATTCATCCAGCCTGCATCCCATGTTCCGCCGATCGGCGAAGCACTTAGCTCGACAGGCACCGGCTGATCGCAGAATTGCTGACCGGGACCCGCATCCACCGCAGGGACCGCATTCACTACTGCGGTGATGGTTTCAGTGGATGTGCATCCATCCCCGTCGCTGAACGAATACATGAGCATGTACGATCCCGGCGCAACCTGCATTGGATCGAAGCGCCACGGTGGTCCGGTGATCCCATTCCCGCTCCAGCTTCCACCGATCGGTGTCGCGATGAGATCTACTGGCGAAGCATCGGCACAAACGGAAATGTCAGCAGGTACGACGATCTGTGGCGAAGCAAGAACGGTGATCTCCATTTGATCGCTCGTGGCGCATGTTCCCGATCCAAAATTGTAGGTCGCCTGATAACTTCCGGGTGATGACGGAGTGAAGCTTCCAGAACTTCCGATCCCATTTCCCGCCCACGTTCCACCAGCCGGAAAGCCGGACAAATTCACCGGAACGTTTCCCTGGCAGAACGAAGTATCCGCGCCTGCATCAGCGAACTGTGTCACGGGTCCTACAGTGATATCGATCGTTGCTGAATTCGTGCAGCCATTGGCATTCGTGAACGAATACGTCGCCGGAAAAACACCAAGTGATCCCGGCACCGGTGTGAAGATGCCAGATGACGAGATATTCGATCCGCTCCATGTCCCGGCTGCAGGTGTGCCGGTCAATTGAGTGGGGATCGGTTGATCGCAGAACTCAAGCGGGGCGCCTGCGCTCACGACCGGCAACGGGTTCACAGTTACGGTGGCCGTGGCACTTCCCGGACAGCTGCCCACTGTTCCGGTAACCGAATAAGTGGTGGTGGAAGCAGGGCTCGCCACGAAGGTCGATCCCGTGAAGATCACCGTGGAACCGATCGACCATTGGTAATTACCCGCGCCGGAAGCCGTAAGGACCGTGCTGCCGCCCGCACAGATCGCGGAATTCGCGGGCGTGATCGAAACACCTGGCGATGCGATCACCTGCACGTTCACTGTCTGTGGCGAACCTGCGCAGCCACCGCTCGAAACGATCAACGTATAGTTCCCGGCATGCGATGCGTTCACACCGGGGATCATGAACGAAGCCTGGCTAGATGTGAAGCCGTTCGGTCCGCTCCAACTGTACGTGGCACCGGGGATCGCCGTGGCCGTTACAGAAAGCGTTTGTCCCGCGCAAACTGGGCTGTTAGATGAGATCGCCGGTTGGGAAGGAAGCGAGCCAACGTTCCACGGGATCATGTCACTCGCACTGCCACAACTGTTCGTAATCGAAAGGGAGATCGATCCGTTGGTGGCGCCCGCATAACAGATCGATCCTGGATCGGCCGAATTGCTGATCGCGGGTGATCCACCTGGAAAGTTCCACGCGTAACTGGTGATCGGTGATCCGCAGGAGACCACGGTGGCTGAAGGATCGACGCATTGTCCGGCGCAGATCCCGGCAAGCGCATCCAGATCCACTTCAGGCGCTGCATTCACCGTAACTGTCTCGTTCTCTGAAAATGTTCCGCAGGAATTGATCGCCTGCAGCTGCACAGTATATGTTCCAGCTTCTGTGAATTGGAATTGCGGCTCGTTGGATGATGCTGATGTTCCTCCAGCGAAATACCACGCCAGGATCCCACCACATGGCGGACTGCTTCCGGATACCGTCCAATTCCGATCCATGGAACAACCGGTAACGGCAGTGGTGTTGTCCGATCCGATCAAGAGCGGAGCGCAACCCGTTGTGGATGAAAGTGAGAACTCTGGATCGAGCGGTGCTTCAATGCAAACGCAATGTTCAACACTATCGATCCCGCACATCGTATTGCCCACAAGAAGCGTGATACAATAGGTTCCAGGTTGTGTGAATTGCACGCTGATCGAATTAGATCCGGGCGTCCAATCGTTCGGCTGAAGACTTCCATTGGCCGCTCCCATTCCTGCCGGGATCGCATAACCGGAAGCGGGCGAAATGCTCCAGACTTTCCTTGGTGCGGTGCATGCAGCGCCACCCACGCCCGTGCTGGTGTTCGTGAACGTGATCGATGAATTCACACAGGCGGTATCCGCAGAAAGCGTATAGGACGCAACCGGTGGATCGGTAATGTAGATCGGACCTGCTGTGGCGTAGGAAACGATCGGGCAAGGCGTTACCGCATCGATCCTGAAAACGTACGGTGCACCGGGACAATTCGTGTTCGGATAACCATACGTGATCGATGCTGGCGGCGGATGCTGCAGCGTGGTGCTGTTGCCGTCGCCGTAAGTGATCAGGTATTCCGTTCCGGGCGAATTTCCCGCGACATTGTTGATCGGAAAAGTGAGCGGCGTACCTGCGCAAACGACCGTGTTCCCTGGATTACTTGTCCCGACTGATGGATTGCTTCCGAGGAAAACATCCGCTGAAAGCGTGTTTGAACAACCGTTCGGATTCGTGATCGTGTAGGTGATCGTGTTCAGCCCGATCGGATAATTATGGCTTGAGTTCCAACCGATCCCTGGTGGGTTGAAGTTCGTCGGCGGTGTTCCCCAATTCACGCTGAACGTGGCGCCAGCAGCAGCAAGGCTCGCATCCGTGAATTGAAAATCATAGTCCGTATCACCAGTCCCGCAAAGCGCGAAACTGCTGCCATCGGGCGAAACGTACAGATCGGGATTTGGATCATTCGAGGTAAGCACCGCATCCGGCGTGGCCTGAACTGTGATCGTTACCTGATCGGTCGCCGAGCAACCATTCGCATCGGTGATAGAAAGTGTGAGCGAAAAGGATTGATCCGTGTTGGTCGATGAAGGAAAATTGAAGACCGTTTGCAGCGAACTGGTGGTGGAGAGATGACTGCTTCCGCTGCCCGACCAGCTCACGCTGAAAGGCGCAGCGCCCGTGGCCGATCCGTTCAAATTCAATCCCGATCCAGCGCAGATCGAATAGGTCGGCGATCCGGCATCAGCGGTGCATTGCGCTGTGGCCGAAAGCGAAGGAAAGAGCCAGGCACAACCCAACAACATTCCGATCGCGCTGCGCGACACATCGATCCAGATGGATTTCATCGGGTCGAAAGTTGCCTGAACCGAAGTATCGTTCTCGGGTCAGCTTCAACCGGTTATCAACCGACTGACATGGACAACGCAACGTCACTTACCGATCGCCGATAGTTCTTTTCGCAAGATCTCTCCGATGCGATCGGCCTTGTTGAAGACCATGAAATGGCCGCCATCCTTCACTGAGATCGCATCCTTGATCGAGCCGATCGGCATCAGGTGATCGTTGTCGCCATGGATGTGGATCAGCCTTGGTCCCACTTCTTTCGAGCCGTTCCAATTGAGGCATGCGTTCATCTGCATCTTGATCTTTTCAGGCGGGGTTTCGCGTGCGAATTGCTCGATCAGTTTACGGTCCTCTTCGGTTTCCGCGCCCATCTGCCAGTAAAGAAGTGGCAGCACCCGATCGATGAATTTCTTCGAAACAACGCGTTCCGGATGGGTTCCTCGCAGCTGCTTGATCCAGATCGGCATCTCATCCGGACCTTTCCAACTGCTGATGATGATCACCAGTTCAGGCTTGGTGATCGCGGCCATTTCCTGCACGATCATCCCGCCCATGCTCATGCCGATCAACACATGCCTCTCCTTCCCCACCGCTCGCGCCAACTCACGTGCATGATCGTGGATCGACGCGCCGAATTCCAGATCGGGCAACTCCAGCACCTTCACTTCATGACCCGCGGGATCGAACTTGGAAAAGATGCGCCGATCGGAAGCAAGGCCGGGCACCAGGTACAATTGCATCGCCCAAAGATCGATCAGATCACCTGCTGAACGATGCGCGCGATCTCCTTCGGCCGCGTGATCATCATCACGTGTGATCCGCCTTTCACCACATGATCCACCGGGAAACGCAACGGCAGCAACGTATCGCGATCGCCGTGGATCCGCACGATCGGGCCTTTCCATTGCGAACCCTTCCAGCGCAGGATCGCACCGGCGCTTACGCGGATCTGTTGTGCGGTCTGCTTCACCGCCATGTCGAACAGGATCTTTGCGATCTCGGGATCGCCTTTGTTCCACCATTGGCGGATCGGCCAGGTGGCGTGCATGGTGAAATTCGTGATCAGGTTGTGCAGCCTGAAGCGGCGTGAATTGCGCAACAACGCAGGCCATTCCTGCGGACCGGTGATCGACGAAACGAGGATCACTTTGCGTGGATCGGTGAGCAATGCGAGCTCCTGCGCCACCATGCCACCCATGCTCACCCCAAGCAACACATGCGGTTTTGATCGATCGATCCGTTCGCTTAATGTCCTCGCAATATCGGCGAGCGAATGGTTCGGCTCGATCCGCGGCCAATCCAGCGGAAAAAGATCATGCCCCGGCAACTCGAACTTCTCGAACAGTCGGCGATCGCAGGCCACACCGGGCAGCAGATAGACATCCATCGAGCGCGCAGTTGGCAGATCTTGTGCCTTGAGGGAAGTTAGAACAGCGGGAACTCCCGCACGAATTCCAGCGAGGCTTCCATGTGATCGTGCATCACCTCATCGTTCTTGATGAACGATACGCGTTCACGATACGCTTCGATCAGCGACGATAATGTCTCTGATGTGCGCATCGGTTTCCTGAATTCCAGCGCCTGCGCGGCGGTGAAGAGTTCGATGGAAAGCACGCGCTCCACATCATGCACTACCTTCCAGGTCTTGATCGCGGCGGCGGCGCCCATGCTCACGTGATCTTCCTGGCCGTTGCTGCTATCGATCGTGTCCACGCTGTTGGGCATGCAGCGTTGCTTGTTCGCGCTCACCAGTGAAGCGGCGGTGTATTGCGGGATCATGAAGCCGCTGTTGAGACCGGGTTTCGCCACAAGGAATGCAGGCAGGCCACGCTGTCCACTGATCAATTTGTAGATCCGCCGTTCGCTGATGCTGCCGATCTCCGCCGTTGCGATCGCCAGAAAGTCCAACGCCAGCGCAAGCGGTTGTCCGTGGAAATTGCCGGCACTGATCACCAGGTCCTCATCATCGAAGACCGTCGGATTATCCGTGACAGATTCCAATTCTCGCTCGACCACGCTCTCCACGTAAGCGATCGCATCGCGTGAGGCGCCGTGTACTTGCGGGATGCAACGGAATGAATACGGATCCTGAACGTGCTTCTTCTCTCCTTCCGCGATCGCACTTCCCTTGAGTAACGTGCGCATGTTCGCAGCGACCAACGCCTGTCCGGGATGCGGCCGCACCGCGTGCACCGACGGATGAAACGGCTCCAGCCTTCCATCGAACGCATCGAGCGAGATCGCCGCGATCACATCGGCAATGCGTGCGAGCCGCGTCGCTTTCAGCACCAACAATGAAGCGTAAGCGTTCATGAACTGCGTGCCGTTCAACAACGCAAGCCCTTCCTTGGGACCGAGTTCGATCGGGGACCAGCCGAGTTTCTTCAGCGCCTGCGCGCTTTTCATGCGCTTTCCTTGCCAGATCACTTCGCCCAGACCGATCAGCGGAAGCGCGAGATGAGCGAGCGGAGCCAGATCACCGGAAGCACCGAGCGATCCGTATTCGTACACCACGGGCAGCACATCGTTGTTGAACATATCGATGTAGCGCTGTACGGTGGAGGGGGCCACGGCGCTGTGCCCGAACGCCATGTTCTGCACTTTCAGCAGCAACATCGCGCGCACGATCTCGGGATCGATCGGATCACCGGCGCCGCAGGCGTGGCTCATCACCAGGTTCTTCTGCAATTGCGCGAGTTCGCTCTTCGCGATGCTTTGGTCGTGCAAAGCGCCGAAACCCGTGTTCACGCCGTAGATCGGTTCATCGCTTCGCTTCAGCCGATCGAGCAGGTAGCGATGGCTGCGCTTCACCGCTTCGCTCGCGGATTTATCCAGCAGGATCGGAACACGGTTCTGCAGGATGTATTCGAGTTCGATCAGCTCGATCCCAACGGTGCCGATCGTGTGTGGCTTCGCTTCTTTCTTCATTGCAGCAACCCGATCAATTCATCTTCCTTCACCGCTTTCTGCTCGCCGCTGCGCATGTCCTTCACGGTAACGATCCCGATCTTCATCTCATTCTCACCGATGATCGCGACGAACGGGATCTTCCGATCATCGGCATACTTGAACTGTTTCGCCATTTTGGCCTGATCGGGATAAAGCTCTGCAGCGAACCCGGCTTCACGAACCTTTCGCAGAAGTGAAAGCGAATGAAGGGCTTCCTTCTCCCCGAAATTGGCGAACAGCAATTTCGGTCCTTGTTCCAGATCAGCGGGAAATTTTCCTGTTTCGAGAAGCACATCATAGATCCGATCGAGGCCGAAGCTGATCCCGACGCCACTCATACCCTTCAATCCGAAAATGCCGGTGAGATCATCGTATCGGCCGCCGCCGCAGATGCTTCCGCTCATCGTGCCTTCCAACGCCTTCACTTCGAAGATGGCGCCGGTGTAGTAATCAAGCCCACGCGCCAGGGTCGGATCGTATTGCAGTTCGATGCTTTTTGTCTTTCCGGTCATTTCGAGGATCCGATCGATATCCCCGATCCCTTCGATCGCAATGTCACTGGATCCAAGCCAGCTTTTCAATTGTTCACGCTGTTCCTTCCAACCACCTTTCATCTCGAACAGCGGAGCGATCCTACCGATCGCTTCATCGCCGATCCCTTTTGTTCGCATCTCCTCCTCCACTTTTTCACGGCCGATCTTATCCAATTTATCGATCGCGGTCACCATGGTCACCACTTTGTCCGGCTCACCGCTGATCGCGGCGATACCGCTGAGTATCCTTCGATCATTGATCTTCACGATCACCTTCGATCCAAGTTCGGTGAAAACGTCATCAAAAAGCATGATCAGCTCCACCTCATTCAACAAACTCTTGCTTCCGATCACATCAGCATCGCATTGGTAGAATTCGCGGTAGCGGCCTTTCTGCGGCCGATCGGCGCGCCACACCGGTTGGATCTGGTAACGCTTGAAGGGGAACGTGATCTCGTTCTGGTGCATCACCACATACCGAGCGAACGGAACAGTGAGATCGTAACGAAGCGCTTTTTCACTGATCGAATTGGTGAAACGGGCGAAGCTTTCGTTCTTCTTTCCAATCAACTCCTGATCATCTTTGAAAGAAGAGAAATAATTCCCTGAATTCAACACACGGAACACGAGCCGATCGCCTTCTTCACCATACTTCCCGAGCAACGTTTCGGAATTCTCCATCGCCGGTGTTTCCAACGGCTGGAAACCGTACCTGCGGAACGCGCCCCGGATGATATCGAGAATGTACTGGCGCCGCGCCATTTCCAGCGGTGAAAGATCGCGCGTGCCTTTGGGGATCGAAGGTCTCATTCGGGCTGCGAAAGTACGCGGTGGATCGGGCTGAAGTTCGGGACCTTGCCGATGGATCGCTGCAACTTAATGCATCACGATCCGTATCAATGGCCCGGCAAACCCGAAGAGATCCGCGAAAAATGCTGCCCCGGTCCGCGAAAGGCACGATCCAGAAGGCCATTCTCCTCATCGTGCTCGCGCTCGAGTTCGGCACGGGCAACGCCCAACCGTTCACCTGGAACTGGTCCTACGCCGCCGATAACGGATCGGTGGAATATGTATCGGAGCTCGCGGTTGACAAGACCAGTGGAAGCATATATGCCACCGGCACGTACGATCATTCGAGCTTCCTCGATCTTGAGCCCGGCCCCTTCGGTCTTTCAAGCGTTTCGGGAAGTACCGACGCCTTTCTGGTGAAACTCTCCGCCACCGGCAATGTGATCTGGAGGAAGAAGCTCGGCGGTTCGGGAACCGATGGTTCCAGCAGCGTGGCGATCGGGCCGAACGGCAATATCTACATCACCGGAGGATTCAACGGCACGTTGAGCAGCAACCTGGTCGCCAATGTGCTCGGAAGCCTGATCTCATACGGGAACATGGACATGTTCGTGGCTTGTTACGCTCCCTCGGGCGATCTGCTGTGGATGGAGAAAGGCGGCAGCACCGATGCCGACCGGGGAGTTTCGATCGCGGTGAATTCCAGTGGTGTGTTCGTGCAAGGCATCATACGCCGGCAGGCGACGTTCGGCAACATAACGGTATCCCCTGGAGTGAACGGCAAGGACCATGTGTTCCTGGCCAGGTATCCGCTTACCGGCGGATCGCCCCAATGGGTGCTGCAAGGGTTCAGCGCGCAGGACAATGTGCCGGGGAAACTGGCCTGCGATGAGAGCAGCGTCTTCGCCACTGGAAGTTTCAAGGCGGCTTCACTGGCCTGGCGCACCAATAACGGTGCGCTCATCAGCAATGTGGTGTGCAGCAACGACAACCAGAACATCTACATCAGTTCCATCGGGAACACAGGTGGCGTGAACTGGCATGTGGCCGTGAACGATCCCGGTACGCAATGCGCAGGCAATGCGATAGAGGCTGATTGCGGCAGGATCTTCATCTCGGGAAATGTGCATGCCAATGCGGTTTTCCCGGGCGGCCAGACGATACCATCGGCAACGGGCGAGCACGACATGCTGTTCGTGGCCGCATTGGAAAAGACCAATGGCACCACGGCGTGGGTGCGAACAGCGAGCAGCCCGAATGACCATACCGCGGAAGGCACCGATCTGCATATCGGCGACGACAAGAACCTCTATTTGAGCGGCCAGTTCGATGGATCGATCATACTCGATGACAGCACTTCGTTCGTTGGCCAGAACGGTCTGGAGATGTTCATCGCCAGGCTCAGCCCGTTCGGTGACTGGATCTGGGCGAGCCACGGGTCGGCGACCGGTGACGAAAAACCGCTCTCCATCGCCACACACACCGGTGGCAAGATCTACCTGGCCGGCACCTACCAGCAGGGCATCCAGTTCGGCACCACCAGCTACCTGCACAGCAACGACCTGAATCTCTTCGTAGCACGGGCAACGATGAACAACGGGAGCGCATGGGCCAATGATCCCTCCAACTGGACTTCCCCAGGCCCGGTATGTTCCAACGCTGGTCCCATCGATCTTGGTGAACAACTCGAGGGTGACGCTGTGGCCATCCCAAGTGCCTCAGGTGTGAATGGTGCGGTGAACCTGCTGGAGAAGGATGGTCTTGTCGCCTGGTTCGACAGCACCGAAAGTGCGGCGGTGGTGGATCTGGCGGATACGATCCTGGCCGGAACGGACTATTCGATCCGATGGTCGCGAGCCGCAAGCGGCAGCGCCCGTCTACAGATCTCCTATTCGCAGGATGGCAGTTCCTGGACCGCACATGGATCGACCCCACAAAGCACATCCGATCCCCTCACCGATCAGGAATTCACAGCTCCGGTCACGTTCCGGTATTTGAAGTTCAAAAGGCCCGCCTCCAATCCCAACGCGGCCTTCAAGGTGGATGGCATCACCAGCCGCACCAGCACGATGGTGACCGGCACCTGGTCCGGACAGGGCGTAGATGCCGATGGCCTCTTCGATCCCACGGATCTTAGCGGCCCGATCCCGGTGACCTACACCATCACCTTGGGATCATGTTCCTTCAGTACCACAAGGAGCATACTGGTAACATCACCTGCTAGCGCTCTTATCACCGGTACTTCGGTCGCATGCACGGCCTCACCCTCCATTCAACTTTCACTTTCGGGATCAACACCGATGGCCACGGTCAACACCTGGCAGAAGAGCATTGATGGCATAACCTGGACGGATCTTCCGGGCACCGCATCCACGACACTTACATCCACGATCGCGCAGAATTGCTTCTTCCGGGCATCGCTGAACTCTGCTGGTTGCGGCAACTCCTACACCGATCCCCATGCCGTTACCTTCCATGGATCGGCGGAACTCACATGCCCGGCCGATACCGTGCTCACAGCGAACACTGCGACCTGCTCGGCCGCGCTGGAATATGAGGCGTTGCTGCAAGGCGATTGTGGTGCGGGTTCGATCGCGTACACGCATCCAAGCGGCACCATCTTCCCGATCGGTACGACCACGGCTGCGGTCTCGGCCATGACCGATGGAAATGAAGTGGCCACGTGCAGTTTCAATGTTACGGTGATCGACCTGCAGCAACCGCAGATCACCTGTCCGGCCAGCATCGTTCAACTTTCGACACCGAACCAATGCGGCCGCGTCGTTCATTTCAACGCCTCGGCAACGGATTGTTCCACGGCCACACTTTCATACTCACACGCGAGCGGGAGTTCCTTCCCGATCGGTACCACCACAGTGATCGTTTCAGCCACGGATGCCACAGGGCTTACCAATAGTTGCACGTTCACCATCACCATAAATGATATCGATACGGATGGTGATCTGGTGGCCGACTGTTCCGATGGATGTCCGTTCGATCCACTGAAGACCGCTCCAGGAAGTTGCGGATGCGGAACCCCGGATACGGATGGCGATGGGGACGGCCTGGCCGACTGCAATGATGGTTGCCCGGGCGATCCATTGAAGACCAACCCAGGTACATGCGGCTGCGGGGTCGCTGATGCGGATACGGACAACGATGGTACCGCTGATTGCCTTGGTGCCTGCGCCGGGGTCCTGTACTTGAACGCCGTGGGTAACGGATCCGACATTCCGAAGGCCTCGCTGAAGATCACCTCCCCTGTTCGCGCCTACCTTGGGAATTATGATCCGGCGATGGATAGTGATCCCGGCAGGGTGATCAAGAAAGGTGGGTCCGGTTTCGGTGAATCCAGTGCGGACCGTTTTCAACTCTGGTCCATCCACTACAACAACATCGATGGCAATGTTTCGCTCCGGTTCTGGTCCGCCATAAGGGACATGGATGTGGACAAAGGGGGAATGCTGCATATCTACCTGGCGGATTGCAATGCCACGGGCGGCGATTGCGTCCCGCTCGCAAGCGTGCTCATTTCACGGGTGGATTGGCATGGGAACAATGCCCAGTGGATCGAGGAGAACATAAGCTTCGGCAACGTTGAGCACACCTTCGCGACGGGCCGCCACCTTGCCTTGAAAATGGTGGTGGACAATGATTCCGATGATGATATCTGGATCGCTTACGATGCGCTGTCCCATCCCGCCGCGCTGAGCGTTGGTTCCGACCAGGATGGCGATGGTGATGGTGTTGCGGACTGCATCGACCTCTGTCCGCTCGATCCCGAGAAGCAGGCGCCCGGCAACTGTGGGTGTGGCGCACCGGAACCTGGATCGATCTGCGATGATAACGATGCCAATACCGTGGACGATCGGATCCAGGCGGATTGCAGTTGCACCGGTGATCCATTGGACTGTGCAGGTGTACCCAACGGAACCGCCACGATGGATGAATGTGGGAACTGCGTGGGTGGCGCCACCGGCGAGATAGCATGCGTGCAGGATTGTAATGGTGCATGGGGCGGAACGGCTTCCATCGATAATTGCGGGAACTGCGTAGGCGGCGATACCGGCGAGATCGCATGCACCATGGATTGCAATGGCGTGTGGGGTGGATCGGCTTCGATCGATAACTGTGGGAATTGCGTTGGTGGAACAACTGGCGAGATCGCGTGCACCATGGATTGCAACGGCGATTGGGGTGGATCGGCTTCGATCGACAACTGCGGGAACTGCGTCGGTGGGAACACCGGCGAGATCGCTTGCATCATGGATTGCAACGGCGATTGGGGTGGATCGGCTTCGATCGATAACTGCGGGAATTGCGTAGGTGGCGATACCGGTGAGATCGCGTGCACCATGGATTGCAATGGCGTGTGGGGTGGATCGGCTTCGATCGATAACTGCGGCAACTGCGTTGGTGGGAACACCGGTGAAGTCGCATGCATCCAGGACTGCAACGGCGATTGGGGTGGAACGGCGTATTACGACAATTGCGGCGTTTGTGTGGGAGGAACTACGGACAACAGTCCGTGTGCCCAGGATTGCAATGACCAGTGGGGCGGAAATGCCTACTTCGATAATTGCGGAACCTGTGTTGGTGGCAGCACTGGTGAACTACCCTGTATCCAGGACTGCAATGGCGATTGGGGCGGATCGGCTTCGATCGATAACTGCGGGAACTGTGTTGGTGGTAATACAGGAGAAGCGGCTTGCATTCAGGATTGCAATGGCGATTGGGGCGGATCAGCTTCGATCGATAACTGCGGAAATTGCGTTGGCGGAAACACCGGAGAGACCGCGTGCATTCAAGACTGCAACGGCGTGTGGGGCGGATCGGCTTCGATCGATAACTGCGGAAATTGCGTTGGTGGAACGACTGGCGAGATCGCTTGCATCCAAGATTGCAACGGCGATTGGGGTGGATCAGCTTCGATCGATAATTGTGGGAATTGCGCTGGTGGGAACACCGGAGAAGTCGCATGCATCATGGACTGCAATGGCGTGTGGGGTGGATCGGCTTCGATCGATAACTGTGGGAATTGCGTTGGTGGGAACACCGGAGAAGTCGCATGCATCATGGACTGCAACGGCGTGTGGGGGGGATCGGCTTCGATCGATAACTGTGGGAATTGCGGTGGTGGAAACACTGGCGAGATCGCTTGCATACAAGATTGCAACGGCGACTGGGGCGGATCGGCTTCGATCGATAAC
>JAEZDL010000166.1 GCA_023418095.1 Bacteroidota bacterium
CAAACAGCACGTGTATCGCTGGACCGAGAACGAACGCGACATGGTGATCGAACGCATGAAAGCGGCGCACAAGGATGCGAGCATCGGTATTCAGCGTTATAAGGGTCTAGGCGAAATGAACGCTGAACAATTGTGGGAGACCACCATGGATCCCGAGCGCCGCACGCTTCGCCAGGTAACGATCGAGAACGGTGCCGAGGCCGATCGCACATTCAGCATGCTCATGGGCGATGAAGTACCCCCGCGCCGCGAGTTCATCGAGAAGAACGCGGTCTATGCGAAGTTGGATGTGTAGATAGATCCGTCCATATGTTGGATGCCAAAGCCCTTGGAGTGGATCCAAGGGCTTTGTTTTGTTCATCATTCCCGCGCAATGAAATATCTCATCATCCTTTCGATCCTCCTATGTACGCCTTCTTCCAATGCTCAAACCGTATTTACGATCGCCGATGCGCCGCAGATCGGTGATCATTTCACATTGCGCCTGGGCACGTACACCGATCTGCCGCAAACCGGTCCCTCGCAGATCTGGGATTATTCCTTGATCACCAGCGGCGCGGCCTTAAGCCATCAATTCGAAGATGCTGCCGGTAATGCATTCGTCGATAATTATCCCGAAGCTTCACTTGTGTTGACCGGTACTGGCATTTCAGAATTCTTTCATGTGGATGGTTCCGGGATCTTTGGATATGGATCGGTCGGGGATCTCGGTTGGGGACAATATTGGTTGGAGGTGCCTTTCCGGCGGATCGCTTTACCATTGTACCATGGGGCAAGCTGGCAGGATGATTGGAGCGGTTTTCAGGGTGGCACGGTGATCAATGGTGAACGGACCTGCATTGCCAATGGCTCGGGCAACCTCGTTCTGCCGTGGGGAACTGTCGAAAATGTGATCCGTGTGAGCTGCACCGATCAAGTGCAGATCGGCGATGGATCTACTACCATCATTCTGGAAAGCGTGAATTTTTATGCGAATGGTTTTCCTTGGGATCTACTGAAGGCTACCGAACGCGTTGTACTGGAGAATGGAGAGCAGATCGCGCCTACGCAACGCACCTTGCTGTTTGCCACCGAAGCCAGCGTGGTCCCGATCGAAGAAACACCGATCGGTGGACCGCAGATGTTCAGCTATATCGATCCGAGTGGTGATCTAATGGTCGTTCCAGATAAGGGTTCGAATTGGCTTGACATCAACATTTGCAACATGCTCGGAGTAACAGTTGCATTCAAGCGATCATCCCGAGGAACGATCGGGATCAAGCATTTATCCGCGGGCATATATGTGCTGAATGCGATCGATGGAAATGGCCGCCTCTTCCGGCAGAAATTCTACATCGATCCTATTGATCGTTGAGTATTTATCCGCGCATCAGAGGCGGCTGTGTCGCGGGAATTGAAGAACGCTATCCGGGATCACGATCACATTCGGTGGGAATTCCCCGATCGGCCGTCCGTCCTGGATCGCGTAAACGGAATATCCTTTTTCGATCAACCGGGCGGCATCTTCCTCCGTTGGCATCTTATCCCATGTATTGTGTCCGTGATCGAACATGAATTGCAAGAAGTGGTTCGATGGCATGTTGAAGATCGCCGTGGTTTGTGGCTCGCCGAGCTTTTCAGCGAGCTTTTCCATCACCGGTATGGCTTCCATGAATTGTCTGCGCCAACCGAGTTGTTCCTTCAATTTTTCGGGCAAAGAGTGGCGCTTCACGATCCGCACTGGATCGAGGGTAAGGATCAGAATAATGATCATCCCGATCGGAAAGATCCATCGCTTCAACCGTATCGATCGGATCCGATCGATGCAAAGACCGATCGTATTTGTGATCGCGATCAGGTAGAAGGGAAGGAGCACCATCGTGTAACAAAGCATCTTCGTTTGCGCGATCA
The DNA here is from genome assembly GCA_023418095.1 of Bacteroidota bacterium. Lineage (GTDB taxonomy): Bacteria > Bacteroidota > Bacteroidia > Flavobacteriales_F > PHOS-HE28 > PHOS-HE28. The sequence goes on from JAEZDL010000166.1 coordinate 1,891, forward strand.
TGAAAAAGATGTGGATCGCAAGGAAGATCGAAAGAAGAATGATGCGATGAGATCTGTCCTTCACTTGAACGATCAATAAAATGAATGCCGGAACAATGATCCACCAAGTGAATGGCGGCACCAGATCATCGATCGCTTCGAGATGGAACATCCAGGTACCGCGATGGCCATCGATCGGATAGGAGAAGTGCTGGGATTTGAACTTCACTTCGTATGCTGCTTCGGTGGGGAACCAGGTCCAGATGTGCCAGAGCCAGGCACCAACGAACAATGAAGCGATCGATATCGCAAGCAGAAAGTGAAGGAAAGTGCGCCGATCGAATTTTCGTTGAAGAACGATCAAGCCGAAAGGAAGAAAGGCCAGAAGCCCGATGTACCATTTCGTTAGGATCGCTGCGGCGCAGAAAAGTCCGATCGCCGCGGCCCATTGCCAGCGTGGTTTCTTCAGATACTCCAGCAAAGACCATATGCTGAAGCCAACCAGTGCAATGAAGATCGCATCGTTGTGATCGGTGTTGATCGAACCAGCGGTTAGTTCGATCAGCAAGTAGGAAAAGCCAACCAGGATCGCAGAAATAAAACCAACACGTTCATTGCGCAGGATCGTTCCCATGCGCCAGGTGATCGGAACGAGCGCTGTTGTAAGGATCGCACTTGGAATGCGCACTGCCCACACTTCCGTCCCGAAGAACTTCATGCTTAACGCGATCAACCAGAGGAAGAACGGTGGTTTATGGAGCCAGATATGTTGGTGCGGCCAGTGGTCGCTGATCGGCATCGCGGGTTCTCGGTGAAGCATCGGCGTGAACGGATGATCCATCATGTTCTTCGCCGCCACCGCGTGGAAGACCTCGTCCCACATATTAAGGAACGGGTCGAGGAAGGCAGCCGAAATGCGAAGCACAAAAGCCGCCAGCGTGAGCAAGATCAACGAGTACTTTCCATGGGCATTCACATTCAAGTGAAGAAGAATTGCTGCACAAATAAGCAAATAGGCGATCGCCCAGGCGATCAGATTCCCTGCCGACAATTGGATAGACATCTGTCGCCAAAGTAGCTCGCATTATCATTGCGTCAATGTCAAAGGAATTGTTAGGACTTTGCGTCTTGTTCGCTATGGCCACGGCGATCAACCTGTTCAAGCCGTTCCATATCGACGATGCCTACCATTTGAAAGCTGCCCAATGGATCTTGGAAGATCCATTCCGGCCGATGAGCGGTGTTATCAATTGGAGCGGCCATTTGGAACACTTTCATCAAGGAAATCAACCGCCGTTCTTTTTCTATTGTATGGCCATCTGGGGTAAATGTTTCGGTTTTAGTGAGGTATCAATGCATCTCCTGCTCTCCTTGTTCACAGGTCTCTCGATACTTTATTTCCATGGGGCTGCCCGCATACTGGCACCGGGGAATGCATTATTCCTAACGGCTCTCCTGGTAGTTGGGCCAGCTTTCCTGGTCAACCAGAATGTGATGTTGGATATTCCGATGCTTGCCATGATATGCGCGATTCTTTTCCATCTGGTCAGGTTCATACAAACCCCGCGGACAAAGGATCTTGTATGCGCAGCGATCTGGCTTTCGATCGGCATCCTTACAAAGTACACGGTGCTCGCTTTGGTACCTGTAGTTCTTCTAGTGATATGGCTCGGTGGCCGAAGTGTCATTTGGATCGCTTCCATCCCCTTGTTGACAGTGTTTCTCTGGTCAATATGGAATTGGTTCGAATTCGAAGGGATCCATCTATTCGGCCGTGAACTTGAGCCACCTTCAGGAGATCGATTACACATTCGAATTGTTTCATGGTTGATGACGCTTGGCGCGATCATGCCCTGGTTTTGGATCACAGTCCTGGTCAGACGCCAACAGTTCATCTGGCCCATATTGGGCAGCATCGTAGCCTTCATGTTTGTGGTGTGGCTGGGCTTGATAGATCAAGCCTTTTCGGATCGTGTTCTGCCCATTCTTTTTTCGATCATTGGAGCTGCCGTGATCATTGTACTGTTCTTTACTACGAAGAAGTTTTTCGAACTGGATGACGTCTATCGAAAGATGCTCCTGTTATTGATCTTGTCGATCGCCAGTCTTGCCACCTTCACCATTCTTTTTGCACCCTGGATGGCCACCCGGCATTTGCTTCTAGTGCTGCCGATGTTCCTGCTTCATTTTGCGCCGGTACTAAGGCTTATGCAACCTAGCGTGCGACTTGCAACACTGGGATTAACGGCAATTCTTGGGATCCTTTTGGCGATATCCGATATCCGCTTCGCGCTATTTTATCAGGATTCTGCCTCTGTGATCTCTAGAAAATATGAGGCCGATCGAGTATGGTTCCTAGGTAGCTTGGGTTGGGGGTGGTACGCCGAACAGGCGGGCATGAGGGATCTCGCGGTCACTACCCAAATGCCGATCCCGGGAGATCTGATCGCAATTCCCCTCGACTTTTCCTCAGGAATTGTTCCAACAGGAATAGCGATCAGTGAGGTAGTGATGATAGTTCAGGATCTTGGTCCGTTTGATCGCCTTTCTACCCGGACCTGGCTACGTTTCTATTCTGCGCGCTTCCCCGATACACCTTGGAATATCACTCAAGGGCAACCTGAGCGGATCCTATTACAAAAGGTACAATAAGCCGGATCAACCCTCCACCACCGTCAACTTCGCGAAGCGCAGCAACAACTGCTTTTGCCCGGCGGTGGGGAAGAAGATCGTCGCTTTCAGATCGGGGGCCTTGCCATCGATCTTCAGTACTTTGCCTTTGCCGAAACGATCGTGCATCACGGTCATTCCTTCCTCCAGATCGGGAGCTGGAGCGCCGAGCGAACTGGTCGCTTCCAAGGGCTGGCCTGTGCCGGTGATCCGTTTCAGGTTCGAACGTTGGGCCGGTGTTGGCGGCGAATTCATCGGACGGCCCATCGGTGGGCGGGGTGTGTTGCCCAGCACAGGCGCCGATCGCTCGCGGCCGTAGACCGGTTTGCCCGATCGCTCTTCTCCTTCCGGCTTTGGTACTTCCTTGTTATGCCGTGCCCAGGGCGGCGTGCTTCGATCGAAACCCATGTTCACCGATCGATCCAACTGCCTGGGCATGTCGAGGTATTTCGGATCGATCTCGTCGATGAAGCGGCTTGGCTCACTGGCGGTGAGATTGCCCCATTTGTAGCGGCTTACCGCGTAACTGAGCGTGCAGCGTTTTTCGGCGCGCGTGAGCGCAACATAGAAAAGTCTTCGTTCTTCCTCCAGATCGGCGCGGCTCTGCACGGCCATCAGGTTCGGGAAGAGATCTTCTTCCAACCCAACGATGTGTACGTACGGGAATTCCAATCCTTTCGCGGAATGGATCGTCATCAGGCTTACGCGATCGTTGTCGTTCGGATCGTCGTTGTCAGCATCGGTGAGCAGTGCCACATCGATCAGGAAATCGCTCAGCGTTCTGATCCCTTCCGATCCTTCTTCCTGCGCGCTGCCTTCCGATGGATCGCTGAATTCCTTCATCCCGTTCAGCAATTCCTGGATGTTCTCGTAGCGGCTTACGCCTTCAGGCGTTTTGTCCACGAACAGATCCTTCAGGATGCCGCTTCGCCGTGCGATCTCTTCACCCAACGCATACGCACTGTGCGTGGGCAGCATGGTCTGGAAACCCTGGATCATCAACACGAAATCGGCGATCGCTTTTCGTGTACCCGCATGTACGCCGATCTCAGGCAGATGGTCCATGATCGTGTCCCAGATCGAGAGCTTCATCCCGCTCGCCGCCACCATCACCTTATCGATCGTGGTCTGCCCGATCCCGCGCGTTGGGTAATTCACCACCCGCTTGAATGCTTCTTCATCCTGCGGATTGCATACGAGCCGGAAATACGCAATCAGGTCCTTGATCTCCTTACGTTGGTAGAAGCTCAATCCACCGTAGATCCGGTACGGAATGTTCAGTTTCCGCAGCGCTTCCTCCATGCTCCGGCTTTGCGCGTTGGTGCGGTACAGGATCGCAAAACCCTTGTTCGGCACCTGGTTCTGCATCTTCGTTTCGAAGATGGTGTGCGCCACGTATTGCCCTTCTTCGTTGTCGCTCAGCGTGCGGTGAACACGGATCTTCTCGCCTTCTGAATTATCCGTCCAGATCGTCTTCTTGATCTGGTCCTTGTTCTTCTCGATCAGGCTGTTCGCTGCGCCAACGATATTCTTCGTGCTGCGGTAGTTCTGCTCTAGCTTGAAGAGTTTGTGATCGGGATAATCCGTGCGGAAGTTGAGGATGTTCTGGATGTTCGCTCCGCGGAATGCATAGATGCTCTGGCTGTCATCGCCAACCACGGTGATGTTCTCGTGCCGTGCCGCCAGCGTTTTCACGATGTTGTATAGCGCCAGGTTCGTGTCCTGGTACTCATCCACCAGAATGTACTGGAAGCGCTGCTGGTATTTCAGCATCGTCTCAGGATGATCGCGGAACAGGATGTTGGTGTTGAAGAGCAGATCATCAAAGTCCATCGCGCCCGATCGGAAACAGCGCATGGCGTACTCACGATAGATCTCGCCCATCTTCTCGCGGCCCACGGAAGCGTCGCCGGCCCTCAATTCGGCGTTGTTGAGGTATTCGATGGGACCGATCAGGTTGTTCTTCGCGATGCTGATCCGGCCGTGCACCTGGTTGGGTTTGTACAGCTTGTCATCGAGCTGCCATTCCTTCACGATCCCCTTGATCACGCTGCGGCTATCATCGGTATCGTAGATCGTGAAATCCTTGGGATAGCCGAGCTTGTCCGCTTCGGCGCGCAGGATACGTGCGAAAACGCTGTGGAATGTGCCCATCCAGAGATTGCGCGCTTCGGTGGATCCCTGAGCACCAAGGATCTTCGCGATACGCTCCTTCATTTCCTTGGCCGCCTTGTTGGTGAAGGTGAGCGCAAGTATGCGGAAGGAATCCACGCCTTTGGTGAGCAGGTGCGCAATGCGTACGGTGAGTACGCGTGTCTTTCCCGATCCCGCCCCGGCGATCACCATGGTGGGACCATCGGTATTCTCTACGG
>JAEZDL010000217.1 GCA_023418095.1 Bacteroidota bacterium
ACGAAGCCGTGGAATTCAACCTCTGGCCCAATCCCAACAACGGCGATCAGCTCTTCATTTCATTGAACGATCCAGCGGCCAATACCCCGATGGCGCGCATCGAGATCATCGATCTGCAGGGCCGCACGGTACTTTCCGATCGGATCGAATTCGCCGATGGATCGGCACGCACGGTGATCGCCCTGGATCCCTCCATGGCCGCTGGTATCCACACCGCACGGATCCTTGCCGGTGAACGGATCCATTCCTCCCGCCTGGTGATCCAACGTTGATCCTGGATCTTGCTGCAAAAACAACGGCGCCGATCGGCGCCGTTGTTTTTGCGATCCTGGTGCGAACCTATCTGCTCACATTCACCAACCGGCGGCCGATCACCTTCCCCGCACCATCGGTGAGCCTCAAAATGTATGTGCCATTGGCCATGGCTGAAATGTCGATCGTTGCCCGGCTTCCATTGTTCATCGGCTCCTGAAGCATCAGCCTGCCCGAGGCATCGGACAAGGCAAGCATACGCACCATTGAAAGTTCACCTTCCACGATCAACCGATCGGTGGCTGGATTCGGGAAGACAGCGAAGGAAACATCACCCCGCTCCGTGATCGCCATCATTGGATCCACGATATGATAAAGGATCCCCTGGTTCTTATTGCCTGCATAAAGTTCCAGGGCACTATCCTCCGCGATCACCACAAAGCCCTGATCCTGTGTCGCCAGGAGTAATTCATCCACCCAACCACCAACGCCATCGGGTGTGAGCGATCGGAATTCCCCTTCACAGTAATCGGAATAGATGAAGCGGCCATACAGCGAACTGAATGCCGATCCTCGATACACCCGGCCACCGATGATCGAGCACCAGGGAAGGTTGGGCTGCACTACGATCGGCTGCACATAATTGGCTGCCGGGCCGCAACCCGCAGTGTCATACGGAGCGAATCCTTCGTAACAGCGCCAGCCGAAATTCGGGCCACTGTTATCCTCGGCCGGCCAGAAGTCGATCTCCTCCCAATTCCCCTGTCCTACATCACCGATCCATAGATCACCACTGAGCGCATCGAAACCGAATCGCCACGGATTCCGCAGGCCATTCGCCCATATTTCGGGTAATGTATCGATCGAGGAAGCATATGGATTATCCGCAGGGATCAAAAAAGTATCTCCAGGCAGGCTCACATCGATCCGCAACAGATCGCCCAGCGGATCGGTCAATGTTTGCGCATGGTTCTGCGGATCCCCTCCGCTTCCGCCATCTCCAAAACCGATGTACAGCATACCATCGGGACCGAAATCCAGATCGCCACCATTGTGGTTGCCATATGGTTGGGGCCAGGTGTAAACGATCTCCTCGCTGTTGGGATCCGCCAGGTTGGGGGTGGAATCAGGAACAGTGAAGCGCGAGATACGTGTGACCAGATCGGGATCGGAAGCCGTGTAATTCACATAGAACCAGCCATTGGTGTCGAAATTCGGATCGAAAGCGAGGCCGAGCAGTCCACGTTCACCGCCGAAGGTCACTCGATCGGTGATATCCAGGAACGGCATCGGCAACACCGAACCGTTCAGAACGATCATGATCGTTCCGGGTTGAAGCGTGCAGAAGATCCGTTCATCGCCGGCATGTGATATGTCCACGATATCATCCAGGCCGGTGGCCTCCGGCACAAGTGCGATGGAAGTCTGGGCACCAATCCAATGCCCGCCAAGTAGAAAGATCGAAGTGAAGAGTAATGTTCTTTTCAGCATGTAGGTGGGATAAACGGGACACAAAGTTATCTGTACCGTAATCGGGTCCATTGGAATGGCGCAGCTTTTCCAGGGATCCCACGCGATCATTCCGGTACCTTTGCGATCCTTTTTGCAAGGCCGTACAATGTCGTTGAAGGAAAAGATCGATCACCGCCGCACATTCGCCATCATCTCACACCCCGATGCGGGAAAGACAACGCTTACGGAGAAATTCCTTCTCTATGGCGGTGCGATCCAAACGGCCGGTGCGGTGAAGAACAACAAGATCCGCCGTGGCGCCACAAGCGATTTCATGGAGATCGAACGGCAGCGCGGGATCAGCGTGAGCACTTCGGTGATGACCTTCGAATACGGTGGAAAGCTCATCAACCTGCTCGATACACCCGGTCACCGCGATTTCGCCGAGGATACATATCGAACGCTTACAGCCGTGGACAGTGTCGTTCTGGTGATCGATTGTGTGAAGGGCGTTGAGGCACAGACCGAACGATTGATGGAAGTGTGCCGCATGCGGAACACACCTGTGATCGTCTTCATCAACAAGCTCGATCTGGAAGGCCGCGATCCCTTCGATCTGCTCGATGAACTCGAGGAAAAACTCTCGATCAAAGTGCGTCCCATGAGCTGGCCGATCGGGATCGGCGCCACCTTCAAGGGTGTTTACGATATGTACAGCAGCGGCCTGCGGATCTTCGAGCCGGGAAAAACGAAAGTGGAACACAGCAGCGTACGGATCGATTCTTTGAACGATACAGTGCTGGAAAAACAGATCGGCAGGGATCCAGCGCAACAGTTGCGTGAGGATGTGGACCTGATCGAAGGCGTTTATGACCCACTGAATATTCAGGCCTATCGCGAAGGAAGGATCGCGCCTGTTTTCTTCGGAAGCGCCTTCAACAACTTCGGTGTTAAGGAAGTGCTCGATGCGTTCACCGACATCGCGCCATCACCACAGCCGCGCCCGACAGACATCGGCGAGATCGATCCGGAAGAGCCGAAATTCAGCGGCTTCGTTTTCAAGATCCACGCGAACCTCGATCCCAATCACCGCGATCGGATCGCCTTTTTAAGGATCTGTTCCGGCAAATTCCAGCGGAACACCTATTACTATCACGTCCGGCTGGACAAACAACTTCGGTTCGCCACCCCTACTTCATTCCTTGCTGCCGCGAAAAGCATAGTCGATGAAGCCTGGCCCGGCGATGTGATCGGCCTTTTTGATACCGGCAATTTCAAGATCGGGGACACGCTCACCGAAGGCGCGAAGTTCAATTTCCGCGGAATCCCGGCCTTCTCTCCGGAGCTTTTCCGTGAACTGGTCAACCTCGATCCAATGAAGACCAAACAGTTGGACAAAGGGATCCGCCAGCTTACGGATGAAGGCGTTGCGCAGCTTTTCACCCAGCAACCGGGCAACAAGAAGATCGTGGGCTGCGTGGGCGAACTGCAGTTCGAGGTGATCAACTACCGGCTGGAACACGAATACGGCGCTAAATGCGCCTTCCAGGCGATGCCCGCCTACAAGGCCTGCTGGCTTACAAGCACATCGGAGAGCGAATTGGAAAAATTCATCCGGATGAAGGCACAGCAGATCGTGCAGGACAAGGATGGAAATCCGGTGTTCATCGCACCAAGCCAGTACATGCTCGATCTGGAAAGAAGGAACAATCCGGAGATCACCTTCCACTTCACCAGCGAGTTCAAGACGCAGGTGGCGTGATCGGGAGAATGCGCTGGTGATCGATGCATGCATGTACATGCATGCGTGGATCGGAACACATTTTGTCAGGCACGGGCCGCCACCTCTCTTCTATTTTTGCGACCATGAACTTCCGCCACCTCGCCAGTACGATCGCACTTTCATTTCTCTGTGCGATCGCAATTGCCCAGGAACCCGCGCCAGCTGCGCCACAGCGCAAGATCAGCGTGCAGATCAATGGTGCCGCGAAGGACACCATCTATCTCGCCAACTATTACGGCAACAAGCTGTATTACGCCGATACGGCGATCGCCGATGCCAAAGGTCATGTCACCTTCAACAGTACGCGCGGCTACAAGGCCGGCGTCTACGCCGTGGTCGTCCCGGGACCGAAGTATTTTGAGTTGATCGTGAACGAACCGGTGATCGAACTGGCCACCGAAAAGGAAGATCTGCTCCCGAAGCTGCAGGTGAAGAATTCCAAGGAGAACCAGCTTTTCCTGGATTACATCCGATTCCTGAACGACAAGAAGGCTGAAAGCGATTCGATCCGTGCACAGATGGACAAAGCGCCCGATCCGATCGCAAAAGGCACCTTCAAAAGCAAACTCGAGGATCTGGACAAACAGGTGAAGGATTACCAACGGAACCTTGTCGCCAACAACGAAGGCACATTCGCCGCTTCACTGGTGAAGATGAGCATGAGCGTGGATCTGCCCGAGCCGAAAAAAGCCGATGGAACGCTCGATAGCGCCGCTTCATACTACCAATACCGCGCGCATTTCTGGGACGGTTTCGATCTGCACGACGATCGGATCGTGCGGGTACCCGTGTTCCATAACAAGCTGGAGGAATACGTGGGAAAAGTGATCCCGCAAGTGCCTGACACGATCAACAAGCTCGCCGATGAGCTGATCGCGCGCACAAAGGATGGATCGGAGGTTTTCCAGTACGTGGTGCAGTTCATCACCAACAAATACCAGAGCAGCGAGATCATGGGCATGGACGCGGTGTTCACGCACATGGCGCTTACCTACTATTGCCCCGCCCCCAACAAACCGTCGCGCGCTACCTGGATGAGCGAAGAGAACCTCACCAAGCTCTGCGAACGCGCCCACAAAATAGATCCGCTCACGCTCGGCAAAAAGGCGAAGAACATCATCCTCACCGACACCACCGAACAGAAGTGGATCAGCATGTACGATCTGCCGCAGGAATATGTGGTGATCATCTTCTGGGATCCACATTGCGGCCACTGCAAAAAGGAAATGCCCGGGATCTACGAAGTGTACAAGAACGAATTGAAGGATCTTGGGGTCGAGGTCTACGCGGTCGCGAAGGCCACCGATGAATCCTTGATGAAGGACTGGAAGAAGTTCATCCGCGAGAACGGTTTGGATTGGGTGAACGTGGCGCTCACGAAAACGGTCTTTGAAGAAGCGAAGAAAGATGCGCGCAAATACATTCCGCAATTCACCACGATCGAAAGCCTCAACTACGCCGATACCTACGATGTGTACAGCACGCCAAAAGTTTTCGTGGTGGATGGCGATCGCAAATTCGTAGGCAAGCAGCTGAGCGCGGAACAGATCGTGGATCTTGTGAAACAACTGAAGTCGCGAAAGGCGAAGGGTTGAGCGGATCGGCAAACAGTATCTCCTTTCTTGGGCGTGTCCTCTTGCTGCCTTTCGTTCCTCAAGCCAGCAAGAGGCCGGGCTATACGCTGCAAGTCCCGGTCGCTCTGCTCGCTTGCGGGGTTTTCGCTTCTATCCCTTTCGCAGATCTGGCAGGCGCAGGGTCCAATGGGTATTGGATATATTGCGATCTGCAAGAGGATCATTGGATACTGATCGATCCGTTCACTCCACCTTCATCCCTTCCATCTCGCCACCGCCCTGGAACAACACCATCCGATCCACCTTTCCCGTGGCATCGGCATGGAACTGGATCTGTGCATCCACCGCTTTTAAAAAGAACCGCATCGGTGCGGAAGGAAATAGCTCGAAAGCGGATTGACCTGTGGCCTGGCCCATAAGCTGCTGCCCGTCGCGCGTCACGGTAATATTGAAACCCGGCTTCAATTCATAGACGCCGGTAAAGCGTTGCAGTTCGTCGGCAGAAAGTTCGATCGCTTTTTCTTCCGCTGGCAAAGTTTCATCCAGCCTGGTCCACCGTTGATCACCAAACGCGCGGTTGTGCATCGTCAATCCATCGATCGCTCCACTTCCATTTCGATGGAAGGTGATCTGGTTCAACGATCCATCAAAGAAGAAATGATCTTTCGCGTCGGGTTTCAATTCATGACGTGAACCACCTGCGCGCTGGCTCGTAAGGCCATTCTCCTCTGCACGGATAAATCGCTTCATACTATCCTCATTCATGTACACACCTTCGTATTCCTTCAGTTGATCGGCGGTAAGCGTGATCTCCTTGAACTCATACGGCCGGCCGATCGCGATCGCAGCCAGTCGCGCGGAAAGGTCATCCGCCAGATCGGCCTCCTGGTTGGTGAGCACCACGGCGTACAGATCTTCATCCGGCAGATAGATCGCATTGGTCACGAATCCGTTGATGCCACCGCCATGTTCGATCGTGCGGCTGCCCTGTAGACGGCTCAGGCTCCATCCGAAACCATAGCGTGTGCTGTCGCCATTGGGCAGCACCAACTCGGTGTGAGCTTTCTGCAACAGATCCTTCCCGATCAGCTTTCCGCTCATCACCGCGGTGTTCCATGTATGCAAGTCATCAACGGTGGAAAGCAGCGCTCCGGCGGAATAAGGCCACGTCATGCTCAACGGCGCCGCCACTTCCCATTTTTCACCGGCCTTCATGTAACCCGTCGCATGCCGATCCACCTTCACATCATCGCGGCCATAACTGCTGTTGCGCATCCCGAGTTTCTTGAAGATCTCCTCTTCCACATATTCGCCATACGTGCGGCCGCTCACTTTCTCCAGGATCATGCCCAGCAGCACATAACCGCTGTTGTTGTAGTTCCACTTCGTTCCCGGCTCGAATTCCAGCGGCTCGTTCTTGAAGAATTCCAGAAGTTGCGCCGTGCTCACGCGTTTCTGTTGCGTAGCCGTATCGAAAGCCTCCATGCCCGTGTAGCTTTTGATCCCGCTCGAGTGGTCCAGCAGATGTTGAACGGTGATCTTGTTCCATGTCGCGGGTGTGCCTTCAACATATTTCGAGATCGGATCAGCGAGCTTCAATTTTCCTGCTTCCACCAATTGAAGGATCGCCACCGCGGTGAATTGCTTCGTAATGCTGCCGATGCGGAAGACATGCTCAGGCGTCAATTTTTCCTGCTTCTCCAGATCGGCCATCCCGCGCGCACCACGTGCGATCACTTTGCCATCCTTCGCAACAAGCCAAGCTGCACCGGGTCCATCGGGCGTCACCAGTTCATGGATCAGCGTATCGAAAGCCGGGGTGCTCTGCGCATTCGCGATCAGCGGCAGAAGCAATAGGATGGTGAGGAAGTTGCGCATGTTCATCATAGATCTTTGAAAGTACGCATGTGACGGCCGCCGGAGCCGATCGGTTACAGAAGTGGCTTTTTGAAGGTTTGGGCGTGCCCCCGCTTTAGATCTGTTCGGGCGGTGCCCGCCAAAACCTTGGCGAAGGCGGGGTCAGGCTCCCCGCAGTACTGCGGGGAGCTTCAAGTCCTCAGCCGTTAAAAGCACGGCTTCCGGGCTTTCCGCTTCTATCCTTCACGCGAGATCTGGCAAGCGCAGGGTCCCGAAGACGGAGACCCTGCGGAGGTTTAAACCAAGTACGACAACATGATCTGATATTACTACTTGTGAACCTTTGTTATCTCGCTCCGATCATAGTTGCCTCTCATATCACTAACTATGGGTATCGTATGGTATGGGCAGTCATGCCGATAAATTTATTCTTTGCGATCAAATACGCATCACGTTACATCGACAATTTCACCCCTCCGTCTCCTTCGCCCAGATCGCTTCGGTAATGCTCTGGCCGTTCTTGAAATAGAACGTGCCCCACTTCGCGATCACCTTGCTGTATTCATCGGCCTTGTTGCCGTTCACCACCACCCGGCGGATGATCACCTTGTTGCCTTCCGTGTAGCTTTCCTCCGTTACGCCGGGCGCATATTCCGTTGCAAGTTTGGATCGGTTGTAATCCCCGAAATCGCGCGGTTGGTTCCGTGGCGTATTGTCCAGTTGCTGTTTGGCCTGCTCGCGTGACTGTTTGCTCGCGTTCACCAACTGCGCTTCGCGCACTTCGAGTGCGCGTTTTTCATTCTGCAATTGCATGTAGCGCTCTTCCACCATCGCATTGCCGCGATCGCGCATGACGGCGTGTCCTGCTGCGATCGCTTCAGCCTCGGCACGCAACTGCTGGTTCTTCTCCAGACCACGCGCGGTGCGATCGGCTTCGGTGGATCGTATATCCTCCACGCTGCGCATCATCTCCGCGGTCTGTTCCTCGTGCTTGCGATCCCATTCCTGGTCGCGCCCCCATTTGTCCTCCAGCAACTGATCGTTGTGCTGCTGGTTCTGTGCACGCACATCCGCCGATCGGTCGCGGCGCCGGGCTTCGGCTTCCTCCACCTGCTTTCGCAGCGCTTCCATCTCTTCGGCATTGCGGCGGCGGCGTTCCTCATCGCCTTCATACAGGCCGATCGCGTTCTTCAAATGACTGTCGCGCTGTTCGATCTCCTGCGCACGGCGTTGATCGGCTGCCTCGGCATCCTGCGCGGCTTCAAGTTCCAGATCGGACTTGAACTTCTTGATCCGCTCATACTTCTCAGCTTCCTCGCGTTCGCGCGCATCGCGCATGAACTGCTCGGCTTCCTGCTCCTTCCGGATATCGATCGATGTGGTTGTCGGGGCACGATCGGCTTCACGTGACTTCAGGCGTTCCGCAGCAAGTTCATCTTCGATCCGCTTCTTTTCCAGATCTGCGAGGATCTTGTCGATCTGGTCGATCTTGGTGAGCGGGTAGGTCTCTTCAGGTTTTATGTCGCTCGCCTGGGCGAACAGGTCACGAGCTTCCTGGTAACGCAATTCGGCCAGTGCCAGATCGGCCTCGGCGATGGCCGCGTCGTAGCGCTCCTGTGTGGCCCGCTCACCTTCCCGGCGCTGGCGCTCCTCCTCCTCGCGTGCAAGCCGTTCCTCTTCGAGCCTGCGTTGTTCGGCCTCGGCGGCAAGCCGTGCCTGTTCCTCCGCGCTCTGTGCGTCCAGGCGCCGCTGCTCCTCTTCCGCGATCCGTGCGATCTCCGCATCGATCGCGGCCAGGCGATCCTTCGGGTGCTGGGCATCGGGCAGCACGGCAAGGGCAGCATTGTATTCCTCACGAGCAAGATCCCATTCCTGCCCGCTGTATGCCCGATCGGCCGCGGCAACATGTGCGTTGTATTCCGCTTCCGCCGTCTCCTTGCGCAAACGTTCCTCCTCCTCCATGCGGGCCCGATCGGCGGCGCTCATCTCGGCGGCAAGCCTTGCTTCCTCCTCCAGCCGGGCACGTTCCAAGGCCGCCAGACTATCGGCCTCGGCCTGGCGCGCAGCGGCAGCGGCAGCTTCCAGGGCGGCCAAACTATCGGCTTCGGCCTGGCGCGCGGCGGCAGCGGCAGCTTCTGCGGCGGCCAGGCTATCGGCTTCGGCCTGTCGTGCGCGCTCGGCAGCTTCCGCCTCGGCGGCGAGCCTGGCAGCTTCTTCATCCTGGGCGCGCTGGGCGATCGCTGCATCGATCGCTGCCAGGCGTTCCTTCGGATAAGCTTCATCCGGCTTCACCTCGAGCGCGCTGTTGTAATCACTCCGTGCCTGATCGAATTGCTGTGAATCGAAGGCCTTGTCGGCTGCGGCGATCAGATCATTGTAACGGGTTTCCTTCTCCTGTTGCTCACGCAGCAGGCGTTCTTCTTCAGCCTTTGCCTGGGCCGCTTCATCCAATTTTCCGTTGATCTCCGCGATGCGATCGGTGGGATGCTGTTCGCCGGGCTTGATCTGTAGCGCATCCTTGTAATCGTTCAGCGCCGCAGAATATTCCTCCGCGCTGAAAGCCGCGTCGGCCTTGGCGATCAGATCGTTGTAGCGTGCCTCAAGCTCGGCTTTCTTGCGCTCCTCTTCCGCCGCTTTCGCCTGTTCGGCCAAAAGTCCATCGATCTCACCGATCCGTTGTTTCGGATGGGATTCCGCAGGTTTCAAGCCTGAAGCCTTTTCGTATTCCGATCGGGCAGCGGCAAGATCCCCGGAATCGAAAGCCTGATCGGCAGCAGCGATCGCGGCATCATAAGCTGCATCGAGTTCCTGTTGCTTCAGCAATTCCGCCGCCTCGGCCTTTTTCTGATCGATAAGCGCGAGACGTTCCTTGGGATAGGTTTCCGCCGGTTTCAAACCGGAAGCTTTGGTGTATTTGGCGATCGCATTTTCCCAATCCTCGGAATTGAACGCTTCATCCGCCGAAGCGATCGCTGACTGATATTGTTCCTCGAGTTCGCGGGCCTTCTGCTCCTCGGCCTCTTTCTGCGCCAGATCGGCCTTCGCCTTTTCGATCGCCGCCAGCTGGTCCTTCGGGTACTTTTCCTCCGGCTTCAGGCCTGAAGCTTCCGTGTACTTTGAAGCCGCGTCATCCCATTGCTGACTGTTGAATGCCGCATCAGCCTCCGCGATGATTGCTGCATATTGCTCCGCGAGTTCTTTTGCCAACCTTTCCTGTTCCGCCTGATCGGCCAGTTGCTGGCGCTCGGTGGCGATCGCTGCGATCTGGTCCTGCGGATACTTTTCGTCAGGCTTCAAACCAAGCGCTTCATTGTACTTCGCTTCCGCTTGATCGAGCTGATCGGTATTGAACGCCGCGTCTGCTGCGGAAATGATCGCCTGATATTGCTCCTGCAATTCCTTCGCGAGACGCTCTTCTTCCGCCAATTTCGCTGCTTCTTCCTTCTTCACGGCGATCGCCGCCAACTGGTCTTTTGGATAGCTTTCCTCAGGCTTCAAGGTCGATGCTTGGGTGTATGCAGCCGTGGCCTCATCCCATTTCGATCCGTTGAACGCGGCATCGCCGGCTGCGATCGCGGCCTGATACTTCTCGTTCAGTTCCTTTTGCCTGGCTTCTTCCTCCGCCTTCTTCGCAAGCTCGGTGCGCTTCGTGGCGATCGCAGCGATCTGGTCCTTCGGATATTGCTCGGCTGGCTTCAGTCCGCTTGCTTCTGTGTACTTCGCCTGCGCCTCGTCAAGCTGATCGGAATTGAACGCTGCATCGGCCGCGGCGATCGCAGCATCATACTTCTCCTGCAGTTCCTTGGCCTTCTTCTCTTCCTCGGCCTTCTTAGCGAGATCGGCGAGGATCGTTTCGATCTCCTTCAACCGTTGCTTGGGATGCGCTTCTGTCTCTTTCAGATCCAGCGCAGCGGTGTATTTGCCTTTGGACGCCTCGTAATCCTTTTTTGTGAACAGGTCATCGCCCTCCTTTATCAGCGCGGCATACTGCTCGGCGAGCTTCTTGTCGGCGTCCTGCCCTTCCAGGCGCATGCGTGCGTCGCTCAAACGCGCGGTGGCCACCGGATCGGCGGGTTTGATCTCCAGCGCGGTATTGAAATGGTCCACCGCCTTCTGGAAGTTGTTCGCTGCCATCGCCTCATCGCCCTGCTTCATCGCCTTGGCGAACTCCTCTTCGGCATTCGCCTCGCGCTTCTTGCGATCCTCGTATTCCTTCATCAACCGGGCTTGCGCATCGCGCATCCGCGCGGTGTACTCATGGTCCCACTCGAAGGTGCCTGTGGCTTTCTCGTACTTCGATTTCCCGAACGGTTCCAGCAGCACCGAATAATCAACGCCTTGGATCTCCACCATCATGGTGAAGTCGATGTTCATTCCGTGACCGCCCTGCCTTTCTTCATCGGGTACGTTACGCGTATCGATGCTGATGTTCTTGCCTACATAACCCTGCTTGGAGCACATGATCTTGTAGTCCGCTCCATAATCAAGGTTCAATTCGTACTTGCCGCTGGCGTTGGTGAGCACGTCCACCAGCTTCGCGCCATCCTTGAAGACCGATACGGTGACACCATCGAGCTTTTTGGCCGATGACATGTCCTTCACCGTTCCGTAGACCATCACCACATCGAGTTGGGCACGGAGTGTGGCAGGAAGGAATGCGAGCAGCAGGATGCACAACGGCAACAGCCACTGTGATCGAAGAATGGCTCCCGATCCGATCCTATCCTGCAGATGATCCATCGAACGCCGCAATTTACGAGATCTTTGGGGTTGAGATCGTCCTGAAGCCCCGCGAATGATGAACACTCCAGCACCCAGCATCTGGGAAGTCCGATCGTTCCAGGTAAGGCCGCATGTGGCCGTGATCGGCGGTGGCATCGTGGGGCTCTTCATAGCGATCATGTATAAACGCAGGCATCCCGACCATCATGTGGTGGTTTTGGAAAAAGGCCGTTTTCCGAGCGGAGCGAGCGTGAAGAACGCCGGTTTCGCATGCTTCGGAAGCCCGAGTGAATTGATCGCCGATATCAGGAACGAAGGAATGGACGCTGCCATGGCGCGGGTGGAGCTTCGGTGGAAAGGCCTGCGTGATCTGCGCCAGGAACTTGGCGATGAGGCGATCGGTTTCGAGGCTTCCGGCGGACATGAGATCTTCGCTTCTGGTGATCCATTGTACACCGAAGTACAGGAAAAGTTCGATGTGTTGAACGATGCGCTGGAACCGATGTTCGGCAGGCGCGCGTACCGCTGGCAGAATGATCTGATCAAGCAATTCGGGCTGAAGGGAATAGATCACCTGGCCACCACCGATCTGGAAGGATCGATCAACAGTGGATCCATGATGAGCGCGCTGCTTCGAAAGGCGATCACCGAAGGGGTGCAATTCCGATCGGCCGCCAGGGTGACGGCGATCGAGGAAAATTCAGATCATGTTCAGTTGCGGATCGATGGTGAAGCGCCGATCTCAGCGCAGCAGGTCGTACTGGCCACGAACGGTTATACAAGAGATCTGTTGCCGGAAGTGGATGTGGTGCCGGGTCGCGGCCAGGTGATCCTCACCTCACCGATCGAAGGTTTGAAGTTGAAGGGGAATTTCCATTACGGTGAAGGCTTCTACTATTTCAGGGAATTCGAAAGCCGCGTGCTTTTCGGGGGCGGAAGGAACCTTGATCCTACCGGCGAATCGACCACGGAGGAAGGATCCACCGAACTGATCCAGAGCGAACTGCGGCGTTTATTGAAGGAAATGATCCTGCCGGGAACCGACTTCTCCATCGAACAGAAGTGGAGCGGGATCATGGCCTTCGGAAGCAGTAGCAAATCACCGCTGATCGAACGGCGTTCCGATCGGATCGTGCTTGCGGTAAGGCTCGGTGGAATGGGCGTTGCGATCGGAACACAAGTAGCCCGGAAGGCCGCCGATCTGCTCGATGAATGTACCTGAAAGGGATCCGGCCCGGAGGCGCCTTGATCAGAGCTTCTTGAAATAACCGTGGCTGCACGGCCCGCCATAGAGGGTGTACACCTTCTCCTCCTTTCCGGCGAAGAATTCATCACACGCCTGTTTCACACCGGGATTGGTATTCGCGCCCTGAATGGTCACACCATCCTCATGATAGTCCATGAGCACGGCGATCGCCCCATGGGACATGCGATCGTAGACATGTTGCAGGCAATGCAGCAGGCATTTCTTGTGGCTTTCAGGATCGCCGCCAGTGCCAAGGTCGATGTGGGCGAAAGCGATCTTCGAAGGCAATTCGGCAGGCACTGAGGCGTACATGTCGCCGCGATGGATGAACGGAAGTTCCAAACCTTCCTTCTTCATATTGGAAACGAACGTGCCCAGCACATCCATCTTGCTGCGGCTCAGGTTGTGATCGAAACTGTCGTAAACATGGAAGCCGCGATCGGCGCCGGCCTCACGCAGAATGGTACCGATAATGGACGTGGTGCTTCCGATGTAACAACCGAGTTCAACCACATCGCCGGGTACATTGGCGTCGAGCACTCGCGCGATCAGGTGCTGGAAATTCACCACCTGCTCCATGCTCACCATATCCTCCCGGTAATCGAACCGCGGCGTGAGCCAGAGCGGTGCGCCCATCTTGTTCAACACCTTGTTGATCATCTGCATCGGTCTTGAAACCTCCTGCTTCTGGGCACCGGGCCAGTGGATCTTGGAAAAATGAAGGTCGGCGGAACTCACTTGGATCAACTGCATGGTGGTGTGGTGAATTTATATCGGCACAGGCCCCTGTCAAATATTATGCATTGCACCCAAATGCACGATGATCCCGGATGGGCGTGCTGTTGGACAATAATGAGATCACCCTTGGGTGGGAAAACTTCTCCCCACATGAGGTGACCGCGCTCAATAGGCGGGCACTGCGGGGCGCTGCCAATTCCTGATCGCCTTCAGGAATTGTTCTCCGTATTGGGCCGCCTTGTGTTCACCCACGCCGGAAACAGCCTTGAATTGATGGATGTCCGTGGGTTGCCTCGCGGCCATATCGTTCAAGGTGGCATCGCTGAATACCACGTATGCAAGCTTGCCCAGATCGGTGGCGATGGATCGGCGTAGCGCCTTCAGGTTGGAGAGCAGATCGGTATTGATGGCAGGTTCCGCCGCGATGGATGTACGGGTACGTTTCGGCCGGTCCTGGCGCTGCCTGATCGTTTCGGGCGTTACCAGGCTCACCTGGCGTTCATTCCGAAGCACCGCTTCGCCCGCGCGCGTGGCCTTCAGGTGATGATGATCGCGATAATCAACTTCCAACAGACCGAGTTGGATGAATTGCTGGATGAAATGGATCCAAGCGAACGCACTGATGTCGCTCCCGGCGCCGAAGGTCTTGATCCGCTGCCAGTTCTTCTCGATCACTTCAGGGCTGTTCGTGCCTTTCAGCACATCCACAAGGGTGCTCAGGCTCAGCTGCCCAAGGCTCCTGACCACGGCGCTCAGCGCCTTTTGGGCAGTAACGGTGCCGTCGAAATAGTTGGGCGGGTCCTTGCAGACATCGCAATTGCCGCAGGGCCGATCCACCTCCTCACTGAAATAGCTGAGCAGGATGTTGCGCCTGCACACCTGTGCCTCGGCATATTCCTTCATTCTTTCCAGTTTGGCCCCGAGGATCTCGCGATATTTCGGATCCTGCACCTCCTCCATGAAATGCATGTGCGTCTGCACATCGGCATAGCTGTAGAAAAGGATCGTTTCTGCCGGAAGTCCGTCGCGTCCGGCCCGGCCGATCTCCTGGTAGAAACCTTCCACGGTGCCCGGCAGGTTGTAATGGATCACGAAGCGCACATCGGCCTTGTCTATCCCCATGCCGAAAGCGATCGTGGCACAGATCACGTGCACCTTGCCCTGGATGAAATCATCCTGCGTGCTGCTGCGCTCCTGTTGCTCGAGCTTCGCGTGGTAGTGGGCGGCGCGCACACCGACGGATCGGAGCTTTTCGGCCAGTCTTTCGGCACCCGCGCGGCTGTTGCAGTAGATGATGCCACACCTGCCCGCGTGGCGTTCCACGATGCGTTGGATCGATCGCCAGCGATCCTGCCCGGGCAGCACTGCGAGCGACAGGTTGGGCCGGTCGAAGCTGCTGATGAACGTGAGCGGATCGTTCATGCGCAGATCGCTGCCGATATCGGATCGCACTGCCTTGTCAGCAGTGGCGGTGAGCGCGATCAACGGTACCGAAGGGAAATGTGCCTTCAGCACGGCGAGATGCTTGTATTCCGGCCTGAAGTGATGGCCCCAGCTGCTGATGCAATGCGCCTCATCGATCGCGAAGAGTGAAACTCCCCATTGTTCGAGGCGATCGAGAAAACCTTGCTGGAAGAGCCTTTCCGGTGAAACGTACAGCAGCCTGATCCGGCGGTCCCCGATCTGGCCGAGGATCGCCATCTCCTCCTGGAAGGTGAGCGAACTGTTCAGGTACGCCGCAGCGATCCCGTTCCCCTGCAACGCCTGCACCTGATCCTTCATTAGTGCGATCAGGGGCGAGATCACCACTGTAAGCCCCTCGAAGGCAAGTGCCGGGATCTGGTAACAAAGGCTCTTACCCCCACCGGTGGGCATCAGCACGATCGTATCCCGGCCGGAAAGCACATGTTCGATCACTTCCCGCTGACCGGGACGGAATTCATGGTAACCGAAATGTGTTCGAAGGAGTTGTAGGAGATCCGCCATTTTCGTCGTCGATCGCGAAACCGCAATGTAGCCGGAAGGCCTTGAAGCTGTCCCGATCGTGGATAAAGAGGCTGGAAGTTGTGAATAACGGTGGAAGTTGAGGCGGTTGAGGAGTTGAGGAACTGAAGGAGTTGAGGAGCGAGAGGCGACTTCTTCAACCAGCTCGACCACGCGACCTTCGATCTGGAATAAACTTTCAATATAATTTGGAAGTTCGAAAACAACGATCGTACATTCGTCCCAACGATAACGAACCATGGAACTCCCCGAAGCGAAGGAAAAATTCATCCAGGCCTGGGGAGGTTTCGGCAGCCAGTGGGGCATAAACCGCAGCATGGCACAGGTGCATGCCCTGCTGCTCGTGAGCACCGATCCGCTCAGCACCGAGGATGTGATGGACCGGTTGAACATAAGCCGCGGGAATGCCAACATGAACCTGCGTGCGCTCATCGACTGGAACCTGGTGCGCCGGGTGCTCCGCCAGGGTGAACGGCGCGAATTCTTCGAGGCGGAAAAGGATGTCTGGAAGATCGCCACCCAGATCATACGTGAACGCAAGAAACGTGAATTGGAACCGATGGTGATGCTGCTGAACGAACTGAAACAAACTTCCGGGAACAATAAGGAAACAAAGGCCTTCCGCGAACTAACCGCCGATCTGCACGATCTCACCGGGCGCCTGGACGGCGTTCTGGAAAAGAGCACCCGGCGCGATGTGCAGTGGTTCCTGAAGGCGGCCTCAACACTGATGCGATGATCCTTTTTTGACGTTAAGTTTCAATATTTACTGAAAGTTTGAAAAAATGAGCCTCAACATTTCCCAATAAGCCATGAAGAAGAAGATCATACTTGCCGGCGGTACGGGCCTGATCGGCCGGTTGCTCGCAAGGCATTTCAGGAGTGAAGGATACCAGGTGATCGTGCTCACGCGCGGTAGGGACCGATCGGAGAATGGGATCGAACATGTGCATTGGGCCCCCCCCGGTCCGATCGGTTTACGCGATCGGTTGGAAGGCGCGGCAGCCGTGATCGGACTGAACGGTGCTTCGGTGGACAACCGCTACACGAAGGCAAATAAGTGGGAGATCATCCATAGCCGCATTTCCAGCACGATCGCGATCGGAGACGCGATCAAGCGCTGCATCGATCCACCCGAACTGTGGATCCAACTGAGCACCGCCACGATCTACCGGCATGCCGAGGACAGGCCAATGGATCAGTTCACCGGCGAGATCGGAAATGGTTTCAGCGTGGAAGTGGCGCGCACATGGGAAGCCGTGGCACAAGCCGCACTGGATCCCGATCGGAAAAGGACACGGCTCGTGCTGCTCCGATCGGCCATGGTGTTGAGCACGCTGGGCGGAGTGCTGCCGCGGCTTGCTGCACTCACACGGATCGGTCTGGGTGGAAGGCATGGGAGCGGTGAACAATTCGTGAGCTGGATCCATGGAAAGGATCTTGTGCGCGCGATCGAATTCATCATGCATTCACAGAAGGCGGAAGGTGTTTACGATCTGGCCGCACCTGAACCGGTCCGCGATCGGATGTTGATGGAGGCACTGCGCGCGCACATCAGGCCGTGGGTCCATTTCCCGAAGCCGAAGTGGATGTTGGAGGTGGGCGCCTTTTTCATGCGGACCGAGACCGAACTGATCCTCAAGAGCCGCCGCGTGGTGCCGACACGCTTGTTGCAGGAAGGATTCGAATTCGATCTTCCCGGGATCACGAGTGCGCTCGTCGATCTTCTGGGAAGGAAGGAGCAGCCTTCCAGCCGGCCAGTGAACATCGCCCCTTCGCTTGCTGGCGGCGCCTGCGAACAGGATCGGGCTTGGCCCATATCGTAACCCAGCGCGCCGCCCGATCGTACGATGGATGTGTCACAAACACTTCCATGCATGCGGCTACGATACTTGATCATCCTGATCCTAGTGGCATTCGCCGGTATCAGAGCAGGCGCCACGCATATGTCGGGCGGTGAGATCTACTGGGAATGCATTGGCCCCAACACGTACCGGATACAGCTCGTGGTGTACCGGGATTGTGCGGGGATCAATGTGGATCCCTCCTATACGCTGCAGCTCACCAGCCCTTGCGGAAATCGGAGCCTTACGGTGACCACGCCCGGTGGAGTTGAGATCTCGCAATTGTGCGATATGGAACTTCCGAACAGCACCTGCAACGGCGGGACCCTGCCCGGCATACAGCAATACATCTACTCAGGCACCATCGTTCTGCCGCCGTGCAATTCCTGGTCGATCCGGTGGACGAACATCTACCGGAACAATGCGATCGCCAACCTGATGAACCCCGGTACGCAGGAAATGTTCATCGAAGCGGTGATGAACAATGCTGTCGCACCCTGCAATGATTCACCGGTGTTCACCAATACGGCGATCCCCTACGTGTGCCTCGGTTACCCGGTAACCTTCAGTTACGGTTCGTTCGATCCGGAGGCCGATTCACTGAGCTACGCTCTGATCGGTGCACGCAAGGCGGGTGGTAACCCGATCCCTTACCTGGCGCCCAACACCGGTGCTGTTCCGATCCCGGGCATCACCCTCGATCCCGTCACGGGTCTGATCAACTTCACCTTGAACACGGCCGGTAACTGGGTGGTGGTGGTGCGGGTAACGCAATACAATGAGGCCGGGCAGGTGATCGGAACGATCATGCGCGACATGCAGTTCGTGGCCTATCCCTGCGACAACATCCCGCCTGATGCCGCTACGGGGCTCGTCTCGAACCTCACCGGCGCCGCGGTGCAGACTGGTCCAAGGGCCGTGCAGGTCTGCGAATCAGGTGATTTCTGCTTCGATATGCAGATCAGTGACGTGAACTTGGCAAACGTACTGGACGCGTTCAGCAATATCCAGCAGAACCTGCCGGGATCCACTTTCACCTTCACCGGCACCAATCCGATCACCGCCACCGTATGCTGGACCGCGACGCCTGGTACGGCCGGTTTCTTCCCATTCATCGTGAACGTGAACGATGGTGCATGCCCCATCCCGGCGTTCCAGACCTATGTGTATTCCGTGGAAGTACTGCCTGGCATCACCGCTTCGATCCAGGAAGTTGATGAGACCTGCCTGGGTACGAACGATGGAAGCCTGACGGCTGTGATCACCGCCGGGACCGCTCCATATATCTACACCTGGAGCAATGGCGAGAACACCGCCACCATGACCGATGTGCCGGGTGACTATGAACTATCGATCACCGATGCGAACGGCTGCGTATCGCACCTGTTGACCGGCACCATCGGCACTTCCGCGTTACCCAATGAAGCGGATGCCGGCGCGGATGGCGTGGTGTGCATGGACCAGCTCCCGATCCAATTGAGCGGCACGGTAACGAACGCCACCACCGGCCAATGGAGCGGCGGTACAGGTACGTTCAGTGGCAGTGGCCTCAATATGCAATACGTACCGAGCGCGGCCGATATCGCCGCAGGAAGCGTTCAGTTGACGCTCACCACAACGAACAATACCGGTTGCCCGCCAGCGAGCGATGATGTGATCTACACCATACCGAACAGTTTCGCCGATGGTTCCGTGAGCGCGATAGATGCCACGTGTTATGGCACCAGCGATGGTTCGGCGAGCTTCTCCCCGGCCGATCCCGGCTTCACATACCTCTGGAGCGACCCCGCTGCACAGACAACCCCTACGGCCACGGGCTTGGAAGCGGGTACATTGAACGTAACGGTGACCGACGCCTTCGGCTGCACCATCACCATGCCCGCAGTGATCGGTCCCGCATCACCTGTAACGATCGTGGAGATCACCTCGGTGGATGAAACGTGCCTGAACGCGGGTAACGGATCGGCAACAGTGAACGTTTCAGGTGGGACCGCCCCATACCAGTTCGAATGGAGCAACAACCAATCCGGCCCTACGATCACGGCCCCATCCGGTAACTATTCAGTGTTGATCACCGATGCGAACGGCTGCGCGCCGGCCGTAGGTAACATCACGATCGGAACCGCCGCCATGCCAAATTCCGCCGATGCTGGTGGCGACCAGGTACTGTGCATGGATGCGCTCACCGCCGACCTGGCGGCCACTGTCACCAATGCAACGACCGGTACCTGGAGTGGCGGAACTGGAACGTTCGCCGGCAACGGCCTGAACGTTCAATACACACCTTCCGCCGCTGATATCGCTGCTGGCAACGTGGTGCTCACCTTCACCACCACGGACAATACCGGTTGTGCACCTGCATCGGATGATGTGCTCCTCCTGATCCCGAACAGCTTCCAGGATGGTGTACTCTTGGTGACGGATGCGACCTGCTACGAACTGAGCAACGGATCGGCGAGCTATACGGTGGGCGACCCGATCTTCCAATACCACTGGAGCGATCCACTTGGGCAGACCACGGCCACAGCAACCGGGCTGGCCGCAGGCGGATATACGCTCACGGTTACAGATATCCATGGCTGCTCGATGGTACTTCCGTTCACCATCGGCCCGGTGGATCCTGTCACGATCACCGAAGTGATCATCGTTGATGAAACGTGTTTGAACGAAGGGAATGGATCGGCGACAGTAAGCGTCGCTGGTGGAACAGCGCCATACCAATACAACTGGAGCACGGGCGCCACCGGTACTTCGATCACCGCAGCCTCGGGTACGTACACGATATCGATCACCGATGCCAACGGTTGTGCGCCCGCTGAAGCACAGGCCACGATCGGCGCAGCTGCATTACCGATCAGCGTTGATGCAGGCGCGGACATCGTAGTGTGCATGGACCAGTTGCAGGTACAATTGACCGGGAACATCATCAACGCACCAGGTGGCACCTGGAGCGGCGGCACCGGTATTTTCACCGGTAATGGACCATCAGCCCAGTACACCCCTTCAGCAGCCGATATCGATCTGGGCAGCGTGATCCTCACACTCCTGAGCGACACCGATACAGGCTGTCCGCCGGATTCCGACCAGGTCACTCTTTTCATCCCGAACAGTTTTCAGGGAGGATCGGTCACCACGACGGATGCGACATGCTCCTACTCCACCGATGGATCGGCCGCTTACACACCGGCGATCCCGGGTTTCACTTACCAGTGGGATGTGTTCAACAACACTACACCGATGGTGACCGGCCTTGGCCAGGGCACTTATTCAGTAACTGTGACCGATCAATTCGGCTGCACGATCACCCTTCCTGCGGAGATCGAGCTGCCCGATCCGCTCTTCATCGTGGAAACGGTCACCGATCCCGAGACCTGCCTTGGAACGGGTGATGGATCTGCGAGCGTGGTGGCCCTTGGCGGCACGGCCCCATACACGTATATCTGGAGCAATGGTGTGGTGAACGATACGATCGTCGCCACATCGGGTGAATACAACGTTTCGGTATTCGATGCGAACGGATGCGTGCCTGCGACCGCACAGGTAACGATCGCCGCAGCGGCCCTCCCGAACAGCGCTGATGCAGGGGGCGATCAGATAGCCTGCATGGATGATCTTATCCTCGATCTGCAAGGCAGCGTTACCAACGCGCCGGATGGAACGTGGAGCGGCGGCACCGGTTACTTCACCGGTACAGGTCCTGTTGCGCAATATGTGATCTCACCTGCGGATGTCGCTGCCGGAACGGTCACGCTCACGCTCACCACGATCGGCAATACCGGCTGTCCGCCGGCATCAGATCAACTGGTGATCAGCATACCGAACAGCTTCGCCGATGGTATCATCACGGCAACGGATGCCACGTGCTATGAATTGAACAACGGCTCTGCGAGCTACACACCGGAGAACGCCACGTTCACCTACCTGTGGAACGATCCGCTCGCACAGAACACCGCTACGGCCACGGGCCTGGGCGCTGGAAGTTACCAGTTGAGCGTGACGGACATGTATGGTTGCGCCACGCAACTGCCGGTCTTCATCGGTCCCGCTTCACCGATCACCATCCTGCAGCTGATCAGCAACAACGAGAACTGCCTTGGTTCGGGAGATGGATCGGCCTCAGTGCTGGCCACGGGAGGCCATGCTCCTTATACCTACTCCTGGAGCAACGGATCGGACCAATCATCGATCACCGCCGCTTCAGGGACCTACACCGTTGCGATCTCCGATGCGAACGGTTGCGCACCCACCATCGGTGAGGTAACGATCGGTAGCATCGGTCTGCCGAACATCGCTGATGCCGGTGCCGACGCGATCGCGTGCATGAACAGTTACCCGATCCAATTGCAGGGCAACGTGACCAACGCGCCCAGCGGTACCTGGAGCGGTGGAAGCGGTGCGTTCAACGACAACGGTGTTTCGGTGGAATACTTCCCGACGATAACCGAGATCCTTGCGGGCGGGGTCGATCTGGTGCTCACCACTTCAGGCAACGAGACATGTCCGGCCGCTACGGATACTGTTCACATCACCCTGGCGAACGCATTCATCGATGCATCGATCCTCGCTGACAATGCGAACTGCAATGCTTCGGCGGATGGGACACTGAGCTTCACACCGGTCAACAGTGCCTTCACCTACGCATGGGACATCGCAGGCGCGCCGGACGCTCCCGTGGCCACAGGGCTCGCCGCAGGTGATTATACCCTTACTGTAACGGATCAACTCGGCTGTGACAGCACGTTCTCCGCCACCATCTCCGAACCCGATCCATTGGTGATCTCCTCGATCATTACCACGGATGTATCCTGCCATGCCGGAAGCAACGGCCAGGCCGATCTGCAGATCGAAGGCGGAACAGCGCCTTATCTCGCAAGCTGGAGCAACGGAGGCATCGGCCTCACCCAGTTCAACCTGGCCGCGGGTGTGCACGAAGTACAGGTGATCGACCAGAACGGTTGTGTCACATCATCCGCTGCCATCATCGACCAGCCCGATCCGATCCTGGTGCAGGCACAGGTGCCTGATACGGTATGCGTGAACGCGCCGGTGATCCTTACCGCCGAAGCCCAGGGTGGCAATGGAGGCTACCAGTTCGATTGGGGCACGCTTGGCACCGGGAATCCCTTGACCGTTGAGTTCCCCGGATCACAAGTGGTCTTCCTCAGCGTTACGGACAGCGCGGGCTGCAGCGCACCAGCTCTCACCGAAATGGTATATGTGCTTGATCTCTCGCTGGCGGATCTGAACGTGTACGGCAACACCACGGTGTGTCCCGGTGAAGAGGTCACGATCGGTGCGAGCGTCAGCGGTTATCCGGGCACTTATGCGCTCAGCTGGCCATCGCTTCAGGCTTACGGCACCGGGCCTTTCACCTTCCCGATCAGCAGCGGCACCAACGTACCGGTGATCCTATCGAATTCATGCGGCGACACCCAGAATGAAACAATTACCCTGCTGGTGGACGTATTACCGGCCGTGCAACTTCCACCGATCATCGCCCAGGGCTGCGCGCCGCTCACGGTGCAGTTCCCCAACATTCCGCTGGGCAATGTCACCTGGGCGTGGGACCTGGGCAATGGGCAGACCTCCAGCGTGCCTTCACCCCTGGTGATCTACAACGCCGGAACGTACACCGCATCGGTCACTGTTACCACGCCGTTCGGTTGCACCACCACGATCCCGGCCAGTGGCCAGATCATCGCCGATGTGCCTCCCGTGGCGGCCTTCACTCCTTCAGCCTACACGGCAGCCCTGGATCAAGCGACCTTCCAGTTCACCGATCTCAGCACGGGCAACATCAACTCCTACAACTGGACCTTCGGGGACGGCGGCACCAGCTCCGCGATCAACCCTACACATAATTACAACGACATCGGCACCTTCGAAGTGGAACTGATGGTGCAGAGCGCGAACGGATGCACGAGCACCGCAACGCAGATCCTGCAGATCACACCGGTGTACGACATTACCCTGCCCAACGCCTTCACACCCGGCCAGGGCGGCGGCAATGGCGGCGCCTTCGATCCGAACGATCTCAGCAACGATGTGTTCTACGCCTTCGTGGAACATGTGGAGGACTTCCGCATGCGCATCTTCAACCGTTGGGGCGAGCTCGTGTTCGAAAGTGATGAGCTCACGCGCGGCTGGGATGGCTACTACAAGGGCGAATTGAGCCCCCAGGACGTGTACGTGGTACAAACGTGGATCCGCTTCGTAGACGGTCGCGAGATCCAGAAACTCACCGATCTCACCTTGTTCCGATGATCACCAAGGCCGGCCACATACTCTCGGCACTACTCGTGCTTCTGGCTTGCGGTGTTTCTGCACAAGATCCGCAGTTCACGCAATTCTACGCTGCACCGCAGTACCTCAATCCCGCGCTCACGGGCAACACGCAGCAGGATCGCGTGGCGCTGAACTACCGCCTGCAATGGCCCGGTGTTCAGCCCGGCTACGAAACGTATGCGTTCGCTTACGATCACCGGTTCAGCGGGCTCAACTGCGGGTTGGGTGGCTGGGTATTGAAGGATCAGGCCGGCAGCAACGGTCTCACGTTCACCTCCATCGCGATCAACTACAGCTATGAAGCGCGTTTGAACCATCGTCATGCGTTCCGCGCAGGTCTTCGCCTGGGTTACACCATGCGCGGTGTGAACCCTTCGGGATTCCTTTTCGCCGATCAGGTGATCAGGGACAATGCACCGCGCTCGATCGAGATGAACATCGTGCAGGGGATCGATTACCTCGATATCGCCACAGGTGGATTGTTCTACAGTGAACAATTCTGGATCGGCTTCTCGCTGAACCACCTGAACCGGCCGAACCAGAGCCTGCTCATGAGCGGCGAGGCACGGCTGGCCATGCGCACCTCGGTGCACAGCGGTTATGTGTTCCCGCTCGACGGCCGCAAATTCAGGAGGAGCGATACCAAGATGACCATCGCCGGGCACTACAAGGCCCAGGCGAAATGGGACCAGTTCGATCTCGGCGGCTACATCGATCACCACCGGTTGAGCGCGGGTCTCTGGTACCGCGGCCTTCCGATCGTGAAATCATACGAACCCGGCTATGGGAACAGTGAAGCGATGATCCTCATGGTGGGCGTTTCCACGGAAAGCCAGTTGCGCTTCACCTACAGTTACGATATCACGATCAGCAAGCTCACCATGCGATCGGCCGGAGCCCACGAGATCAGCCTGATCTACGAATGGCCGCGCAAGCACAAGATGCGCCGCCATAAGGTGGTGCCATGCCCGAAGTTCTGATCGGATCGGATGATCAACACAATGCAGCGAGATCTACGGTGATTGCTGTATGCGGATCGATGTGGGGATCTCCCCTCCGATCGTTTGCAAAATGATGTCGCGATCATCGGATGGGCCGACGTATTTCACCGAACCATCAAGGTTCACATCCTCGTTAAAGTAACCGGTTACGACATTCGTTGGCGTAGTGCCACCGATCGCCACCAGGATCCGATCGCGATCGTTGCCCGCACCGATGTACTTCACGATCCCATCTGCTTTCGCATCGCCGGGCCACATCATCATCACACCGTCGATCATCATTTGCGCTTCGGTGCCGAATGTCGCTGTGTTCGGTGAAGTAAGATCGACCATCGCGGGCTCGATCCCAAGTGCGATCGGCTCTGCGGTTGTCACTGAAAGATGGTTGCGATGGCGAACGCGGAGGTGGAATTGGCCGGCGCCGCAATTCATGTTCACTATGCTTCGTCCGTCCAGATCGGTCACTGCACCATTCGCGAGAAGCAATGCCGCCCGGGCTGCGATGATCTGTGTTGGATCTTCTGAAACCAATGCTTCAAGCCATACCCAATCGATCACCGCTGAATCTCCAGTGGTTTCAAGCACTGAAGGTTCGACCACGTGCATATAAGTTGATGAGATCGACGTGAAGCCGGACGCTGTGTACGGATCTTGAAACGGGATCAGACCATCGGTCCGGAGCTGGTCGTTCATCAAACCTGCGGATGGATCATACGCACCGCCCAGGAATACTTTTAGTTGAACTTTCGCTCGTGGATCTGGAATGTTGTGATAACGAAGCACGATCGGCCGTTCGATCCCATTGATCTTCTGTACACCGCCGACCAGCAGTTTGCCATCAACCTGGATCGTTATGCCCGTAGGCCGATCCACGTACGCGCTATCGTAGAAGACAAAACCATTGGTGCCCCATTCTGGATCTCCGGAAAGATCGTAGGTGGTAGTGCGATGGATGGCTAACCTTGATATCACACCCTGAGAATACGCACTAGCAGATGCCAGATGTATGAAATGATTTTGGGCATCTATTGTGCTTCCACGATATATCATTGCCCATGTGAGTGAATCAAAAATGGTTGCACTCAGAGTAGGGATACATGGAGTGAAATATGGATCGTGACATGTTGCATAGGTCAATCCGTAATTGACTATATTGCTTCGGTAAGTCGTTGAAAGAATACCATTAAATCCAATGGAAGCGGTCAGTGGGAATGCAGAGTAATTATAAGTCGAGGATTGGATCACAGCATCTTGAATTTGCAACCCGCTCGAAGAAAAATTAATGGTTAAAAAGTATGTTGAAGGACCTGCTGTACATGAATTTGTCAGTCTGCGATGTTCGATAAGATATAACTCTCCAAAGGGACCTAATTTCACCATAGGACATGCTATATATTCTGCTATCGTGCATGGAGCTCCATATGGACCGTATCCGTTATAAGAATAGCCATTGAGGTATGCAATCCCTTCTTCCATGAAACCAACATCCAAAGATCCAACCGTATTCAATCTGAAAAGCACTGCGCGTAAGCTAGTAGGCTGATACAACAATGAAAAACTGCTTCGATCCCCACAGACCAACAACCTGCCATCCGGATAGATCGCCGCATCCTTGAACCATACGGTATAATCAATTGTATCAGTAAATGTGATCGAGACAACACTACTATCACCATATTCAAGATCCAATTCCCCCGAAGGTTGAAAGCGTTGAACGATACCCTGACTTATGGGCACCTCTAAAAACTTGTTGATTACTTGACCTTGTAGGATCTTGACGATCCCAGCGGCATTCGATCTCTTTGAGATCATGAAGCAGCGTCCCACCAAAGGTCTTTTCGATGAGCAACTGATCA
>JAEZDL010000219.1 GCA_023418095.1 Bacteroidota bacterium
TGGTTCGAACAGAAAGGCGTGCGCAACATCGAAACGCAGGTGGTGGTGGAACATCCCAGTTCGGTGCCTTTCGTGGGATCGTTCGGTTACGTGATGGAATGGTACAACTTCAGGCGGCTCACTTGACTGCGCCTGACCTGGGCAGCTGGCCAGCACGTTCAGGCGTGATGCCAGGCGACCGCATCCTGTTGATGGCGGATGTCACCCGGCTGGCGTGGACCTTCAGGAGATCGCGTGCGAAATTCCATCCCGATATGTTGCTTGATGCGTTCCTGCAACGGATCGGTGAAAGCGGAACGCTCGTGGTCCCCACCTTCAACTATGATCTCAAGAGCGGTGAATCCTTCGATCGGGCGCGAACACCCACGATCTCGGGTGCGCTCGGCCAGGCGGCATTGGAACATCCGCGAACAAGGCGCACAGCGCATCCGCTGCATTCTTTCGCTGTTGCGGGTTCGTTGCAGGGTGCATTCCTTGCTTCGGGCGATCCCAGCAGTTTCGGGCCGCGATCACCGTTCGCGTTGTTGAGGGAGCATTCGTTCAGATTGCTTGCGATCGATCTTCCGCTCGAGCCCGCGTTCACCTACGTGCATCACGTGGAGGAAATGGCGAAGGTGAAATACCGCACGCAGCGCAGGTTCCATGTGCGGTACACCGATCTTGATGGCAGCACGACAGATCGCGTTTTCGAACTCTATGCCAAAAGACCGGGGTACGTGAATTCATTCACTGCGCTCGAACCGAACCTGCGATCCAAAGGGGTGATGCACGAAGTGGAGATCGATGGTGCCCGGGAGATCCAGATCGATCTGGCGGCGGCCCACGCGGTCGTCGAAGAGGACATCAGGGAAAATTCGGCGCGGAGCATCGTTCGCTTCAAGTTGAAATGGTGGCTTCGTGATCTATTGAAGCCGTTGATCCAGGGAATGCGACCTTCGCGCTCGGCTTTGCTTCTGGGAAAAGATGCTGCTTATCTACATGGATGAACCGTCGCCTCGTGCGAAGTACGTGATCGAGCACGTGCTTCACCAGGTGCTGGGATGGGATCTGATGATGGTGGATGATGCGGAGACGTTCCGCAGCAGTGTCGGCCCCAAATTGTTCTACGGTAGATCCGATCCCGGTGCCGGCGTCTTTCATATCCCGTCAAGCGGCTGGTTGAACAATACCGGCATCGAGCCGTTCGAGCCGGAATTGGTCATGGATGGTGAACTGCCGGTGATCTTCAGGGATCAGAATGGTTTCGATCTGTTCGCAGCGGTTTTCCATCTGATCAGCCGCTACGAGGAATACCTCGATCACGAAAAGGACCAGCATGCAAGGATGCGTTCACGGGATCATTTCATGGTGAAGCATGAACTGGCCGGCAGGCCGATCGTGGATCATTGGATCATGCGAACGGCCCATGCGATCCGATCGCAATTCCCCGAACTTCCTGCTCCGGATCGGCGTTACCAGCATGTGGTCACCGCCGACATCGATAATGGATTGAAATACCTTGGCCGGCCTTTCTGGAAACAAGGTGGCGCTGCCTTGCGCGATCTGGTGAAGGGTTCACCTTCACTCGCCCAGGAAAGGATCGCTGTTCTGCTCGGGGCAAGACCGGATCCCTTCGCCGATCAGAGCGTATTGATCGAGGCCGCCCGATCCAAGGCCGTGGCGCGCACGATCGCCTTCGTGCTGGTCGAAGATCGTGGGGCCTTCGATCATGCAGCGAACATCGATCATGAGCAGATGCGTCGTGCCATTGGTGAGCTTGCAGGTGAGATCGAGATCGGCATCCATCCTTCCTATGAAAGCAGTTCGCGGCCTGGTACCATCGCCCGCGAAAAGCAACGTCTGCACGCCTCCGCCGGTGTTCCGATCCGTACGAGCCGGCAACATTTCCTTCGTTGGAGGATGCCTGATACCCTGCGTGAGCTCGAAGCGGAGGGCATTCTCGAGGATCATTCCCTCGGCTTCAGCGATCGGATCGGTTTCCGCGCCGGTACCTGCACGCCTTTCCGTTGGTATGATCTGCAACAGGAGCGTGTCTCCGATCTTGTGCTGCACCCTTTCGCCGCGATGGACAGTGCATTGCACGATCACATGGGCATGCGTCCGAAGGAAGCTGCTGCGGCGATGCTCGACATGAGCCGGGCCGTGCGCGCGGTGAACGGCACGTTCGTGAGCGTATGGCACGATCGGTTCCTGAGCGGACATGGCGAGCGGAAGGGATGGCCGGAAGCGTTCAAGCAGGTCTGTGAAGCAGCCGCACCATGATCGAACATATTCCGCATGCGCAGATCGATGGAAAGTGGTGGGACCAGCAATTGCTCGCATGCGGCAACCGCATATGGTACGCGCAAAGCTGGGTCCTCGATCGTACCAGTCCCGGTTGGGATGCGCTGATCGATCATGCCTCGGGTGCGATCATGCCACTTACCTGGCGCCGGAAGTTTTCCTTCAAGTACCTCTTCCAGCCTTATGGAACACAGCAGCTCGGAGTATTCGCACCACATTATTCAAAGCGGATCGGGGAACAATTCCTTCAAGCCATCCCTGCGGAATTCAAGTTGATCGACATCGCGTTGAACGAGGTGATGATCGATCTTGAGAGCGATCGGTACATCATCACCGGACTGGATCAGCAGGTGTTGCCCCTCGATCGGCCGATCGACGAACTGCGTACCGGTTATTCCAAAGGACATCGCCGAAATCTGAAGGATCGTTCCGTCGAGGTTGAACAGGGGATCACCGCCGGTGAATTCACAGCGCTCTTCAAGAGCACCACGGCCAGGCGTTTCAAGAGCGGAACTCCACTGGACCATGCCACATTGCAACAGGTGATCGAGAACGCGATCGGGCTTGGCCAATGTTCGATCCACGGCTTCCGGAGTGAAGGAAAGCTCATGGCGGCCGCGTGTTTCATGGAATGGGAGGGCCGGTCGATCTTCTACAAATCCGCCGCGGATCCTGGATCCCTTCACCTGAGACCGATGTTCAGGATAACCGATCACTACATCGCGATGCACGCCGGATCGGGCATCGTGCTTGACTTCGCGGGATCGAATACGGCTTCGGTGGCGCGGTTCAATTCCGGTTTCGGTGCGGTGCGGAAGGTATATTTACGCCTTCAGCGGAATTCGCTCCCGCCTCCCTTCAAATGGTTCAAATGAAGTGCCCATGGTAATGGAACTCGCAAGGCAGCAGAGCCTGGTGAACCAATTCATCGCCGAGCTGCGTGATGTGGAGATCCAGAAGGATCCGTTGCGTTTTCGCAGGAATCTGGAGCGCGTGGGCGAAGCGATCGCGCTTGAGTTGAGCCGTGTGCTCGAATATTCCACCAACGAAGTGATCACGCCATTGGGCGTGGCGTACTGTTCCATGCTGAAGGAACAACCGGTGCTCGCGCCGATCCTTCGTGCTGGATTGCCGTTGCACCAGGGCCTGCTGAATTATTTCGATCGGGCGGAGAGCGCTTTCATCAGCGCATACCGCAAACACCGCAGGGGCGAGGACTCCTTCGAGATCGAGGTGGAATACCTATCGAGCCCTTCGCTGGAGGATCGTGTGCTGGTGCTGATCGATCCCATGCTGGCCACAGGGCGCAGCATGGTGCACTGTTATCGCGCGCTGTTGCGCATGGGCAGGCCGCGTGCGATCCATGTGGTGTCGGCGATCGCGAGCACCGAAGGTGTCGAATATGCCAAACGGCATCTTCCATCGGGCACGCGCTATTGGATCGGCGTGATCGACGAGGAGATGACGGCACAGGCCTACATAGTGCCGGGCTTGGGCGATGCTGGCGATCTGGCATACGGCGCCAAGATCTGATGAAGACGATACTTGAAGTGGCCCTGATCCTTTTCACCAGCATGGTGAAGTTCGCCTTCTCGCCGCTTCTTTCGCTCAGTCTCGGTTACGATCTGGTCGAAACCATCATCATCACCGGCATCGGTGGCTGCATCGGTGTCACCGTTTTCTTTCTGGGCAGTGGCTGGATCCTTGGCCGCATGGAGGATAGGCGTATGAACGCTGTGCTGCTCGGTCGCCGCCGTGGCCGCCGATCGTTCACACGCACCAACAAGTTGATCGTGAAAGTGAAGCGCAACCAGGGCCTGCACGGCCTCGCGGCGCTTACACCAGTGCTGATCTCCATTCCGATCGGCACCATTCTCGCTGCGCGCTATTTCAGGAACGACAAGCGAACGCTACCGATCCTGTTCTCTTCGGTGCTCGTTTGGGACATCATCCTGAGCAGTTTCTGGAATCTTACGCAGTGAGGAAATACTCGCATCTCTTTTTCGATCTCGATCACACGCTCTGGGACTTCCGTGCGAATTCACGCGAAACATTGCGTGAGCTGTATGCGGAAGAAGATCTGAATTCCCTAGGCGTATCGGATCAGGATGCGTTCATTGCATCTTTTGAAGAAGTGAACGAAGGGCTTTGGTCGCGTTACGAGGCCGGCCGGTTGCACCGCGATGTGTTGCGGATCCTCCGCTTCAGGAATACGTTGATGCATTTCGCGATCCGTGATCAACGGCTTGCCGATCGGCTGGCGCGCAAGTACCTCGAACGCTGTCCGTACAAACCGGTGCTGATGCCCGGTGCTCGACGCTTGTTGCAGGACCTTGATGAACATTACCGGATGCACATCATCACCAACGGGTTCGACGCAGTGCAGGCGATCAAGGTGAGAAGCAGTGGGATCGTGCACCTGTTCGCCTCTGTGATCAGCAGCGAAAAGGCAGGGGTGAAGAAACCCGATCCGAAGATCTTCGATCATGCGCTGAAGATCTCGGGGGCGCGCAAGGAGGAATGCCTCATGATCGGCGACAATCCGTATGCGGATATGATCGGTGCGCGGCGGGCAGGCTGGGATCATGCGCATTTCGCGGCCGAATGCGAGCCCGATGCGCAAGCGACCTACACGGTGAAGGAACTTGATGAACTGCGACCGATCCTACTGCCGTGAAGCCGCATCGGGCTGGAAGATGTATTCCTTGATCGAACGCGTACCATTGATGTGGCTGTGCCGTAAGAGCCGCACCATGGAAGTGCTCGGTACCACCCCGCGGTAACTGATCTCGCCTTTTTCCGGATATGTCCTGAAGAAGATGCTGTCACCCTGGACGGTCACCGGCACATTGTACCAGCCCATCACCGGATCGCCGATCGCATCCTGGCGCAGGTAGGCGGGCAATTCGTTCGCTACATCCTGCATCCCATTGATCAGCACGGCATGGCCGTTCGGAAAGAAACGGATCAAGTACACCACATCCTGCACCTGTTCCTTGTAATGCCCATCGAAGCGGATCCCCAATTCGCTCAACGGAGTAGTAGGAATTCCGGTCGTAGTCCCGGTGTACCCCGATCGGTCTTCGACCTTTGCACCATTGCCTTCATTCCCACATGAATTAAGAATGATGGGGATGAACAACAGCAGGACCTTCTTCATTGGTTCTCCTTGAACTTGGCGATCACCGTGATGGAGCCACTTACTTTCTCACCGAGCTTCACCTTCACATCCACATCGAGCGGCAGCAACACATCCACACGCGATCCGAATTTGATGAAGCCGAATTCCTTTCCCTGTTCCACGGCCTGGCCTTCGCGGCTGTAGGTAACGATGCGCCTTGCAAGCGCTCCGGCGATCTGGCGGAACAGCACTTCGCCGTATCTGGGATGCTTTACCACCACGGTGCTTCGTTCATTTTCCGTGCTCGATTTCGGGTGCCACGCCACGAGGTATTTCCCCGGATGGTATTTGTAATAGGACGTCGTTCCGCCGATCGGGTACCAGTTCACGTGCACGTTCAATGGCGACATGAAGATGCTGATCTGGATCCGTTTTCCTTTGAAATATTCGGTCTCCTCAACAGTTTCGATCGTAACCACTTTGCCATCGGCAGGCGCCAGCACATGGGGATCATCGATCGCACTGATCCGTGATGGAACGCGGAAGAAATAGATCACGATCGCGTAGATCACCAGTACCAGCACAGTGACAAGTACGCGCAATGTAAATGGCATCAACGCCCACCACCAGATGGCGAAGATCGCTGCAGCAACAACGAATGTGCTCAGCAGCAGGGTTGGTGTGCCTTCACGGTGCAGCCGCATGTTCCGAACCTTTCAACGCGGCCAAAGATAGCCGCAGTCCTCAATGCACGAGCCGCAGGAAGATGAGCACGGCGGGGGCCGCGAGCAGCAGACCATCGAACCGATCGAGTATGCCACCGTGGCCGGGCAGGATCACGCCGGAATCCTTCACACCACGCGCCCGTTTCAAGGCCGATTCGAACAGATCGCCCAGCGTGGCCATCACCCCGATGATAGCGCCGCAACCGAGCCACTCCGCCACCGATAGAAAATCGTTGAACGAAGAGAGGAAGTAGGCCACCCCCATGGTGAGCGCCACACCACCAACGAAACCTTCCACCGTTTTATTCGGTGATACGGCGGGCATCAATTTCGTTCGCCCGATCGTTCTGCCCACCAGGTAAGCGCCCGTATCGTTCGTCCACAGCATGATCATGAAGCCGAGGAACATCCACGCATCGTAATGGAACATGTGCGGTAGTGAACCAAAGGGAACACCCACCAGGCAGATCACGAGCAGAACACTGCTGAGGCCCTTCACAGGTGGAATGCTCAAGTTGAGCGCAACGGCTACGGAAGCCAGCAAAAGAGCGAAGCCGGTTGCGGCGGAATGCACCACGTTCCAATTGGCGCTGAAGGCATCCATGGTAACGGTGAGGTACATGATGGTGGCCGCTACGATGCTCCAGAAAACAGGCGGCCCGTCATCTTCGCCCCACACCAGCACATGCATCTCCCTGGCCGCGATCATGCACACCGGCAGGAATAGCAGTGTAGTGGTGGTGATCCCTGAGAATGCCGCCCAGATGACGACAAGTACATAGATGCTCCCAGTGATCGCCCTTACATGGATCTCCTTCACGCTTCGTGATCTTTGCGCACAATGTACAGGGCGCGCACCACATCATCGCGATCCACGTATACTCGGGTCTCGCTCAAAGGGGGGTAGGGGGTGGATCGATGATCCATGATCACCACCGGAATGCCGTGTTCCTCGAGCAATCCGCGCACGATCTCCGCTTCATGGGAAGAACCAGTACTGAGTATCAGTGTCCAGTTCCCCATTGTTGGATGTCGCGGTTTCAGGCTTTCACCGTTCCGGTGCCGGCCGCGCCAGGGATCGGATCGTTGGGCTCGCTCACGCTCGGCTTCGGATGGCCATTGGTACCCGGCACCGTGGCGTGCGGCATGGTGGGGAAGGGGCGATCACCGAAGATCTTCTCCAGATCCTCCTTGAAGATCACTTCCTGCTCCAGCAATTGGTTCGCCAGACGCGTGAGCTTGTCCTTGTTCTCGGTGAGGATCCGTTTTGCGCGTGCGTACTGGCCTTCAACCATCTTGCTTACTTCCTGATCGATCGTGCGGGCCGTTTCCTCGCTGTAGGGTTTGCCGAACGAATATTCGTTCTGGCCCGAGCTGTCGTAATAGCTCACGTTACCGAGCTTTTCGTTCAACCCGTACATGCTCACCATGGCATACGCCTGCTTGGTCACTTTTTCCAGATCGCTGAGAGCACCGGTGCTGATCTTGCCATAGACCACATCCTCGGCCGCCCGTCCTCCAAGTGCAGCGCACATCTCATCGAGCATTTGTTCGGTAGTGGTGAGGTGGCGCTCTTCGGGGAGATACCATGCCGCACCGAGCGATCGGCCTCGCGGCACGATCGTCACTTTCACCAGCGGACTGGCATGTTCCACGAGCCAGCTTACTGTGGCGTGCCCGGCCTCGTGATAGGCGATCGCACGTTTCTCATCGGCTGTGATGATCTTGTTCTTCTTCTCCAGGCCGCCAACCACGCGATCCACAGCATCGAGGAAATCCTGGCGGTCCACGGATTTCTTCTTCTTCCGCGCGGCGATCAACGCTGCTTCGTTACAGATGTTGGCGATATCCGCCCCGCTGAAGCCCGGCGTCTGCTTCGCAAGGAAATCAACATCCACTGAACTGGTGTCGAGTTTGAGTGGTTTCAGGTGCACCTTCAGGATCTCTTTCCGTTCGTTCAGATCGGGCATGTCCACGAAGATCTGCCGGTCGAAACGGCCTGCGCGCATCAATGCCCGATCGAGCACATCGGCCCGGTTGGTGGCACCGATCAGGATCACGCCGCTGTTCGTCCCGAAGCCGTCCATTTCGGTGAGCAACTGGTTCAGCGTGTTCTCGCGTTCGTCGTTCGCGCCCATGCTCACGCTGCGGCCACGCGCTCTTCCGATCGCATCGATCTCATCGATGAAGATGATGCTGGGCGCTTTTTCCTTCGCCTGCTTGAACAGATCGCGCACACGGCTGGCACCAACACCTACGAACATCTCCACGAAATCCGATCCGCTCAACGAGAAGAACGGCACTTGTGCTTCACCTGCGATCGCCTTCGCCAGCAGTGTTTTCCCGGTTCCCGGCGGGCCCACGAGCAACGCCCCTTTGGGGATCTTTGCCCCCAGGTCGGTGTACTTCTTGGGTGTCTTCAGGAAATCCACGATCTCCTGCAGTTCCTCCTTTGCCTCGGCCAGGCCGGCCACATCGTTGAAGGTGATGTTGGTGCTCTTCCCACCTTCGAACACCTGCGCACGGCTCTTGCCGATGTTGAAGATCTGCCCGCCAGGGCCTGCGCCGCCACCGATCCGGCGCATCACGAACACCCAGATGGCGATCATGATCCCGAAGAACAGGACCCAATTGAGGATCTCGCGGCCCCAATTATCCTGCGTTTCGAAATCGTACGCCACTTCGTACTTCTCCGCTTCGGAGATCAACCGGTCCTTCAGCAGATCGGATGTGCCGATATTGAAGCGGTAGTGCGGCCCGAACGTGTTCTGTCCGGTGATCGGCGAACTCTTGATCTTGCTGGCGTGCGGTTCCTTGTTCAGCGCCTCTTCCTTGATGTAGACCTTCACCAGCTGTTCGTTCACCACCACGATCTTCTGCACATCGCCGGCCACGAGCATATCGCGGTACTGTGCGTTGCTGATCTCCTGCGTGCTGCCGCTGTTGTATTGGAAAAGGTTGATCGACAGGATCACCAATATGATGATCCCATAGATCCAGTAGAAGTTGAAGGAGCGTTTGGGTCTGTCCTTCTCGTTCTTGTCGTTCTTCTTATTGTTCGGGTTGTTATCCACGTTCGGTCTGGTGTACTTGGTCACGCCACGTTATCATAGCTCGTACGGGCGGCGTCCCCCCACAAGTCTTCCAAGGCATAG
Source organism: Bacteroidota bacterium (assembly GCA_023418095.1). Classification (GTDB taxonomy): domain Bacteria; phylum Bacteroidota; class Bacteroidia; order Flavobacteriales_F; family PHOS-HE28; genus PHOS-HE28. Next base: position 9,285 of record JAEZDL010000219.1, read on the forward strand.
TAAGAACGCTTGTCGCGGTGGAAGATGTGCACCACCACGTTCACGAAGTCCATCAGGATCCATTCGGAGTTGCGCTCACCTTCGGTATGCCAAGGCTTTTCACCTGCACGTTCACGAGCGAATTTCTGCACCGATCCATTGATCGCTTCCACCTGGGTGGCGGAATCGCCATGGCAGATCAGGAAGTGATCACATACGGTATTCGGTACATCGCGCAGGTCAAGGTGTACTATGTCTTTGCCTTTCACTTCCTGTATGCCTGCAACAATGGCATCCACCAAGCGGGCGGCAGAGTCGCCCTCAGTTTTCTTCATCCGGTATATCTTGGTCCGTTCAAAGGTACGAAGTTACCTTCCTCGCTGCGGGCAAGCCTTTCATGCCGTTCCAAACACGTACAGAAGTATTCGGCAGGCAGTTGATCGAGCTTCGGTCGGCGGCCAGCACCAACAAGATCGCTGCCGAAATGCTCGCGGCCCGCGAAGTGCGCCACGGAACGGTCATACTGGCACATGAGCAGACCGCCGGACAGGGCCAGCGCGGCCGATCCTGGATCTCCGCTCCCGGCCAGGACCTCACTTTCAGCATGGTGGTGATACCCCAAGGCCTTCGCGCCGACAAGCAGTTCGTGCTTAGCCGGATCGCAGCGCTCGCCGTTCATGATCTGGTCGTGTCCGCAGTGAAGGGTGAAGTAAAGATCAAGTGGCCGAACGATATCCTCGTGGAAAGAAGGAAGATCGCGGGCATCCTCATACAGAACGAACTCGTGGGCGAGAACGTCTCCACATCGATCATTGGGATCGGAATAAATGTGAACAACACTGCGCTTCCAGAGGAATTGCTGGCCACGAGCATTGCTTTGGAATGCGGCCATACGCTGGATCGATGGAAGTTGCTTTCAGGGTTCTGTGAGAAGTTCGAGGAACGTTACCGGCAAGAAGGCGATCTGCTGTCAGCGGAATATGCGGCGGAGCTTTGGGCGCGCGGGCGTTGGGCGGAAATGCTCCTGGATGGAGAACCCGTGATCGCAAGGCCGATGGATGTGGATGGAACAGGAAAGCTGATCCTGGAATTCGATGATGGATCGGTGCGGGCGCTGGGAATGGATCGCGTGCGTTTCGCTGGAAGGTGATTAAGCCGTAGTAGCTGCCAGGGCACTCATTCCGATCAGGCTTCCATGGATCGATTTGCTGAAGTGGTGAAAACCGCTACATTTGCACCCCCGCACCGGATCGCGGTGCCCAAGAAAGACCACGGCGATGAAACGTACCTACCAGCCCAGCAAGCGCAAACGCACCAACAAGCACGGTTTCCGTGAGCGGATGAGTTCCGTTGCCGGCAGGGCCGTTCTTTCAGCGCGCCGCCGCACCGGCCGCAAGAAGCTCACCACCAGCGACGAGCCAAGCCACAAGTAGGTTCTTACCAAGATCCGATCGAAAGGGAGCTCATGCTCCCTTTCTTCATTTCAGGCCGAGGTGCTCCGCGATCCGATCCGGGATCGGTTGGCCAAGGAGCCAGTGCCCCGCATCCAGGTCCTCCTGCGTCACATGATCCGGCGCAAGGGTTTTCAGTGCTCTTCCCAACAAGGGCGGGATCACGCGATCGTGCCTTCCGAAGAAAAGATGCACCCTGACAGCATGTTCCTTCAGGTTCTCCGCCACCTTTCGCAGATCGGGTTCGATCAAGCGATAGCTAAGCCAGACATCGTGGAGCAGCTGCCTTCTTTCCTTCGCGCTGGTGTGGCGCATCACGAATTCCACCATGCGGTCATTCAGCAAATTCACCTTGCGCAGGCTCCGCACTAGTTTATGGAAGCGTTCCGGCCGATCCACCAATGCGCGGTACATGCTCCGGCCGATCGGTGAGGCGGCCAACCCGCGATACCACGGACGCATTTTCAAACCGTCCGGCGCCAGGAGGAAAGCCTGGTCGATCCGATCGGGCATCGTCTCGAGCAGGCTCAAGACCATTCTTCCGCCAAGGCTGTAGCCGAGCAAACAGATCTTCTGCTGACCGAGGTGATCGGCGAATGCAATGAAGAAATCCGCCAATTCCTTTGGTGTGAACGGATCATCTGCACGCTTCGGATCGCCGATGCTGCTTCCGTGGAAATGCAGATCGAACGCGTGGAAGGTGCATTTGCGGCCCAATGAATTCCCCAGGAACCAGAAATCACCACCCGATCGGCTGAAACCGTGGAAGCACACGAAATGGATCGGACCGTTGCCGTAAGTCCGGTAATGCAGGTTGAAGCCGTGCGTGAAAGAAGGCAAGGGTCGATCAGAGGATTAGATGATCAGAAGATCAGATGACCTCTTTACCGCAAAGATCCAACCATCTGATGAGGTGAACCGAACTTTGTTGCATGCCGAGCCGGAAGTCGATCGCAAATGAGGAGGATTGGGGCGATCAGCCGGCGCTGTTCGATACTTCGGTGGAGATCTTCAGGTATTTGGTCGTGATCTCTCCATCGCAGGAAATGATCGCTGTGATCACCCAGCTGAAGCCGAAGATCTTCGATCGGATCGGGGCGTTTCGCGGGGACCGATCCATTGCGCACATGACGCTTTTGTTCGCTTATCTGCCGATCGAGTATGAACGGGATCTGATCGAAGGGATCGCGCTGGGAGTGGCTGGATCCAAACCGATCAGAATGGTCTTTGAGCGGATCCAGCATTTCCCTGATCGATCAAGCATTTTCATTTCTCCTGTTGATGAAAGGCCATTGAACGATCTGAAAAGATCGATCCGGAAAAGCATTCAAAGCAACAAGCGGTTGAAGCGTTTGGGCATTCATCCTACAGCACGGCCGGTGATCTACATCGCGCGCAAGTTGGATGAAATGAATTTTCCGATCGCGTGGGAGATCATGGAGACTGAAAAGATCCAACGAACAGAAACAGTGAACGAAGTGATCTTGTTGCGAAGCGGACTGAAGGATGGCGAAAAGCACCAGATCATTCGCAAATTCGCACTGAACGCGCAGTGAACTACTTCCCCGATCCGCTGATCGCGCGATGCTCTTCCAATGTGCCTTGCACCAATTTTTTCGTGCTCACGATGTAGCTCATGTCCCACACGAGCGTTTTCAATTCCTTGTCGTAAAGGCAGATCGCGGTCGGTTCCTCCTCGAAGATGGAATAATCGATCCCGGGCAATTCCTTGAAAAGCACCGCATCGATCTCCATTCCAAAACCAGCGCGCCTGCTTGCGATCGGGACGTTGTTCAGATCCACGAGAACATGGCGTGGAACATAGTCTGGCGAAGTGAATTCGATCCTGATCGAATGATCATACGGCAGTTCCAACGAATACGATCCTGTGCTGTCCAATTCAACGGTGATCGTATGGGAAGCCTCATGCCGATCGGTGGCGATCACGATGCCTTGATGGATGATAGCCTTCGTATCCTGATCGGTAACAATGCCGAAGATCTCCACCGGTTCGAATTGCGCATGGGCGGCGGAAAAAGTCATGCAGAGGACCGGAATGATCCAGATCGAACGGTGTTGAACGCTGCTCGATCGCATCGGTGATCTCCAATGGATGAAAATTAGTATGTGCGCGATCAGTGGATCGATCGGATCCAGATCAGTTTGGAACGGACGGATGTTGAAGCCGCTTTCTGCGGATCGCGGTTACTGGCGCGAAAATATATCAGGTGGGTTTGGGAGAGACCAAACGATTAAAAGAGTGGTCACTGGCTGGCTCCAAACAACCACCACAGCTACTCAGCGCTCGATGATCACCGTCGTCCGGTAACTCCGTCCATTGCCCATAGCGGCAAGTATGTAGGTTCCTTGAGAAAGATGGGAGAGATCTTGCCTGTGTGGAAAGGTCCTTCGTTTGATACTGGAGTGTACGGTCCGGCCCTGCATATCAAAGATCATGATCTCTATGAAATTATCTCCCAAAGATCCTGGAATGAACAGATCTATCTGGTCAACGGCGGGATTTGGATATCCCATCAATCTCTCTTGCCAGAGATCGTCGATCCCCAATATTTCTGTCCCATGTGATCGAAAAAGCTCATTTTCATCCCACATGTTGGTGATATTCCGTACCAGGACCATTACTGTTTCGTCTTCGGCAACTGTCGGCTGGATCCAGCTATAATCATTACTGAACACGGAACCATTTAATTCTTGCATATTTGAAAAATCAGAAGAAAGTGAGGTGCGTGTCATACGGAAAAGTGTATGGAGCACAGTATTACCCCCATCAAAGTAAAATGCCAGGCCGGTATGATCCATCTTACCACCTCCCTGATCAGGTAACCCGGGATCGAATGTCCCTGAACTAGCGAAAGAATTTGGACCGGTACTGATGAACTTCCGAAATCCGTCTATACTGAAATCCCGTATTATCAATTGAGATCCATCTGGTGTTAGGCTCGGACCTTTCAAATTGCCAAGGGATACACCTGTTAGAGAAACTGTAACGAATTGGCCGAATTGTTCGCCTATGGAAGACCGGGTCGCTTTACGCAGTGAGGTTGATGAGGTAAAGTAGATGGTGAGCTCATCGGGCATGAGCCAGCAGGAAGTACCGTCAGTGGTGGCACCAGCGAGGTAGGTATCCATCAATACGAATGGTGCACTTACATTCTCTCGAACCGCATAAGCGATGTGGCTGATGTTACCCTCGAAAGTCTTGCTGTAATACAACCTTAGGCCATCAGCAGACAGCCAAGGAAATGCATCGGCCTCCTCTTGAACGTTCAATTCACTGATCAATGATCCTTCATCATAGATGATCTGTGCATTCGCTGAGAATGTTGAAAGCGCGATGAATAAGCCAGGTAGAACTCGTCTCATGGATGGAATGGTTTCGCTACTAAAATAGTTTGAGAATATTAACGACGTGAATCTGACTTGATCCCACAAACCCCGCCGGTTATCCACAACGCCGATCCATTCCCCCGCTGCGGGTTACCTTTGCGCTCCGGTTATAACACCGGAAATGCCCAAAGACAAAAGCATCCGCTCCGTTCTCATCATCGGCAGCGGACCCATCGTGATCGGTCAGGCCTGCGAGTTTGACTATTCGGGATCACAGGCCAGCCGCTCACTTCGCAACGAGGGCATAGAGGTCACGCTCATCAACAGCAACCCGGCCACCATCATGACCGATCCGGTCACGGCCGACAATGTTTACATCAAACCGCCGACCACCGAGAGCATCGAGGAGATCCTGCGCAAGCACAAGATCGATGCGGTGCTGCCCACCATGGGTGGACAAACGGCCCTGAACCTCGCGATCGAATGCGAGAAGCTCGGCATCTGGAAGGAGCACGGCGTGCGCATGATCGGTGTGGATACCGAGGCGATCGACATCACCGAGAACCGCGAGCGTTTCCGTGCATTGATGGAAAGCATCGATGTGCCCATGGCGCCGAGCAAGACCGTCACCAGCTTCCTTGAAGGCAAGAAGGTGGCGCAGGAATTCGGCTTTCCATTGGTGATCCGCGCGAGCTACACGCTGGGCGGTGCGGGCGCGGCCTTCGTGAAAGATCCCGCCGAGTTCGACAAGTTGCTGAAGTACGGCCTGCAGATCAGCCCGATCCACGAAGTGATGATCGACAAGGCGCTCCTGGGTTGGAAGGAGTACGAGCTCGAGTTGCTGCGCGACAAGGACGACAACGTCACGATCATCTGCAGCATCGAGAACTTCGATCCCATGGGCATCCACACGGGCGACAGCATCACCGTGGCCCCGGCGATGACCCTCAGTGATCGCACGTACCAGAAGATGCGTACGCTGGCGATCAAGATGATGCGTTCGATCGGCGATTTCGCGGGCGGCTGCAACGTGCAGTTCGCGGTGAGCCCCGATGAGAAGGAGGAGATCTACGCCATCGAGATCAACCCGCGGGTGAGCCGCAGTAGCGCGCTGGCCAGCAAGGCCACGGGATACCCCATCGCCAAGATCGCCAGCAAGCTCGCGATCGGTTATCGCCTCGATGAGTTGGAGAACCCGATCACCGGCACCAGCGCCTTCTTCGAACCCACGCTGGATTACGTGATCGTAAAAGTGCCGCGCTGGAATTTCGACAAGTTCGAAGGAAGCGATCGGCGATTGGGCGTGCAGATGAAGAGCGTGGGCGAGACCATGGGCATCGGCCGCAGTTTCCAGGAGGCGCTGCAGAAGGCCTGCCAGAGCCTGGAGATCAAACGCAACGGCCTGGGTGCCGATGGCAAGGAGACGCGCGATGCCGCCGTGCTTCTGGACAGTCTCGCGAACCCCAGCTGGAGCCGCCTTTTCCACGTATACGACGCGATCAAACTGGGCATTCCCTTCGCGAAGATCCACGAGCTCACGCGCATCGACATCTGGTTCCTGAAACAGATCGAGGACATGATCCTCACCGAGCGCGAAGTGGAGAAATACACGCTGGACACCATCCCGCGCGACCTCCTCTTCGAAGCCAAACAAAAAGGCTACGCCGATCGCCAGATCGCGCACCTGTTGCGCTGCCTCGAAAGTGAAGTGTACAAAAAGCGCAACGAGCTCGGCATAAAGCGCGTGTACAAACTGGTGGATACCTGCGCCGGCGAATTCCCCGCGCGCACGCCGTACTACTACAGCACCTTCGAAAGCGAGAACG
>JAEZDL010000224.1 GCA_023418095.1 Bacteroidota bacterium
GTTCAGGATCAACCATTGATCCACCGTGACCGATGATCCTGCCGCGATCAGCCTGCGTTGCGCGAACTGCCTGTATGTCTTGATCACACGCTCGATCATATAGAACGGGACCTTCGCGATATCGTTCGTATCCGCCATTGACGGTACAATGATACATCAACTGTTGATATATCATCAAACAGATCGCCGCAATTATTACACCTCTGAAAGCAATCTATTTCGCCGTGAGCGGTCGTTCAGCTTCCCTCTTGAGCATGCCTTCAAGCCAATAGAGCATCGCCCATGCCACCAGCAACAACGCAGTGAACAGCCACCATGTCCGATCGAAACCGATCGCTGCGATCAACTGCAACCCGGTGGTGTGGCCGATGATGTGCGAAACGCTCCAGATGATCGTGAGCAGGGCCATGTACGCGCCAGGTTTTCCGCGATCCGATCGATCGTAGGCGAAACGATTGAAGAACGGGAAGTTCAGCATCTCGCCGAAGGTCATCAGCATCATCCCGATCCATAGGAAGGCAACGTTCGGGAACAACACAAGCACCGCGAAACTTCCAGCGATCAGCAGAACGCTCACCCGAAGGATCGCCATCAACCGGAAGCCGCGCAATTCGCAATATTTCACCAGCGGCATTTCCAGCAGGAAGATGATGAGCCCGTTCGCGCCGAGCAGGATCCCGATGTATTCCTCGCTGAGCCCATGTACCTCGTTGTAGAACAGAGGCATCGAGCTGAAATATTGCAGGAACACGATCCCGATCAATGTGGTGATCAGCAACGAGAACAGGTAAGGCCGATCGCGGTATGGTGATCCATTCGCAACGGATCGCGCCGATCCATCATCCTTGATCGCCTGTTTCCGCCGAAGCCCGATCATCAGGATCGCAGCGGCCGCCAGACATGTTATGGCATCGATCCAGAACAAGCCCGAATAATTCCACGTAGCGATGATGAACCCACCGATCGCAGGACCAAGGCTGAATCCAAGGTTGATCGCCAGGCGGATCAGCGTCACTGCACGCGTACGGTTCTCAGGTTTCGCATAACTGCGCAGCGCCACGAACATCGCCGGCCGGAATGCGTCGCTCAGCACCATCAGCAGGAACACCCCGATGCCGAACGGCCAGAACCCGCGCAACTGGCCGAGGCCGATGAACGCCAACCCTGATGTGACAAGCGCTCCGACCATCACATCATAGAAACCGAGCTTATCGCTGAGCTTGCCACCGATCCACGAACCGATCACCGATCCGGCACCGAAACAGCTCATGATCCAGCCCACTTCCACGAGCGTAAGGCCCATGTCCTTCGTGAGGTAGAGCGATAGGAACGGCACCACCATGGTACCCGCACGGTTCACGAATGTGACCAGCGTGAGCAGCCACACCTCGCGGCTGAAACCGGAGAACGAACTGATGTAGAAACGGTATGCCTGCGCGATCGCGTTCACGGCGCGAACGTAGTGCGATCACTTCCAATACTGGTGGAAGCTCCGATCCATGTTACAGCTCATCCCATCGTTTGTTCGGAAATAGATCCCGCTGCCCGGAATTTTCCTATTTGAAATTTTCCATGCCGGCGATCATTCAACCGATGCCGTATTTCATTCAACCGTAACCTGCATGGGCCTATCACCTGCGAGATCTATTTGTTCACCTTCGGCATCATATCGATCCATCATGACAATGAACAAATACGTTTTTCAATTTCATTTCAGAACATGGATCCATTCGCTTGATCGATCGGGATCGCTTGTGTTCGCATCGATGCTTTCAACGGCGCTCCTGGGCCAGACGATAACGGCTGAACCACGGTGGATCAGTTATCACGGAGGCATTGAGGATGACCAGGTCTGTAGCATGGCCACCGACGAGTTCGGTCATGTGTACATTACGGGCCGCACCACCGCTGGCATACTTCTCGGCAACGATACCACGGATCAAAGCGGGCTTACGCATCAGGCTGAATTCGGTGGTGGTGGTTCCGATGCGTTCCTTGCCAAGATCGCACCGCACGGATCGGTCCTTTGGTGTACCTACTTCGGAGGTGCGGGAGAAGACGCCGCCGTGCAAGTGGTGATCACAGGTATGGATGGCGTCTTCATCATCGGGAACACCACATCGCCGGAAGCGATCGCCACCGATACGCTCTCCTATCAGAACACGATCGGCGGTGGCAGCGACATATTCATCGCACGGTTCACAGATTTCGGACTGCTCACTGGCGCCACCTATTTCGGTGGGATCGGCGATGAGTTCGCTGCAGGCGGGGCCCTCGATGTGCATGGCCGCCTGCTAGTCGTAGGAAGCAGTTCCGGATCGGAGACCTTCTCCGGGATCACTCCTGTTCAACCTTATTCCGGAGGCATCGATGGATTGTTGCTCACATTCCAAGGCACCGATTCGTTGGTGGCCGGCACATTCGTCGGTGGCGAAGGCGATGATCCGCTGATCGGGATCGCCTATGGCGACAGCACAGGCGCAGTGATCGCAGGCAACACCACAAGTTCCACCGGGATCGCGATCGCGGGAGCGATCACACCTTCCGCTCAAGGAGGTACCGATGGCTATCTTCTCAAGTTGGACACGCTGCTGGCGGTCGTGAGCGGAACCTATTTCGGCGGCGTTGAAGATGACAGGATCCTCACGATCGCGCGCGCCGGACAGGACCATGTGATCGGTGGGATCAGTTATTCCGATTCCTTATACACGGACAGTCTTTCGCATCAACCATTCAACGGCGGGGCTGGCGACGGCTTCATCGCATTCATCGACAGCCTGCTCCAGATCCCACGATGCACTTTCGTGGGAGATACTGGCCAGGACCGGGTATCGGCACTAACGATCGATAAGCTGGGCAGGGCTTATGCAAGCGGGATCACGGGCTCTGCACAGGGTATCTCGACCGCGACAGGGCAAGGAAGCGAGCTCGCCGGCCAGGCCGATGGTTTCCTGATCTGTTTCGCTGGGGATCGAACGTTCTCGTGGTCGCGTTATCTCGGCGCGATGGGTGAAGACGAAGCACTTGCATTGACGATCGCAGGACACACTTCACTTTTCATCGGCGGCCGCACCAACTCCGTGGAAGACCTGGTGGTGCTGGGCCATCAAATGGATCATGGCGGAGGTGAATGGGATGGATTCTCCGCCCGGCTGGATCAGGCGATCTCCACCGAATGCACCGGGATCTGCACAGGCACCAGTACCGGTTATGGCAATTGCACGGGTGTTACACCACCGCTGGACCAGTTCGATGTGTGCCTTGGTGACAGCATCACCTTCATCGTATATGGTGGCGCGCTGGGCATGCAGGCGGAATGGATGTGGTATGCTGACGGCTGCGGCATACCTGAACAATTCCTTACTTCCGGCGACACGATCACCATAGCTCCGACAAGTTCTTTCATCCTTTCGGTGCGCGCCGAAAGTCTGCATGGCGTCACTTCTTGTCGTTCCCTTCCGATCATCGTGCATACGTTCCCCGATCCGATCGTGAACGTGGACGATACGGTCTGCGCTGGATCGGAACTCCAGCTTGAAGGATCGGGTGCTGAACAATTCGCCTGGTCGCTCGGAGATACCATCCTTGCAGGTCCCACGGTCCTCGCCACTGCTCCGCTGGCCGCAGGTGAACTGTTGGTGGAGGTAACCGCGACGAACGGTCCTTCCTGCTCGGTGATGATCGATGTGCCGATCGAAGTGTTACCACTGCCTGAAGCCGCATGGATCGTGACCGATATCACCTGCAACGGTGGCGCTGATGGATCCATCACGCTGGATACCGTGATCACTCCCGATCTAACGATCACCTGGTACCAGCCCGGGTTCGAAGGCAACACGTTGCTGGACCTTCAAGCCGGATCGTACAGTTGCACGGTCATGGGATCGAACGGATGCACGCGCATCGATTCACTCGTGATCGAAATGCCACCTCCATTGATCGATAGCGTGGCCACCATGGATGCGGCCTGCGGTACTGCGTCGGGTTCAGCGCAGCTCTTCAGCCTAAGCAATACGCCTGGGCTTGCGTTCGATTGGGGCGATGGGCCTGGTTCGATCACGTCGATCCAGGATCTGCTTCCTGGAAATTATTCCGTGCTGGCTTCCGACAGTTCCGGTTGCATTCAGCAGATGGACTTTTCGATCGCTTCGATCGGCCTTATCGACGTGCAGATCGATGCTGATACGATCCTCGCGATCGATGGATCGGCGATCCTCCAATCTTCGACGGTTCCTTACGATAGCACAGCGACATTCCTCTGGTCGCCTGCGACCGGCCTCGATGATCCATCGGCCTCCATCACGGATTGTTCGATCACGGAGCCGATCACGTACGTGGTGCAGGCGATCTCTTCAGCAGGTTGCATCGCTACCGATACGGTGGTGGTGATACCATTGTACGTTCCCGACCCGATCATCACCGCCCCATGCGGCGAAGCTTTCCTTCCTGATATTTTCTCGCCGAACAGCGATGGGCTCAACGATAGGCTATGCCTGCTCGGCGGTTGCTTCACGAGCATCGATCTCAACATTTGCGATCGTTGGGGAAAGCGCATATTCTCGAGCGATGCCGATGATCTCTGCTGGGATGGAACGCTTGCAGGCACCTTGCTACCCGCGGGCTCTTACGCTTTCACGTTATATGCAGAACGAACGGGAGGCGATATCATCGAGCGGACCGGGACCATCACATTGAAGCGATGAGGGCAGCCCTGCATATGATCGTGTTCATCGGCCTTGCCGGGGCGTTGCAGGCGCAGGATGCTGACCTACTCTTTGCCGGCAGATCCACCCTGCTGCTCGATCCTTCGCGTGCCGGTTTCCAGCCGGGCATCGGTGCAACGTTGATCCACCAGGACCATTGGTTGCAGATGCCCGATGGATGGCGCACCGATCTGCTCGCTGTGGAATGGTGCGGCCGCAACAGCAGGAAACAGGTGGATTCATGGTTCGGCCTCGGCATCATGGCGGCACGTGATCGTCACGGGAACGTGGGCAGCCGTTTCTCAACTGCAGGATTGATGCCCGCCATGCACCTGCGATCAGGGCACCGATCGTTCCTTTCCGCAGGTCTCGAAGTACGTTGGGTGAATGACCTCATTGGCGATGGTTCGGGCGCATGGGCGAGCCAGTACGATGGATCGAGATACGATGCCTCCATCATATCCGGCGAAGCATGGAACACCGATGCACAGACTTGGATCGAGGCCAGGGCCGGGCTTTCATGGACCTTGAAACAAAATGCCGAAAGCCGCTTACGGCGCGAGCGCGATGTTCTCGTGATCGGCATCGCCGCCGATCACCTGGGACAGATACTCCTTGATGACAGCAGTGCGCCAACGTCCCCCGTTCCCATGCGTTTCACCGCGTACGCGCTCGGCGAAGCACCGCACGAGATCTGGGACAATGGATTCTTCGCGGGTGAATTGATCGGTCATTTGCAAGGCCCCTTCCACAGTGCGAGGTTCAACATTTACGCCGGCAAACATCTGTGGAACACCTCACAGGAACAAGGTGGACCAATGCCGATCGGTTTCAAGGTCGGCCTGGGCTACAGATACCAGGATGCCCTGCTCGTGAACGCAGCGATCGATATCGGCAACCTCACTTTCGGCCTGGGTTATGGTTGGGCCGTGATCAACCGGAACACAATGGCCGCCGGCCGCCGAAGCTTCGAGATGATGGTGCAATTCCGCACCGGATCATGAAGGATCAATGGCAGCGATCGATCTGATGATCGTGGTGCGCGAAGCCGATCCAGGCATACGATCACCGTGTTTTGGGCGTGCCCCCGCCATTCCTTCACTGCGGGCGCGCCCGCCGAAGCTTCTGTGAAGGCGGGGTCAGGCTCCCCGTAGTACTGCGGGGCGCTGCAAGTCCGCGATCGCTACGCCTGCGGCATGGCTCTCCTGCGGGCTTTCCGCTCCTATCCTTCACGCACATCCGTGATACGCATTCCAAGAAGTACGGATCGGGCCTGAATGATCTTGCGCAGCTTGTACATGGTTGCGTAAGTGGCGCAGCTGGAAAGCCCGCAAGCCCACACCGAAAGAAGTTGCGAAGCGAACGGCATGTATTTGGCGCGGACTTGCAAGCGCAGCCGCGACCTGACAGGAATTCGCCCAAAAAACGATCCTACTTGTCCAGATCCACCATCTCCGGATCGGGCATCGGGCGGAAAAGCTCTTCACCCTGGCCATGCGCAACAACGCTGCAGACGGCGGCATCGCCAGTTACGTTCACCACGGTGCGGCACATGTCCAGGATACGATCCACCGGGAAGATCACGGCGATCCAGGCGGGATCAAGACCCACCGATGTGAGCACCACGATCAACATGATCAGTCCGGCACTGGGCACCGCTGCCGATCCGATACTGGCGAGCGTCGCCGTGAGAACGATCGTCAATTGCTGCATGAAGGTGAGATCGACCATGTGGAATTGCGCGAGGAACACCACGGCGACTGCCTGGTACAGGCTCGTTCCATCCATGTTCACCGTGGCACCGATCGGAAGCACGAAGCTTGCCGTGCTCTTGCTTACACCGATGCGGTCCTCGACACACTTGATCGTTGCTGGAAGTGTGGCGGCACTGCTACTGGTGCTGAAGGCGAGCAATTGCGCCGGACTGATCGCACGCTGGAATTTCCTGAAGATCGGCTTCCGCAGGAAAAGGCTGAGCATGCCTGGATAGATCACAAGGATTATGATCAGCAGACCAAGAAGCACTGTGAGGCTGTAACCGATCAGCGCCTTGAAGATGCCGAGCACCGCAGAGGGATCATCGCCGGCCATGCGTGCGATCACGCCGGCCATCAATGCGAATACGAAGAAGGGTGCGGCCCGCATCACCACTTCCACCATCTTCATGAAAGCCTCGTTGGCACCGTTTACGAAAGCGATCACCGGATCGGAGAAACGTGGTTCCACCATCAGCAGCATTATGCCGAAGAATACCCCGAAGAAGATGATCTGCAGCATGTCGCTCGTCTGGAGCGAAGTGAAGATATTGGTCGGCACGATGTCCACCAGGAATTGCAGAGGCCCGCGAGATCTGGCCTTTTCGGCGGTCTGCACAGCGGTCTGGACCCATTCATCCTTCTCGGTGCTGCGTGCGGTGCGCACTTCGGTCACGAGCGCGGCGTTCGCTGGATCGCACATCAGGCACTGGCCATCCACCGGCCGCTCCACACTGGTCGTTTCGGTTACCCACAGCTCATAATTGATGCGGTTGCGCAGGCGCAGATCTGAATCGGTGGTGTTGCCCGGTTTGAAGATGTTCACCACCAGAAGACCAAGGCTTACCGCGACCACCGTGGTGAACATGTACAACGCGAGTGTCCGTATGCCCAGCCGCCCCAACTTGGAAACATCGCTCATGCCGGCGACGCCCGCGATGATCGAAAAAAGCACCAACGGTACGGCGATCATTTTCAACAGGCCGATGAAAATGTCGCCGAACGGCGCGATCCAATCGCGCGTGAACTCTCCCCAACCGAGCGATGCGGCGATCACGGCATACAGCACACCAGCGGCCAGGCCGATGAGGATCTTTACGTGAAGCGGAAGTTTCATCTACACTCTGCTGGTTCGTTGTCTTACAAGATGATCGGCGATCACCAGGCATGCCATCGCCTCCACGATCGGGACCGCACGCGGAACAACGCATGGATCATGTCTTCCCTTTGCCTGAAGAACACTTTCATTTCCATGCAGGTCCACCGTATGCTGCGCTTTCGCGATCGTTGCCGGTGGTTTGAAGGCCACATCGAAATACAGATCCCCGCCATTGCTGATGCCACCGAGCAGACCGCCGCTGCGGTTGCCTTCCGATCGGATGCGGCCCTGATCGCCGATAAGCGGATCGTTGTGCTCCGAGCCGCGCATGGCGGCCGCCTGGAAACCGCTGCCGATCTGGAAACCCTTCGTGGCGTTGATCGACAACATCGCCTTGGCCAGATCCGCATCCAGCCGATCGAAGACCGGCTCGCCAAGACCTATGGGTAGTCCGCTTATGATGCAATGCACCATGCCACCGATCGAATCACCTTGGTTGCGGACATCCTCGATCAATGCGCGCATTTTAGCCGAAGTGGCTGGATCGGGGCAGCGCACTGGATCGCTCCAACGTTCCTCCAGATCAAGCCCACCGGCTTGTTTGATCATGATCGGGCCCACCTGTGAAACGTAGGCATCCACCTTTACCCCCTCACGCTCGATCAGCTGCCTTGCGATCGCGCCGGCCACCACGCGGGAGGCTGTTTCGCGCGCGCTGCTACGGCCACCGCCCCGGTGATCGCGGATCCCGAATTTCTGATCCCAGGTAAGGTCCGCATGGCCTGGCCGGAACACTTCCTTCAAATGGTCATAATCGCCACTACGCGCATCGTTGTTGCGGATCACGAATCCGATCGGCGTACCCAGGGTCGTTGGAACGGCATTTTGGGCCTGGCCCGGAACAGCGAAGATCCCGCTGAGGAACTCCACCCGGTCGCCTTCCGATCGCGTGGTGCCCAACGGCGTGCTTCCCGGGCGGCGCCGATCCAGTTCCTGCTGGATCCGATCAAGATCAAGCGCCAGCCCGGCAGGGCAGCCATCGATCACGCCACCGATCGCGGCGCCATGGCTTTCACCAAAGGTGGTGAGACGGAAAGCCGTACCGAAGCTGTTGCCGCGCATGAGCGGCGAATGTAGAAAGAACCGACCGGAGCATCTGCGGGGATGACGGCGATCTTGGGTGTATTCCGATCACCCTTGTCAGTGGGCGTCTTAGCTGGCCTTTCTCGTGCGATGCTCTTGGTCGCGAGAGCATTTGGTGGATCAAGGGCAGCGCACGAACCTGACGGGGATCACCTGAGTTTTTAGCTGAATGGGCCTTCCAAACCTCCTACGACATATGAATGGCCATACATATGTTCAATGCAAAAACGGCCGATATGTCATGGCTTTTGAGGGAATTTGATCTACCGGAAGCGCATATCTGCCAAAAGATCCATGAATGGCCATACATATGTTGGTCTTGATCTGGTTTGGAATGACAAGGGCGTCCTGCAGCACAGTGACTCCAAGTTGATCGATCACCGGGGTTTTGCGGCCGCTGAACTGGCCTTTCCGGAGCGCTGCTTCTTTTGGGGCGAGAGCAGTTTGTTGAATTGATTGTGCTGGGTTATAGTCGATCGACAGTTATCATGAGATAAAAGAGAATACTAATGGTTGCCATTATCCCGTATCCAAGTGATGCTGCTCTATTTCTTTTCTTTCGTTGAATCATCAGAATTATTGTCCAGACTGGAACCAGTATCAGTAATATGATTAAGCCATCATTAAAGCCATCCTTGCCAGAATAGGTTTTAGGATTGAAATAGGTCAAAAGCGAGAGAGCGAATGATCCCAGATTGATTAGGAAGCCAGCAAGGAGATACGGAACCAGGTTGATTCCTCTTAATCTGTCGTCCATTCTAGCGGGAACAAAAGGTTTTATAGGTTGGTGTAAATATGGACGTGCCCTTGCTCTGTCTTCTGTCCTGTCGGCAGCTTGGTCAAACCAAGTGCGATCTCGAACGCAGTGCATAACTCCATCAACTCTTTAGGTTCCATCGGAAAGTCATCTTCAGTATCATAGTCACGAAGAAGTTGTTCGCGAGTGTAGAATGCGCGGTACGCATCCTTGCAACTCAGGTAAAATTTAGTCTTTTCGTGCGAATATCTCAAGACTTGAACAATACCTCTTCGGCATTTCTTCTGCTCATATAGTGAACGACCTGGCTTAGAATTATGAGGTCGTATGAGGACCGTTTCGGGATGTACTTCTGAAAGGAGCAACCGTATCGAAGATTATTTCTAAGTCCCTCAAGGTCTATCTGATCTGTATATTCTGAATTTTTGCAGTTGAACTCCCTCCAAAGCTGTACAATGGATCCAATCTCAGACTCGTCTTGCTTCCTGTTGTCGTTCAGTTCATTTATTACCCAACGTACGGGCGACCCTCAACACCTTCGAGGTGTTTAATATGATAGCGACAGGCTAGAGCAAATAAGGCTCTGCCGTCAGCACACCCAATATCTAGAACACTTTCAAAGTTATGATCCTTAATCTGTTGAATGAAACCCTCATCAGCTTGATCGAACAAGAGTTCATTGAACACAATTTCTTGACCCAATTTAGGCATGAGACGAACTTACGTGAAATGAAGTTCATGCCCCGCTCCACATTGTAAGGTATTTACTCCGGCAAGCGAAGCACCATCCCCGATCGCTTTAGCGATCACAGTGGAAAGCCCGCAAGCGAGGCTTTTGCGAGCGCGGACTTGCAACCCTTCGACTTCGCTCAGGACAAGCTCCGACCGCGACCCCGCCTTCGCTAAAGCTTTGGCGGGCGAAGCCCATGTTGCTCAGAGGCGGGGAAACGCCCAAACCTTCCTGATCCCTTCGCCGTAGTTTCGCCGATCGATGGCCGCACCAACGATCGATGTGAAGAACCGCCGCGCGGGTTTCGAGTATCACCTGCTCGACACCTACGAATGCGGCATGGTGCTGATGGGATCGGAGATCAAGAGCATCCGTGCGGGCGGCGCCAGCATCAACGAGGCGTTCTGTGCGTTCGTGGGCAACGATCTGGTGGTGCGCAACATGCAGATCAATCCGTACGGCACCAACATCCATTTCGTGCACGAGCCGAAACGCGATCGGAAACTGCTGCTGCACCAGCAGGAACTGGACAAGCTGAAACGCAAGACGCGCGATGTGGGGATGACGATCATTCCCGTGCGATTGTTCATCGCGCCGAACGGTTTTGCGAAGCTGGAGATCGCGCTGGCAAAGGGAAAGAAGAGTTTCGACAAGCGCGAAAGCCTGAAGGAGAAGGATGTGAAACGCGACATGGACCGCGATCGCTAGATGAAGGCCTGGCGTGCCCATATCGCGCGGTACGGCAAGGCGATCTTCCCCGGAGAACCATGGGTGCGCGTTACGTTTTTGGTGTTGTTCGCGATCGCGGCGTTGCTGCGCTTCTGGGTCCTGCCGAACATTCCGTACACGCACGACGAGATCAGCGCGCTGGTGCGGATCTTCCCTTCACTCTACGAAACGATCAAGATCGGTGTGATCCAACTGGACACGCATCCGCCGGGTGTGCAGGTGTTCGAGTGGATCTGGACGAAATTCTTCGGGAAGGAGGAAGCAGCGGTGAAACTCCCGTTCATCGTGATGAGCCTGGCGGCGATCTTCCTTCTCTACCGCACCGCGCTGCTGTGGACCGGTCCGGCGGTGGCGTTGTTGCTCACCGCGCTGATGGCCACTTTACAATATTCCGTGATGTACGGCCAGATCGCGCGGCCTTACGCGGCCGGGCTTTTCACCACGGCGCTTCTGGCCGATCAGCTTACGCGCTACCTCGCGATCAGTCGTTTCAAGAACCTGCGCGGGATCTTGCTCGCCGCGGTGCTGAGCGCCTACACGCATCATTTTTCGTTGATGCTCGCCGGCTTGATGGTGATGACCGGTTTTTTCCTGATCAAGCCAGATCAACGGCGGAATTACCTCTTCATGTGCGGGATCGGGATCTTGCTGTACCTGCCGAACGTTTCGATCTTCCTGAAACAACTTTCGATCGGTGGATTGAGCGAATGGCTTTCGCCGCCGGATAAGCACTGGCTAGCCGACTATGGCATGTACATCGCGCATTGGTCGCTGCCATTTGCGGTCGGGTTGATCGCGCTTGTGCTTCTCTCGATCGGCTTCGGTGTTTGGAAAAAGACCCCACGAACTCCCGCGTTGGTGATCTTCCTGATCTGGGGATCGGTGCCTTTGATCGTCGGGCTGCTGTACAGCATTTACCGCGCGCCGGTGATCCAATATTCCATGGTGCTGTTCTCGTTCCCATACCTGGTGATCGCATTGCTGATCGGGCTTTCGAAACTTCCGCGTGTGCCTACTTTGATCGTTACCGCGTTGATCACGATCGGATCGATCTACACGTTGATCTTCACGCGTGAACATTACAAGGTCTTCTACACATCGAAATATGAAGCGATCGTTCGTGAAGGATTTGCGGTGTTGGATGAACATGGGAAGAATGAAGCGACGGTATTGATCGATGCGCCGGATGAAGTGATCCGCTTCTACCGCGATCTCTGGAAGATCAGGCCGGATCGGTTCGACTACGTGCAATTGCGCAACACGATGAGCGTCGGTCATTTCGATCGCAGGCTGAAGGAACTCGCCGGAAAGAGGATCTTCTACGGGCAGACGAATGGCGCGCCGTATGAGCGGCTCGCGCGGATCCAGCTCCACTTCCCATACATGATCTCGCGCACCGATATGGCCGAAGGACAGACCTTCGAGTTCACCGATCGGAAAATTGAAAGCGCGATCGAGGATCGTGAGTTGATCGCTTTTGCTTCACCGTTCGAGAAGAAGGGAGACTGGCAGATCGATCCACATCTTGAAGTGATCCAGGGAAAGGACACTGTGCCTGCCTGGAATTTCGACCAGCGTGAATTCGGAGCATCGATCCAACTTTTGCTGGACAGCGTGATCGAGCATGAACAGGACCAGATCGAAGTGATCGCACGGATCCGTTTCCGTCCGCCAGCGCGTGAAGCTGCGATCGCAGCACAACTATTCCTTGGTGATAGTTCAGTCTTCTACCGCGATGGCGGCTTGGGCCAGATGCTCACAACTGAAGGTACCGAGCACTTGATCGTAGCGGTGCGAAAAGCCGATGTGCGTCTGCGCGACAAACCGATCGAACTGAAAACCTACATCTACAACATCGATCGCGGGCCGATCGAAGTGGAGCGGATCGAAGTTTGGCGCCGGAACGCGAACCGTTACCAGTACAGCTCCTTCGGACCGATCGAATAATTGCTGGTTCTTCGGATCAAGGCCGCTTCGCGAACCACAAATGATGCTTCGTGCCCTTGTCGCGATGCGCGAAGACTTTCTGTTCTTCCACCTGGAAACCTGCCATACCAAGCCTTCGCGTGAAAGGAGCATCGGGATGTGTGCTCCAAACAGCGAGTATGCCGCCCGGCCGCAACGCATCGTACGCCGATCGAAGTCCGCGGTGGGAATAGAGCCGGTTGTTACTGGCCTGCGTAAGACCTTCGGGACCGTTGTCGGTATCGAGCAGGATCGCATCGAAGCCATTGCGATCGTGGCGGATGATCTCCAGTACATCGCCGATCACCACTTTGGCGCGCGGATCGTTCATCGGCCGGCCGGCGAATTCACCGATCGGTCCTTCGTTCCATTTCACCACTTCGGGCACCAACTCTGCCACTACCACCTCCCCTTTCGGCGAGGTGTGTTTCAGAGCGGCGGCCAGCGTGAAACCCATGCCCAATCCACCGACCAACACGCGTGCTTTCCCCGGATCGGCGAGGCGTTTGATCGCGATCTCGGCCAGCGCATCTTCACTACCGTGGTGTTCGGTGGTCATCAGTTCGCCCATGATGCCGACGACCTCGATCGTGTAGTGCTCGTTGCGCTGGTAGAGGTGCAGGGTGCCACCGTTGTTGGGGATCTGTGCGGTATCGAGGAGCTTGTTGATGCGCATTTTCATGGTGCAAAGGTTTCGATCAGATGATCAGAAAATCAGAAGATCAGAAAATGAACGGCCGATCAATGGACCGGATGTACTGGATGCGATCCAGTCCATCCGATCCATTGGGATGTTTTTTTGGAACGGGATCTTTTGGCCATGCGCCAGCGCGTGAGGGGCACAGCGGAAAGCCCGGAGCGCAGCGAGGACTTGAAGCGGCGACCCGACAGCAACGCGGCCTTCTTAGGCCGGGTTGGTGGCACGCCCTAAGGAGCTCAAGCGGCTAGTCAATAGTTTGCGAGCGGCTAGTTAATGGGCGGCTCACCGACTTGCCGCTTGCCGCTCGCAAACTTCCAACTTCCCTCCTCTGCCGATCCGTCCGATCTGCATCGATCGGCCTGTAACTTGCGAACAGCGGCGATCACATGGTGCCATCGATCACGAAGAATCGCGCGGAGCGCTCGGGCAGCGGGCCACGGGCGAGAATGCGCGCTGCGGCGGGCGAATTGCCGAAGGCGGAGAAGAACATGACATGGCGCAAGGCGTTCTGGCAGTTCATCTGGCCGAGACGCAAACATGTCGCGCTCGGGCTTCTGCTCATCGCGATCAGCCGGTTGGCAAGTCTTGTGGTACCGGGCGCGACGAAATACCTGGTGGACGATGTGATCGTGAACAAGGACCTTGATCTGCTGTGGTGGCTGCTGGCGGCCGTGGTGGGCGCGATCGTGGTGCAAAGCGTGACGTCATTCTGGCTCACGAAATTGCTCAGCGTTGAAGCACAATTGCTCATAAGTAAACTGCGCGCGCAGGTGCAACGGAAGGTGCTTTCGCTGCCGATCAGCTATTTCGATAGCACGAAAAGTGGCGCGCTCGTGAGCCGGATCATGACCGATGTGGAAGGTGTACGGAATCTGGTCGGCACCGGGCTGGTGCAACTCGTTGGCGGAACATTGACGGCGATCGTGGCGCTCGTTGTTTTGATCACGATCAGCCCGACGATGACACTTTACACGTTGCTTCCGGTGAGCATTTTCGCCGTGATCGCTGCGAAGGCCTTTGCGCGGATCCGCCCGATCTTCCGTACGCGTGGCGTGATCAATGCGGAAGTGACCGGGCGGCTCACCGAAACGCTCAACGGCGTGCGTGTGATCAAGGGATTCAACGCGGAAAAACAGGAGAACCGGAATTTCGAACGCGGGGTCGATCGGCTGTTCCAGAACGTGAAGCAAAGTCTCACTGCCACGGCGCTGATCACGAGTTCTTCCACGCTTCTTCTCGGTCTTGCGAGCGCTGGGATCATGGGGATCGGTGGCTGGCAGATCATACAGGGCGATCTCACGCTGGGCGAATTCCTTGCGTTCACTCTTTTCCTCGGCTTCATGATCGCGCCGATCGTGCAGATGAGCAACATCGGCAGCCAGCTTTCCGAAGCGTTCGCCGGGCTCGATCGCACGGAGGAATTGATGAACATGGATCCGGAGGACATCACCTCCGATCGGCCGATCGTATTGGATCGGATCAAGGGTGACATCGTTTTTGAGGATGTGCGATTCGCGTACGATGAAGGAAAGGAAGTGCTGCACGGCATCTCGTTCGAAGCACCGGCCGGATCGGTGATCGCCCTCGTGGGAACCAGCGGCAGCGGGAAGACGACCATAGCGAACCTCGCAGCAAGCTTTCTCACTCCCACCAGCGGCCGCGTAACGATCGATGGCAAGGATCTGCGCCGCGTTTCACTTTCGAGCTATCGCAGGCACCTCGGCGTGGTGTTGCAGGATGATTTTCTTTTCGAAGGAACGATCCGCGAGAACA
>JAEZDL010000231.1 GCA_023418095.1 Bacteroidota bacterium
AACTGCTCGGGTGTGAGCACTTCCTTCAATTTCATCTCGCGCTTTTCGCGTGCCAGGCGGGCACCTTCCTGTGTCTTCTCACGATCGGTGGAAGTGCGCAGTGCATCCATGTCGCTGGCGTATTCCGCATCGATCTCCTTCAACTTGGCGGTCTGCTCTTCATTGAGGCCAAGATCCTGTGCGAGCTTTTGTGAAGCTTCCATGCGGCGGGCAGCCTGGGCTTCTTCGCGCTGCTGCTTCACGGCCGGGTCCTGGGTGGGCTTGGTGGCAGGTGCTTTTTCTGCGGGAGCGCTGCCTTCCTGTGCGCTGGCGGTGCCAACTGCTGCGATCGCGAGAATGGCGATGGCTACGATTCTATTCTTCATGGTCGGTTTTAGGTTACGCGTGCATGACGCATCTTTCGTGCCGTAAGTTGGCCCTTATTCCGATCGCTTTTTCCTTTTCTTCTCTTTTTTCTTCTTATCCGGCTCTGGTCCAGACTTTTCCGGTGCCTTGCTCACCGCTTCGCTGATCGGTTTTCGCACCAACCCCGGAGCCATGGTATTCACCGATCCAGCCTTCACCGCCTGCCAGATGAAGTTGAAGATCGCACGGTTCTTTCGCCGTTCGACAGTGAAGGTTCCCTGCCGGTAGTTCTTGTCCCCGGGCTGGTTCCTGCTACGCACCAAAGCGTTCCCGAAGAAGTTCTTCAATTTTCCTTCGTGCCATTTCTCGGCAGCGGGCACCAGGTCGATCTTCAGGTCCTCGTAAACAAGGTCCAGCGTTCCGGTGGCCTTCGTCTCATTGCCGTTCATCACCAGGTGAAGTGAATGGATCTTTCCGGCGGTGGCCTTCACGTTCAGCAGATCATCAGTCATGCGGTTGAACACCGAGAAGGGAAGGGAACCCACCGTCGCATCGATCGTGAACGCATCACGCGTAGAGGCCATGGAAGCCTTGTAAAGCATCTTCACCGGTGTGCGATCGTACACGCGGGCGCTTGCCTCGGCTACAAGGTGGCTCGTTGTATCGGCATCGCTGGAATTGTTCACTCCTGTTATGATGCCATTGATATCGGTGAATGACACCATGCCGAATTCAGGGCCCAGCTTGTCCTTTTCATGATACTCCACGCGGCCGTTCCCGAGCAGGACCGTATCCACACGGAGGGAGATCCCGATCTTGCGCACCCCGCTCACCGGAAGATGTTTGTAGATGAAT
Organism: Bacteroidota bacterium; assembly: GCA_023418095.1. Lineage (GTDB taxonomy): Bacteria > Bacteroidota > Bacteroidia > Flavobacteriales_F > PHOS-HE28 > PHOS-HE28. The sequence goes on from JAEZDL010000231.1 coordinate 1,201, forward strand.
TCACCGTCGCGGATCGTTTTGTCGCGGTAGACCTTCGCCCTTGCTGAATTGATCTCCATCCTGCGCATGTGCAGTTCCTGTTCGCTCATGAAGCGGCGCACATCGATGCCGGTGAAGAGCAACGTATCCACTTCGATATCGAACAGATCGGTCTCCTGTTCCACATGCGCGCCATATTCGTGCTTTTCGTAGCGGGGCACCAGGCGCACCCCTTTCGCCATGGTGGTGCCCAGCGGATGCGCTACCGCAAGATCGGCGATGTTGAGGTCGTAGATCGGCGGCAGTTCGGCGGAAAGATCCCACGCGTGCACCAGCGCAGCGCCGATGTAATAGGTAAGTGTGCCGTTGCGCCATGAGCGAAGATCCAGATCATGTGCGTTGATGTCGAGACCGCCGATGTTGAACGCGGGACGCGTGCCGGAGATGTCGTTCGTGGAGCCATGTGCCGATCGGATGATCAGCGAATCCACGCGGATCAACGAGGGAAGATCGGTCACCTGGCCTTCCTCCACCACGTTCTCGGCGACCTCTTCCTCTACCGGTTTGAAGTAATACTGGATCAATGGACGATCGATCTCGATCAGGTGGAATTTCACATTCCCTTCGGTGAAGAGTTCCCAATAGGAAACGTTGCGCACCTTCAGGATCTCGGCCGTGAAAGTGAGGATCTCCTGCGCATCGCCTGAACGCAGATCGGCCAGTTTCAGCGTATCATATTTCAAGGAGATGCCGATCACATCGATGCTTCCTTCCAGGAGCCGTGCGCGCACCCGATCGATGTTGAACGTGTAGCCTTCGCCCACGATCGAATTCCCGAGCTTCTGCAGGCGATGCTCCACGGCCTGGTCCAACAGGCGTCCGCCGATCCAGGCGATCGCGATCACGATCGGGATCACGAACCACCACCATCTGGGCCTGATCCGGCCTTTTGCGCGGTTCGTACTCATCATGGATCGGTCTGGATCGGGATCTATGTGGGTCGATCTTATGCTATGCCGATCGATCCAACCGATCGAAATGAGCGATCACCGCCTGGTTGAATTCCGCGGGCCGGTCAACGTTGGTCAGGTGGGCCGCACCATCGATCACCACCAGTTCACTTCCGGCGATCGCTTCATGCATCTCCCTGCTCGTGGCAAGGTCCATCAACCGATCCTCGTTACCCGTGATGATCGTTGCGGGGATCTTCAAGCCGCGCAACCATTCCCTTCGATCGGGCCGCTGTGCCATTCCCCTTGATGCGGCGGCCACGGCTTCCGGGCGTTGCCCGGCCATCATCTTTTCGATCCCATCAGCGATCGCTGGTCTTTCCGCCCGGGTACGATCGGTGAGCATTTTGGGCATCATGCCGCGTGCGATCACGGCCACACCTGGATCGAAGGCCTGTTCGGCCACCTTGTAACGGTTCAGCCTTGCCTCTGCTTCATCCGCGCTGGCTTTCGTGTTGCAAAGGATCAGGCTTCGTACCCGGTCCGGATATCGATCCAGGAACGCCATGGAAACATACCCGCCCATGGAAAGTCCGCAAAGCGTGACCTTTTCGATCCCCGACCGATCGAGAAATTCAAGGATGCCGGAAGCATATTCCTCCATGGTGATCACTTCGGGAAGCTTCTGCTCGTCGTTGCCGAAACCGCGCAGATCGGGCGCCAGCACATGGATGTGATCGGGAAATGCGTTCAGCTGGAATTCCCACACGCGGTGATCATGCGGGAATCCGTGGTTCAATACAAGATGATGTCGTTGCTTCATTCCTCGTTCCCTTGCGACACTACGTGGATCTCCTGATCGGCGAATCGCACCACCTGGCCAGCGCGGATCTTGCATGTCTTTCGCAGTTCGGTCCGGCCATCCACTTTCACCAGACCTTGCGCCACGAGCATTTTGCCCGCGCCGCCGCTATTGCAGAACCCTGTGATCTTCAATAGTTGGTTCAATTCCACCATTTCGCCGTTGAGGTGGAAGATGATCGGTGCCATGCGCGCAAGTTAGGTCGGCGCCGATCGATCGGGCTGTCAGCGACGCTTGCTCAGCAGCCAAACGAGACCCTGGAGCGCGGCCATGCCGAGAATTGTGCGCCGTGCGCGTTTGTTGGTGCGGAAACCCAGCACGAAGGGCGCCGCCCAGGCTGCGATGTTCATGGCTGCGTCCATTTTCAAATGGGTCCTCCACGGCATCGCGTGAAGTATGCCGCCACCGTTGCGGGTGGAAAGTGCACTACCAAGTGCGTAGAGCCCGATCCCCCGGCTTACGGCCGTTGGTACCGAATAACGTGAGAAGCCAAAAAGCCTGGGAGCCACGAACGCTGCCGCGCCCAGCGCATAATCCATTGCTGCATGTGCCTTTGGTGGAAGTACTTTCAGATCCATCTGCATATAAGTTTCCGCAAGTACGGCAAACGGCGTGCCTTCACCCCAACGCGATGTCGAGGATCTTCGATCGTTGAACGGCGTTGCCCAATCGTAACTCCGCGATCTCACCGATCCGTTTTCCGATCAGGGCGCGCACGATCGGCGCAGTGAAGGCGATCCGACCTTCCTTGATGCTGGCTTCATCCACCCCCACGATCGTGAAGGTGAATTCCGATCCCTTCCCTGGGCCGCTCTCATGGCGAAAGGTGACAGTGGTGCCGAAACGCACATCGCCGGGTACCTCATCATATTGCACGATCTGCGCGGTGGCGATCCGTTCTCCGAGAAGATCGAGCCTTCCATTGATCACGATCAGCTGCCTTCTGCGATCATCCTCACCGATCTCTCCCGCTTCCCCTTTCTCGATCACCGATCGGCGCTCATCCTCCAGTGATCGGCGCTCTTTTTCAAGTAACCTCATCCCACGCGGTGTCACAAGGTTCGCTTCACCTTCGGGCAACGGTGCGCGCGGGGGAATGAAGGGTGCTTCCTCCTGGTCATCCTCCTTTACGAATCCGCGGCTCATGCGGAAAGATAAGTTATGCACGAAGTGAGCTGATCCTGTTCGCTGGCACGGCCGGTGCACTTGGAATGGGAAAAGGACCAGCATGTATCACCACATAAAAAAATTGATGTACACTGTTCGCGTCGGCACACCCGATCCGCGTTTCGGCCGGATGTTGCTCGAACAATTCGGCGGGGCGAACGGCGAATTGGCCGCGGCCATGCAATACACCATCCAAGGATGGAATTGCGATGACGCGCCAAGAAAGGACATGTTGATGGACATCGGCACCGAGGAGCTCAGTCATCTTGAGGTGGTCGGAACTCTTGCGCGTTTGCACCTGCGTACCACGAAAAAAGACCGTGATATGGCCGACGCCGATCCCTTGGTGGCAGTGGCGGGTGGCGGCGGAGTGATCCTGCATAATTCACAAGGCAATCCATGGACTGCCGATTACCTGAAGATCACCGGGGAACTCGATGTGGACCTGCGGAGCAATATCGCGGCGGAAGCGCGGGCCAAGATCGTGTATGAAAGACTGATCGACTTCTGCGACGATCCCGATAGCAAGGATGCACTGCAGTTCCTGATGACGAGGGAGATCGCGCACATGCGATCGTTCATGGCGGCGCTTGATAGCATGGGCAAGGATCCGTTGGAGATCGGCCTGATCGAACCGACACCGGACATGGCCACGGCGTACTACAATGCATCCACCGGTGAAGGTGAGCAGGGCGGCCAGGATCTGCGCGGCCCATGGAATGAAGAGGGGATGACCTTCGTGGAGGCACCAGTGAAGATCGAATCGAGATTGACCAGTGCAGAGATCAAGAACGTGATCCGTAACGCGGCGAAGAACTAGGATCGGCCTGGTGCTGATACCGTACCGAATGCGAGCAACGCACCCCAATGATCGTGGGGTGCGTTCCTCGCATTTCCATCTCGAAAGAAGTCTGCTCGATCCGTGTTGAAGAACGCACCGGATCAGGCATGGTCCATTTTCAAGCCCACAGGCCCATGTGGATCACCGATCCTTCCTGATCGGAGTGAGGCCGCCGATCCGCCGATCGAAAAATGGATCAACTGGATCGTTCAAGCGAACCGATCCGGCTCTGCTTCCGCCATGATGTCGAGCACCTGCTCGATCACATCCTCCACGCTCGGCTTGCTGAAGTAATCGCCATCGCTGCCATAGGCCGGCCGATGCGCTTTTGCCGTAAGGGTGCGCGGTGCACTATCCAGGTGCAGGTAGCCTTGTTGCTGCTCCAGGATCTGTTGAAGGATGTAGGCGCTGGCACCACCGGGAACATCCTCGTCCACCACCAGCAGACGGCTTGTACGCTTCAGGCTTTCAGCGATCAGGCCATTGCGATCGAACGGCAGCAACGTGCGAGCATCGATCAATTCAACGGACACGCCCAGCTTTTCAAGTTCGTCACAAGCCTTCAGGCATAGGTTGAACGTGCTGCCATAGCTTACCAGCGTAAGGTCATTGCCCATCCGCACGATCTCGGGGATCCCGATCGGAACGGTGTATTCGCCGAGATTGGAAGGCAATTTTTCCTTGGTGCGATAGCCGTTCAACGGTTCGATCACGAGCGCAGGATCGTCGCTTTGGATCAAAGTGTTGTACATGCCTGCGGCCTGTTGCATGTTTCGCGGTACGCACACCACCACACCGCGCACCGAATGGATGATCATTCCCATCGGGCTGCCGCTGTGCCATACGCCTTCCAATCGGTGACCGCGCGTGCGTACGATCAGCGGAGCTTTCTGTCCGCCTTTCGTCCGCCAGTGCACCGTGGCCAGATCATCGCTCAGACCTTGCAGGCAGTACAGCAGATAATCGAGGTACTGGATCTCCGCCACTGGCCGCAATCCGCGCAGCGCCATCCCGATCCCCTGGCCAAGGATCGTGGCCTCACGGATCCCCGTATCGGCGATGCGGATCTCCCCGAAACGCGCCTGCATGCCTTCCATGCCCTGGTTCACATCGCCGATCTTGCCGGTATCCTCACCGAACGTGAGCAGCAAAGGTTCCTTCACGAACAAAGCGGTGAAATTGTCGCGGATGATGATCCGCCCATCAACTTCTTCGCCGCTGGAATATTCCGCTGGGATCTCGCGGATGTTCAAACAACTGCGTTCGCCTTCGCTGTAGAGATGGCTGCCGTAGCGATCGGAATTGAGGTCGATGTTCTTATCGATCCAGGCGTTCAATTCCGAAAGCTCCGAGCGATCCCTCAGGCCGGAAGCGATCCGCGCACGGCGTGCGATCATCATGATCTCTTTTCGCCCGGCATCCTTCAAGCTTGAAAGTTCCTTGTGCAATTCCTTCAATTCGCTGGATCCGGTGGAAGCGATCCGTTCCATGATGCCGATCAGTTCCTGTTTTTCAGCGTTGATCGGCTTCAGGAATTCATTCCACGCAGCCTTCTGCGAAGCTCTTACTTCGTTGCGCGCACTTGCTTCGATCTCATCGAGTTCTTCCGCCGTTGCGATCGCATCGCCACCAGGTTTGAACTTCAGGATCCACTTGCGGAATTGCACATTGCAATCCCATTCCTTGTACCATTCGAGAAGTTCCTTGGATTTGTACCGCTCGTGGCTTCCGCTGGTGCTGTGGCCTTGCGGCTGGCTCACTTCCTCCACATGGATCAAACAGGGAACATGCTCTTCGCGGCAAAGGCCGATCGCTTCTTCGTAGATCCGGTTCAATGCCGCATAATCCCACGCCTTCACTTTATGGATCCGGATCCCGTTGGTTCCTTCCTGTTTCTGGAAACCTTGCAGCAACGTGCTTATGCTGCCTTTCGTGGTCTGGTGTTCCTTGCTTACGCTGATCCCCCAGCCATCGTCCCAAACGCTCATCGCCAGCGGAACTTGCAGCACGCCGGCCGCGTTCATGGTTTCCCAGAAATGTCCTTCGCTGGTGCTCGCATCGCCGATCGTGCCGAAAGCCACTTCATTTCCGCGATCGCTGAACTGCGTGTATCCGTGCAAGGCTTCATTCTCACGGAAGACCTTGCTCGCCTGCGCCAGGCCGAGCAAGCGCGGCATCTGTCCGGCGGTGGGAGAGATGTCCGGACTGGAATTGTACTGGTTGCTAAGGTCCTTCCAATCACCGTTCTCATCGAGCGATCGGGTCGCGAAATGGCCGTTCATCTGGCGGCCGCCACTGGCTGGTTCGTGCTCCAGATCGGCGTGCGCATAAAGCTGGGCGAACCATTGTTGCACGGTAAGTTCTCCGATCGCGAACATGAAGGTCATGTCGCGGTAGTAGCCACTGCGCCAGTCGCCGTGGCGGAATTGCTTGGCCATCGCGATCTGCGCCAGTTCCTTGCCATCGCCGAAGATGCCGAATTTGGCTTTGCCGGTGAGCACTTCCTTGCGGCCGAGCAGGCTCGCTTCACGGCTCATGCACGCGAGCTTGTAATCGCGCAGGATCTCCGCACGCACTTCTTCCAACGTCATTCCTTCTTCAACAGCGGCAGCCTGTTCCCGTACGCTCATGGCTTCAATTCTCGTGAACGCCAAAGGTAAAGGTTGATCACTTCATGGGCCAGCAGCCGATCGGTTGCTTGGACCATGCGGAAAAAAGACGGGCCTGCAAATGCAGGCCCGTCCAAATCCAGGTTCCGATCGGTCTACTTCATCGTATGTACCACCTGTTCCACCAGTACGACAGATCCAGTGGAAATGCGCAGGAAATAGGTTCCTTCTGAAAATTCGCGATCGATGTTCATGCGCGTTCTCTCATTGGCTTTGAAGATGATGTACCGATCCAAGACGATCCGTCCATCAAGGCCGATCAATTCCACTCGTGCATTGCCAGTTAGATCCGGGATCTCGATGGTCAATTCATTCGTGAACGGATTCGGGAAAACGTCGAGATCGGGATCTGTGCGTTCATCCATACCCACTGCCGAGGCTCCGCTATTCTTCGCGTTCAAGCTATACCGGTCGTTGAAGCCACCCGGTGCATGTTCGATCACACCGATCAGTCTCAGGTCCGCGAGCTTGAAACCAGCTGGGACCGTATAGTTATAAGTGTGCGAATACGTTGTGCCCACCGCTGGCGAATTGGGCACCACGGAACTCGTACCTGCAGCTCCGCCGAGCATGGCACGCATCACACCATTGTGGATGTAGTTGGATGGTGCGTTCTGCTGGGGCCCGGGAACCAGGTCCTCAACCACATATACGTTCAGTTTGAAAGGTCCGGTCAACGCATAGGTGAATGTTGCATCGATCGTTACCACCATCTGCCTGGTGCCATAATTTAGAGAGCTCGAAACATCGAGTATCACAGGCGATACACCCTCAGCACGCGTGGTCATGTCGTTCAGCCAGGTGCTGTGGTTGGAGTTGATCGCATAGGTGCCGTATTCACCCATTTCAACGATCCCCGCAGGTGTATAATTGATGCCGTGCTGGTTGTAGTAGGTGATGCATTCCGCGCAATCGTCCAGTGCATCGCTCAAGTGGAATTTCGCCACAGCGAAATCGGGGTTGCCCTGAAGGTTGTTCGTTACCGTATTGCTGGGCGGGCATTGGGGGCACCAGGTCTCAGTACGCGCCTCCATCAGCGCCACCTTATCACCCCATTGGGATAAGGCGGTGAAGCTCAGCGTGAGCGTATCGTTGCTGTGATCGGTATCATTGGGGATTATCACCCAGATCTTCAATGTATGCGGTCCCTGCATGGTGTTCAGCGGATCGGGATGGCTCACTGGCATGTAATTGTTCTGCACAACACCACCACCACCAATACCAAAGCTCGGCATGGTATGGATCGTTCCACCATCCAGGCGCCAGCTTACGCTCACATTGGTGAACGGGGTAGCGCTGGCGTTACGTGCGCGCACGTCCAGGTCGTAATTCACCCCGGCCTTGATGAATCGTGGAAGCGTAAGGCCTTCCAGGTATGCGTTCTGGGCTGAAGCATTGGAGATGCCGAACAAAGTGGCAAGACAAAGTGCCGGGGTAATGAATTTCATCGTGTTCTTATTGGATCATCGAATGTAAGCTGATCGGTCCATACATTTTCTAGGGTTGATGCGGACTGTTCATGGATCATCGATCGATACATGAACGAATACCGATCCGGCGGTCGCCGGCGGCATGCTTGGCTACGAGATCTACCCGTGGTACGGATCGGCGGCGGTGAATGAGATACCCCATATCCACAAGCGGATCGTAAAGGATCGCCCAACGCCTTGATCCCTTATTTTTCCGCGTCGGTCCCGGAGATGATCACAGTTCTGGTCGGGTATGCGAATTCGATCCTTGCTTCCTGGAATTTCCTGAAGATCTCCAGGTTGATCGACTGCTGTACGTCCATGTAAGCATTGTAATCGGCGGTCTGTACGATGTACACCACTTCGAAATCCAGGCTTGAATCGCCATACCCGATGAAGTGTGCGCGATCGAACACCACCTTCTCCCGATCGCTTATGATGTTGCGTATGATGGACGGGATCTGTTGCAGCACTTCATAGCTGGTCTGGTAGGTGACACCGAATTTGAATGCGATGCGCCGGGTACGCATGCGCTTGTAGTTATGCAGGCGAGCATTGGTAAGATCGCTGTTGGAGAAGACGAGCTGTTCGCCGGTCGTGGATCGTACCCGCGTGGTCTTTATCCCGATCCGTTCCACCGTGCCGCTCTTTTGGTCCACCACGATGGCGTCGCCGATCTCGAACGGGCGATCGAAGAAGATCACGAAATAGTTGAATAGATCGCCAAGGATGTTCTGCGCGGCCAGCGCCACTGCGATACCACCGATCCCCAGGCCAGCGATCACGGCAGTGATATCGTAACCCATATTATCGAAGAGGAAGAGCGCACCGGTGATCCAGATCACGATGTTGATGATCAACATGAGGCCACCCAGCTGCTTCACTTTCTCCTCGCCGCGCTCCTGGCGCGATACATAGGAGCGAAGCAGCAGGTGGATGATCGAGGCGATGAGCCTGATGATGAAATAGGTGATCGTAATGGTTACTGCGATGTGCAGCACCGCTTCACCCCGTGGGGGCAGACGAAGCGTACGAAGCCCGATGTAGATGATAAGGAAATACAGCGCTGGCACACCGAACCGATCGATGCTGCGCAACACCATGTCGTCGAAATTCGTGTTGCTTCGCCGGGCCCACCCGGCAATGGCACGGAGCAGTGTTCCCTTGAAGACACGGATCACGAGCATGCCCAGGAGAATGATGCCTGCTGCAATGAGAAGATCCGCGATGGTGTTGTTGTAAAAGCTTCGTTGAAGGATGTTCAGCATGGGATGATACGGGCAGCGACCGATCGGGTGATGGCCGACGCGCGAAATTAGTTCAGTGCAAAGAGGGAGCATGGTTGCGGAGGTGTAACAACACCGCCGGTTGGCACGTAACAGAGACCAGATCTTCTGTCATCGCACGGCCCCGATCGGTCGCGGCGTGCAGGGATCGCATGCTCCAATGAATACGATCGCCCTCATCATCGCCATTGGTACGTTCACGGGTCTCGCGTTCATCCCGATGTGCTTCACCCTGCCAGAAAGCCGGTACAGGAAGTGGAACATGCTCGGTGGCGGTCTCCTCAGCATCGCGGTACTTCCCTGCATCTATTTCGATGCAGGTTATTCCCTGGTGGCGATCGGCTGGGCGATCTGTGTGGCCATGGCTGCTTTTTCCCGCTTCGATCTTCCCCGACCACAAATGATGGAAGAGGAGGAACCACCCGTAATGCAACTCGCCGAGCTGCCCCGCATAAGTGCATCGGAGAAGATCCAGAACCTGGAACGGCTGGCCAAACTGAAAGCTTCGGGAGTGATCTCTTCAGAGGAATTCAATTCCGAGAAGAAGAACTTCCTGGGTTGAGAAGGGACCGATCCGCGTTGCCCACTTATTTCAGAAGTGATACGTGACCCAAGTGCTCACGTGCGCCACCGGTGCTCTTGAGCGAGAATACGATCCGGTACGCATACACGTCCTCCTTCAAGATCTCGCCACCACCATTGCGGTACGTGCCATCCCAACGGCCGTAGGGGTCGGTGGTCTCGAACACGACCTCGCCCCAGCGATCGAAGACCATCAACTTCAGATCGGCGATATCGTCGATGTTGATGCTCATGCCCCACTTATCGTTGGTGCCATCACCATCCGGAGTGAACGCGTTCGGCACATAATCGAAGAGCACATCGTTTATGATCACATCGTGGCAGATCGTATCGGTACACGCGTGTGCATCGCTCGCGACCAGGCAAACCGTGTAGACCCCTGGATATTTGTTGCTGAAGGTGTAGACCGGTCCATGGAGTTCGGTTTCCATAAGGCCGGCAATATCCCATTGCCAAGCTATGGCGTTCTGCGAAAGATCATGAAAAGCGATCGTGGGAGCATTCACATTGGCAGGGTCGGGCGAATATTCCCACTCTGCGATCACCTGTGGCGGCTCCGTGACGGCGATCTCCATGGTCCCAATGCAGCCTGCCGCATTGCGTATCGCCAGAGCATAAGTACCTGCGCAAAGGGAATTTTGCGTTGGTGAACCGCCATACGTGGCACCGCCATTGAAACTCCATTCCACCGCTTCCTGATCGGCGATCGTGATCGAACCATCACATCCACCATAACACCACGGTTCAACAAAGGTTGCTGCATCGATCTGTAGCAATGGCGGTTGTCCGATGGTGAAGACAGCTGTAGTACTGCAATTATTCTCATCGGCGATGGTGATGGAATGCTCGCCGGCACAGATCCCTGTTGCCTGCGCGGCGGTGTTGTTCGGATCAACGCTCCAACTGTAGGTGAACGAGCCGTTCCCACCGGTCATTTCAACACTGGCCGTACCGTCACAGGCCTCAAAACAGATCGCATCGGTTACTGCCATTGTGGCCTGCAGGGGCTCGGTAAAGGTGATCGTGACACTATCGATGAGGTAGCATGAGGCATTGTCATCTTCGATCCAATAGAACATGGCCGCTCCACTGGCGGGCGCGGTAACTACGGCTCCTGGATCGCTGGCATCACTGAAAGTGTAACCTGCTGGAC
>JAEZDL010000264.1 GCA_023418095.1 Bacteroidota bacterium
TCTGATGTGTATACTAGACTGACTCACGACTCCCGACTTCCATCTTCAGACTTCCGACTGCAAATTCACTCCCTCAATGAACTCCAACACCTCATCTCGTCCCTTATAATTCTCGCTCGATGTCACGAACATCAATGGCAAGTTCTCCCACGTCTTCTTCAACTCGCGCTTGAACTGCGCCACATTGCTCATCACCTGCGGTTGGCCCAGCTTGTCGCTCTTGGTAAAGACGATCGCGAACGGGATCGAATTCTCGCCGAGCCACTGGATCATCTCCAGGTCGTTCTTCTGCGGATCGAGCCGCGAATCCACCAGCAAAAACACCGTCTGAAGGTTCTCGCGTTCGCGCAGGTAAGTGTGGATCATTTCCTGCCACGCTGCGCGTTCGGTCTTGCTCACCTTCGCAAAGCCATAGCCCGGCAGATCTGCCAGCATCCACGGCCGATCGCTCTTCAGCGTTCCTTCCACCCGGAAATGTTCCACATTGCGTGTCCGGCCCGGCGTATTGCTCACCCGTGCCAGCTTGTTGATGTTACAAAGCATGTTGATCAGCGAGCTCTTGCCCACGTTGCTGCGCCCGATGAACGCATATTCCGGAAGCGTCGGTTTGGGCCAATCCTTTTTCGATCGGCCGCTGCCCAGGTGTTCAGCCCGCAGCGATCGCATGCTCTGCCGTGGCCGTGCCGAGTTGTTTCGCCAGCCACTTTTCCAGGATCGCGTTGAATTCCTCCGGATGTTCCATCATCGCCGCATGGCCACATTTATCGATCCAATGCAGTTCACTGTTGGGAAGTAATTGATGGAACTCTTCTGCGACATGCGGTGGCGTAATGGTGTCCTGCCGGCCCCAGATCAGCAGCGTGGGCATGCGCAGCTTCGGGATCTCTTTTGCCATGTTGTGGCGGATCGCGCTTTTCGCCAGTGAAAGGATCCTGATCAGCTTCGCCTTGTCGTTGATCGTTTCGTAACACTCCTCCACGAGCTCGTCCGTCGCGTGTTTCGGATCGTAGAAGGTTACCGCTACTTTTTCCTTGATGAAGACCTTGTCCTCGCGTCGCGGGAATCCACCGCCGAAGGCATTTTCATAAAGTCCACTGCTCCCAGTGAGCGTAAGCGTGCGGATCTTCTCCTGATGCCGGCTCGCGTACACCAGCGCCACATGTCCGCCAAGCGAATTGCCGATGATGTTGATCTCCCCGAAACCCTTGTGCTTTATGAACCGATCGAGAAAACGTGCGAGCTGATCCACGTTCGTGCTCAGCATCGGCATGCTGTACAACGGAAGCATCGGCACCACCACGCGATACTTCGGCGTGAAATGATCGAACAGCGGCCCGAAGTTGCTCAGCGCCCCGAACAGCCCGTGTAGCAGGATCAGCACATGGCCTTCACCTTCCTCCAGGTAGCGGAACTCACCTTCTTCCTTCAGCGCTTTCTCTGTCGCCATCGATCCACGCGGTCCGTCCAAAGGTAGAAGAATGACCGGTCAATGATCAATATCCAATATCAATGGCCAATGATCAAGTGAATGCGGGACACTTGGATATTGAGAGTTGATCATTGATCATTGGATATTTGGAATGAGGGCATGCCCCTTCGCAAAGCCTCCGGGTCGCGCTCTCCCCTCCAAGTCCGCGCTCGTTCCTCGCTTGCGGGCTTTCCGGTCCGATCGCTCACGCACTTCCGCCGTTCCCCTTGATCCACGTACCTTTCGGGCCCACCAGGCCGCCCGCTCTTGCCATTCCTTCGCCTGATCCCATTGCTGTTGCTTTCGCTCTTCGCCGGAGCGATCGGTTCCGTGCATGGGCAGCACAACAACGTTCCGCTCAACCGCGACATCTACAACGACGTGGAACGCACGGCCGCAACGCGCAACAGCCGCATCCATTCCGGGCTGAAGCCGATCCTGGAAAGCCGCGCCGATCTGTTTGATGTGCTGGGCTATCGGATCGATTCTTCAAAGTACTATTTCTGGTACACCGAGAAACTTTTCCGAGATCATCTGCTCTCTGTGAAAGGCGAGGATTTCATGCTCGCGCTGGATCTGCTTTTCCGATTCGAAATGGGGCACGATTTCGGCGATCAGACCTTGTTCCCAGATACGGTGCGTTTCCATCACAACACGCGCGGCATCCGTATAAAAGGCGATATCGGCAAGCGGTTCTCGTTCGAGACGATGTTCCACGAAAGCCAGACCACGTTGCCGCAATACCTCTTTCTTCGATCGCTTAGCCAGGGGGTGATCTCGGGACAGGGAAGGATCAAGCGCGATGGCTGGAAGCGGCTTGATTTCGGTTGGTCGCAGGCAGTGCTGAGCTTCGCGGCGGCGAAATGGGCTAACATTCAATTGGGACATGGCCGCCATTTCGTTGGACATGGATACCGATCGATGTTGCTGAGCGATCATGCGGTCGCGGCGCCTTACCTGAAATTCAGTTTCATCACCAACAGCAGATGGTTGCAGTACAGCACATGGCACACCAAGCTGCAACATGGCACGCTTCAATCCGATCGGCTTCCCACGGGAACGCCGGGTGAAACGCTCTTCTATTGGAAACGGGCGAAGTTCAACCACTTGAGCATTTCGATCGGGAGCTTCGACCTGGGGCTTTTCGAAAGCACGATCTTCCGAAACATCGACAGTACAGGCGTGCGCGAATTCGATCCGCTGGAACTGAACCCGGTGATCGGGATCAATACACTGATGAACGGTTTTGATGGTGAATACAAGTCGTTGGTGGGTGCCGATCTGCGCGTGAAGGTGACCAACAAGATCTATGTGTACGGTCAATTTGCCACCGATGATCCCGATCGGGAACGCTATTCGTACCAGGCCGGGCTCCGGATCTTCGATCTTATCCGCCGCGATATCCATTTTCAGCTTGAGTACAATGCGGCAACAGCATTCATGTACACCGATTCGCCGGAACAGATGTCGTACATGCACCTCGGACTTCCGCTCGCGCACCCCATGGGATCGAACTTCGAGGAGATCGTCGCGATCGCCGATCTGGGGTTGGATCGGTGGCGGCTACAGTTGAAAGGGAATCTTGGTACGTACAACCTCGCACCATTGCTCGAGGATGGAACGATCGATGCCACGGCCAATGTGGGCAGCGATCTGCGAAAGCCGGATGTAACGGGAACGCCGGAGAAGCAACCGCGCGTACTGGAGCACACGTACATGGATGTGAACCTGTCATATCTCTTCAATCCGAAGATCAACATGCGGGCGATAGCCGGTGTTTCGCGACGGGATCTGCCCACAACATCCGATGCGCAACAGAGCACATACGTGTATCTCGCACTCACCACCGGTTTATTCAACCGCTATTACGACTACTGATCGGTGAAAGAGCACGGTTACATATTACTGCTTGGCTTCTTCACTTCGTTCTTCGTAGTGCTTTTCACCATGCCATCACTGATCAAGGTGGCGCGCATGAAACACCTGGTGGATGAGCCATCGGAGGAGAGAAAGCTGCACCAGCGCAGCATTCCCACGATCGGTGGGATCATCATCTTCGCGGCGATCATCTTCTCCTATGCGCTCTGGTTCCCGCAGGGATCGCTGATCGGGCGGGGACAGGTGGATTATTTCGGCATGTACAAGGCGATGGGCGCGGCCTACAAGGATTTCAAATTCGTGATCGCCGCCATGATCCTGCTTTTCTTCATTGGCGTGAAGGATGATATCATCGGCTTCTCTCCGGTGAAGAAACTCGTTGGCCACATGATAGTGGGTTACATCATCGTGGTGATGGCCAACATCCGGATCACCGATATGCACGGGGTTTTCGGTGTGTACGAACTGCCGGAATACATGAGTATCGCGTTCTCTTTCTTCGTGTACGTGGTGCTGGTGAACGCGTTCAACCTGATCGATGGCGTGGACGGGCTTGCGGGCGGGATCGGGTTGATCGCAGCGCTTGCTTACGGCATGTGGCTTTACATGGCGGGCGATATCGCCCTTTCGCTGCTCGCCTTCGTGCTCGCCGGTGCGCTTATCGCTTTCCTCATCTTCAATTTCCATCCGGCGCGGATCTTTATGGGCGACAGTGGATCGCTGATGATCGGTGCGATCATAGCGGTGCTCGCCATGCGCATCGTGGATCACGATACTTCGCGTATGCCGGCCTACCTGCGGATGATCCCAACGCCGGTGTTCGCCATGGCTGTGATCGCATATCCGCTGGTGGATACGCTGCGCGTGTTCGTGTACCGCATGGCGCGCGGGCTTTCACCGTTCACCGCGGATCGGAACCACATCCATCACCGTTTGCTTGGGCTGGGGCTGGGACACCGCGGAACTGTTGGTGTGCTTTACATCTATGCGGTGATCGTGATCGGGTTAAGCTTGATCACGCGCAAATGGCACCCGAACGTGGGTTTGATGGTGATGGGAATAACCGCGTTCGTGCTGGCGATGCTGCCATTCGCGATCCCGAAACGCCGCGAGCAATGATGTTGCGTGAAGGTCGCGTGAAGGATAGGAGCGGAAAGCCCGGAGCGCAGCGAGGATCTGCAGCCCTTCGACTTCGCCCAGGACAAGCTCCCGGCCTGAACCCGCCTTCGACAACTATTGTCGATCGAATGCGGGGGCACGCCCAACTTCTTTTCTTCTTCTTTCTGTTGAATTCGATCGCAGTTGCGCAGAACGGTTTTCTACCGCTGAGCCGTGAAGTGGAGCGACCTTTCGCCGATCGGCTGTACTGGCACAAGACGGATTTCCATACATCGATACGGCCTTACCGGCAGCGTGAAGTGAACGCGGTGACCGGGAATGACACGCTGTGTGATCCGATCTGGCCGGATATCGATCGGCTGGCAGCTCCCGATCGAAAATTCCGGATCGGTCCGTTGATCGATATTTCTGCTGGTCTTCAACCGGGGGCCTACCGGCCGTTCATTTACCGCGGCGGCGCTGGCCTGTGGGCCGATCTTGATGTGGGTGAACGATTGAATTTCCATGTGGATGGACAAGGTTGGAATCAGCGCTTTCCCGACTATTTGACGAATTATATCTGGGCAACGCAGGTCACGCCAGGCGAAGGATATGCTTACGGCGAAGCGCCGAACTATACGCATTACGACTGGAACGCTCATGTGAGCTGGGATCCCGGGAAGTATTTCAACATCACTGCGGGTCGTGGCCGGAATTTCTTTGGCGAAGGATACCGATCGCTGATGCTGAGCAACGAAGCGCAAGGCTATCCGTACCTGCGGATCACCACCACGATCTGGAAGGTGAAGTATGTGAATCTGTACGCCATGATGGACGACTATCGCGGCGGCGTCGGTGACGATCAGCCAAATTTTCGGCGGAAATACGCAGCGATGCATTATCTCTCCTGGAATGCGATCCCGCGGTTGAACGTTTCGCTTTTCGAAGCGATCGTCTTCGATCCGGGCAGCGAGAAATATCCGCGCGGCTTCGACATGCATTACTTGAATCCGGTGATCTTCTACCGTCCGGTGGAATTCCACACCGGCTCGCCGGACAATGCGTTGATCGGTGTTTCAGTGAACGGAAAGGTGGGCCGGAATACGATGCTCTATTCGCAGTTCGTGATGGATGAATTCCTGATGTATCATGTGCGTAATGGCACCGGTTGGTACGCCAACAAGCAGGCCCTGCAGTTCGGTGCGGTGGCGCGGAATGCCTTCAAGATCGATGGGTTGACGCTTCGTGGTGAATGGAACTATGTCCGCCCCTTCATGTACACGCACATCAACAACATTCAGAACTATGCGCACTTCGGGCAGCCGCTGGCGCATCCCTTCGGATCGAACGTACATGAGCTGATCGGACACGCGGATCTGGATCGGGGCAAGTTCCTGTACAGCGTGCGCACAAGCGTGGCGTTGATGGGGGCTGACAGCGTGGACAGTTATGGCAACAACATCTTCAGGCCTGATTCCGATCGGCCGAAGCAGCCGGATGGGCGGTACTATGATCTGGGTTACTACCATGGTCACCATGATCCGATCACGTTGATCCATGGAGAACTCCGTGCAGGTTACCTGTTGGATCGGAACACGGGAACGCGGCTGGAAGTTTCATATCTCTTCCGATCGGATACGGATGGGAACGGCACCTCTGTGGCCAATATCTTCCGGGTAGGCATCAACTGCTACTTCCGCGACCGCTACCCGGAACAGGAAGTTCGTTATTACCTGGAGTAGAATTGTGAAATGAACGATACTTTTGCGGCGCCTTGAGCCGATCGAACGCATATGCGGCGGTACTCTCGCCGATCTCACGAGCGAAGGAATACGCGGTACTCTTCAAGCTCCGGCTCGCTTCACTCGTTGTAATAAGTGCGGTGCTCGGGTATCTGCTCGGCATCCCGGAAGGCATGTTCACCTGGAGCGGTGTGATCATGCTCACGATCGCTGGAACGCTTCTCACTGGAGCATCCAACGCATTGAACCAGGTGATCGAGATCCAGCAGGATGGGTTGATGTCGCGCACGCAGGACCGGCCCTTGGTGAAAGGTTCGATCGGGCCGGCCGAAGCCGTGATCGCGGCGTTCATCGCTGGTGGTATCGCCACATTGATGCTCTGGCTGAAGTTCGGGCCGCTTACGAGCATTCTCGGTTTCCTTTCACTCTTCATGTATGTGGCTTTTTACACGCCGCTGAAGAAGCATTCGTCTTGGGCGGTGTTCGTCGGTGCCTTCCCGGGCGCTTTCCCACCGATGTTGGGCTATGTGGCTGCGACCGGTCATTTCGATCTTGGTCCCGGACTTTTGTTCGCCATGCAGTTCATCTGGCAGTTCCCGCATTTCTGGGCGATCGCCTGGGTGTTGCACGATGATTACAAAAAGGCGGGTTATCATCTTCTGCCTTCGAGAACCGGCCGTGATGGAAGCAGTGCTTTTCTGATCCTTCTTTACACCTTCATGGTGATCCCAGCGGGAATGCTTCCATGGGTGTTCGATCTCACCGGCTGGATCTCCATGGTGATCGCCGTGCTCGCCGGAGCATTAATGCTGGTGCCTGCGCTGAAACTGTATTTCACGCGTGATAAGGCCGATGCACGAAAGCTGATGTTCGCCAGTTTCATCTACCTGCCGGTGGTGCAGATCGCCTACGTTCTCGATCGCCTATGATGGAGATGGAATTGACCGCGGAAGAGCAGCTTGAACGGAAGATCCGTTCACGGAAGATGCTCACCTCGTTCATCATTTTCGCGATCGTGATGTTCTTCGCCGGGCTCACCAGCGCCTTTCTGGTGAGCATGAGCGGCGGTTATTGGGTGCACATGGATATGCCGGGTGCATTCCACATCAGCACGGCAGCGATCGTTGTCAGCAGTATCACCGCCCAGATCGCGCTCACATCAGCAAGGAACGGCCGCCGTTCCCTGATCTCACCCATGCTCATCATCACGCTTCTGCTGGGCCTGATCTTCGCCTGGTTCCAGTTCAAAGGCTGGTCGCAGATGGTAGAGCGGGGGCAATACGTGAACAGCAAACTGCCCGATCTGAAAGGGAAATATGGGGTGGATTACGTGATCAGCCGCAATGGACAATTCCTGGTGGAGGAGGATGGGCAGCTGTACATGCCCGATGATACCGGCCGGCGCCAGGCGCTCAACTCCGATCTGGAGGAATACAAGAACACCACCAGCGCCTACATCTACGCACTTACCGGTTCGCATTTCTTCCATTTGCTTTTCGGCCTGTTGAGCCTTGTGGTGATGGTGGTGATGGCCGGTCTCGGCAGGTACACGCAGCAGTATCATGCAGGGCTCTGGTCGGGCGTGATCTACTGGCATTTCCTGGCCGGTCTTTGGATCTACCTTTTGCTGTTCTTGACCTTTGTTCACTAACATTGCCCCGTAAATAGAAGTCATGTCCGGAGAAGCAAGCAAAGCGATCAGTACCGAGGCTCTTTGGGGCGGCGGCCGCTCCCCCTTCAGCATCAGCTACGGGAAGATGATGATGTGGTTCTTCCTGGTCTCCGATGCGCTCACGTTCTCCGGCCTGCTGGTCGCCTACGGCTTCGTAAGGCATTCCACCACCGAGGCATGGCCGATCGGCGATGAAGTGTTCCGCGCGCTGCCGTTCCTGCACGGCGATTTCCCGCTGATCTACGTGGCCCTGATGACCGCGATCCTGATCTTCAGTTCGGTTACGATGGTGCTCGCGGTGGAAGCCGGCCATCGCATGGACAAGAAGGGCGTGATCAAGTGGTTGTTCCTCACCGTGATCGGAGGATTCTTCTTCGTAGGATCGCAGGCGTGGGAGTGGAGCCACTTCATACACGGAAGCGGTGGGTACATCTTCACCAGCGATGGCGCGAAATACTGGGTGCAGAACGAAACGCACGACACACATGATCCGGTGAACGCGCCTGGTTTCCATCTTTTGCGCGCCAAGGAGGGACACTACCTGATCGGCGAGGAAAAGATCGAAGGCAGTGCGGCCGTGCAGCTTTGGGAGGATCGTGTGAGCTATGTGGATGGCGCGAACATGACGCGAAACGAATATGGTCCGCCCCAATACGCGAACTTCTTCTTCTTCATCACCGGTTTCCACGGTTTCCACGTGTTCAGCGGTGTGATCATCAACCTCGTGGTGCTCATCATGGTGATCAATGGCGTCTTCCATCGCCGCGGCCACTACGAAATGGTCGAAAAGGCCGGGCTTTACTGGCACTTCGTGGACCTTGTGTGGGTGTTCGTGTTCACCTTCTTCTACCTTATCTGATCATGGAGCGGGACGATATCATTGAATACAGCCTCGATGCGCATCACAGCGAGGAAGCGGGCCGGGCGATCCGCCGCAAGATCTGGATGACCACGCTGCTCCTGGCCGTGATAACCACCATCGAAGTGGTATTGGGGATCGTTTGGAAAACATGGTTCCCCGATGGCTGGGGCATGGTGAAGTGGACCTTCATCGTTCTCACGTTGGTGAAGGCGACCTACATCGTGATGACGTTCATGCACCTGGGCGATGAAAGGCGCAACATCAGGGCGATGATCCTTCTGCCTTACGCCTTGTTCATCCTGTATCTCGTCTTCATCGCGATCTGGGAATCGAACTATCTGCACTGGTTGTGGATGAAATTCCTGTGATGTATGGAACATAGACCAGCCAGCCGGAAAGTGAAGTTCGCCGTGCTGGGCGGGATCGTTCTGTTCATCTTCGCGCTCTTCTTCTTCTTCTCCCCGCTCGCGGGTTTCGTGAAGCACAGTTTCAATTTCCTTCCCTATTACGGGCCGAAGGAGGTGGTGGCCGTTGAACGCGATGGACGCATGGTGGCCGATACGATCTATGCGGAACTTCCTTCGTTCAGCCTTGTCGATCGGTACGGCAACGAGTTCACCGATCGGAACGTGGAAGGCAAGATCATCGTGGCGGATTTCTTCTTCACCCGCTGCACCACGATCTGTCCGCGCATGAAGGTGCAGCTTCAACAACTTCAATTGAAACTGAACGATCCGGCGTATGAGAATGTGGTGTTCCTAAGCCATACGGTGGATCCGGAATACGATACGCCCGAAGTATTGAACGCGCATGCACGGAAGCTCCAGGCCGATACGGCGCGCTGGAAGTTCCTCACCGGTCCGAAGGAGGATATCTATCGTCTCGCGGTGGAAGGCTATTACGTACCCGCGCAGGAGGATGTGCTCGCTCCTGGTGGTTTCCTTCACTCAGAGATGTTCGTGCTGGTGGACAAGGATCGGCACATCCGCGGCTATTACGATGGCACCACCACCGAAGGGATGAACGCGATCGCCGGCGACATCAAGATGCTGCTGAAGGAAGAGAAGGTGAAGAAGGCCGAAGCGTTGAAGGAGCAGCGCGCACAGAACCGATGAAGGCCGGCGGATCTGCTGCCGATCGGAATTACATGCCCTGGGTGATCGGCATCTCCGTTATCCTTCTCTCGGCGGTCGGTTTTCTCTACCTCGGCCCGAAATTGTTCCGGCTCGATATCGATCGGGGCACGCTCCCGCGGATCAATGCGTTCATCAATGGCGCCACATCGATCGTACTGATCACTGCCTGGATCGCGATCATCAACCGGCGGATCGAACTTCATCGCAAATTGATGTGGACCGCGATCGGAATGAGTGCGCTCTTCCTGGTACTCTACGTGGCGCAGCACAGCAGTTTTCCTTCGGCTCCCTATGGTGGTGGATCGAAGGGGATCTATTACTTCATCCTGCTTACGCACATCGTGCTGGCCGCGGCGATCGTGCCGCTGGTGCTGATCACCCTTTCGCGCGCCCTTGCCCTTCGCTTCGATCGGCACCGCCGGATCGCCCGCTGGACCCTGCCCATCTGGTTGTATGTGAGCATCAGTGGTGTGATCGTGTACCTGATGATCGC
Source organism: Bacteroidota bacterium (assembly GCA_023418095.1). Classification (GTDB taxonomy): domain Bacteria; phylum Bacteroidota; class Bacteroidia; order Flavobacteriales_F; family PHOS-HE28; genus PHOS-HE28. The sequence goes on from JAEZDL010000264.1 coordinate 10,350, forward strand.
ACCGTACTACTGATCGCCACTTGCGATCGGGTGACTAACTTTGGATCGATGTTCCGGGGAACACTTATCGCGATCGGGATCTGCCTGTTGCTGCTGGCTCCGATCGATATTTTCGCGCAGGGCTGCGCCATGTGCAAGGCGGTGGTGGAAAGTGAGCAGAACTTCGGCGGCGCCCAGGCGGTCGGGAGGGGATTGAACAACGGGATCATGTACCTCATGGCCACACCCTATATCCTCATGTTCCTGTTCTTCCGCAAGCGGATCGTGGCCTTCGTGAAGGAATTCGCACGCGCACAGGGTTAGTCGTACTGTCGCGTTCCAGGCTTTTCATCTATCTTGCGGGAGTGGGTCTGCTGAACAAACTCGTTCCTACGTCGATCAAGGTGAAGTTGCGTCACCGCTTCATGGAAGGTGATGCGGTGTTCTGCCCCGTGTGCGAACGCACCGGGATCGCTTTCCTGCCGAGTGGCCTGCCCTTGCGCCCACACGCGCAATGCGCCTTCTGCGGATCGCTGGAACGTGCGCGCATGGCCTGGGTGTTCCTGCAGGAAAGGAAATTGCCCAGGCCCGGAATGCGTATCCTGCATATCGCGCCGGAGAAATGCCTGTTCGATCGGTTCCGGGCAGTGCCCGGTGTTGAGTATGTCGCCGGCGATAAGTTCGATCCAGGTTACAAGTGGCCCGAAGGCACCATCAGCCTGGATGTTACTGATCTGCAATTCCCGGATGGGCACTTCGACATGATCATCTGCTCACACGTGCTGGAGCATGTGCCGGATGATCGGAAGGCGATGAGCGAATTATCGCGTGTTCTGAAAAAAGGTGGATCGGGTCTCGTGTTGAGTCCCGTGCGCGAGGATTGGGAGACCACGCATGAGGATGCATCGGTTACCGATCCAGAAGAACGTTACCGGCTGTATGGAAAGTTCGATCACGTGCGGTACTACGGCCGCGACTACGTGGATCGGTTGAAGGCAGCGGGCTTTACGGTGGAGATCGTCGACCTTTCATCCGGGATGCCTTACGAAAAGCGCTTCCGCTTGGGCTTCAGTGATGAAAAGCTGTACGTGGTGGGTAAGTGATCCGGGAACTTGTAGCGTCGATTCGATCGGTATTTTGCATCCTGGGCTCTCAAAGGGAAGCCAGGAAAATAGGGATCACATTATTATGAAAGGTATTGTCCTGGTCGATCTTTTCGACCTGAGGCTTATGCTGTAACATCCGGGAGGCATTTCAGAAAAGTTGATCCGAATAAGGTCCAGATCCGAATTGTCAATGTGGTTAAAGCTCTTGATCTTATGACCCATGCTGTCATAAAGCGCGATGTCAGGATCTCTGGACATGGGATCTTTGAATTGCAGGAATATCTCACCGAAGCTGGGATTCGGGTACAGTAGGACATCTTGGAGCATTTGGCTTTCGTCTATGGATATTTCGACCGGATCAAGTTTCACGACCCAGTAGTCATGCATTCCCTGATTTTCAGAAGCATCCACATCGTTTGATCTTGTATAGCCTGTTATTAGATGGCCACCATCTGATGTTTGAAGGATCGCACGCCCCACTTCGGCATCCGTACCGCCGATACAATCCTCCCAGAGGATCTCGCCAGAGGGGTCGAGTTCAAGGATCCACCAATCAGAGAGGCCGTTCAATCCGGATACATCACCATCATAGGAATTGGATAGACCGGCCAGTATAAAACCATTCTGTGACACTTGTAGATCGTGTGAATGGTCAACGTTCGCTCCACCATACGAGCGATCCCACTGCAGTTCACCAGCATCGTTCACCATATACAACCAAACGTCATCGAACCCGGTATTCTCTGAAACATCTCCATCCAAAGAGCTCGTATATCCAGAGATGATGAATCCGCCATCCACAGGATCGATATCAGTAAGGATATCATCGATCGAACCGCCAAATGCTTGTTCCCAGATCAATTCGCCCGTCTGATCAAGGCGGATCAACCAATTATCGCGATTGCCATGCTGGCCCGTAACGTCGCCATCATTGGACAACGTGTTCGCACCTATGATATAACCTCCATCGCTCAATTGGTGTAACCGCACGCCGCTATCAACAGCACTGCCGCCAAAATTCTTCTGCCATTCGATCTCACCGGCTGCCGTGAGTTTGATGAGCCAGATGTCCGTTTCGCCATTGTTGTTTGAGACATCACCATTGGTGGAACTGCTGTTGGCCAACACAGCGTAACCTTGATCGCTCGTCCGAATGACATCGATGCCATGATCGCTTTCGCTTCCTCCATATGAACGTTCCCAAAGCATTGCACCATTGATATCGGCACCGACCAACCATACATCGTACCCACCATTATTCTCAGGGGACACCATATTGCTGGATCCACATAGAAGGTACCCGCCATCGTAACTCGTGGTCATTTTGGTCCCGCGATCATTATAGACCGTACCCAACGCGCGTTGCCAGATCAGCTCACCATTCTGGTCCAGTTTCACCAGCCATAGATCTTCACCGCCATTATGTCCTTGTACATCCCCATCACCCGAATTCGTTATACCAATGATAAGGTATCCATCATCCAGTGCATCCATCAATGAGAGTGCGTAGTCATTCTCCGAACCACCATATGAATGCTGCCATTGGATCGGCGCCTGCGCGTGAAGTGAAATTGCGCAAGCAGTAAGAATGGCGATCAGCCCAATTCTTTTGGATAACATGGTAGTGCGGTTATAGTTTGATGAAACGTTGCTTGCGAACAGTTCCGTTCGAGAGGCCTAACTGGATAGAGTAGGTTCCAGGAGGGAGGTTGGAAATATCGATCTCAGGTTCGATCATCGCACCGTTCTGGACCACAGGCCTCCCATCGATCGTGAAGATCGTCACGTTGTAGGAGGATGGATACATGGATCTGAATTGGACGCTGATATAGGAAGAGGCAGGGTTGGGTGAGATGATCAGATCTCCATCCATTGCTTCTTCTTCGATCCCGATCGCCAGCTCTCCTGGAAGGATCCGTGCTATACGCCCTACGGCCGTACCATCGTACCAAAAGAAGTTACCCCCGATCAGGATACGATCCTGGTCATCGATGACGATCTTGAATACGGTGACATTCGGGCCAGATCCATATTGGAACGAATTATCGATGTTGCCGGCCATCCTGATCCGGGCGAAATGTGGAACCGGTTGGTTGTTGTATTCGAGAAAGTCCCCACCTACCAGGAATTTGTGATCGGCTTGAACAGCGATCGATCGAGGATGGCTCTGCAGACCATAGATGCCGGGATTGAACGTTGGATCGGGACTTCCATCGGCATTCACCCGGGCGATCCTTGGTGATTGGTATCCATTGTATGAAAGAAAGCCTCCGCCTATCATGATCTTACCATCGCTGCGAAGTGCGGCTGCCCGGATCCCGATCGAGGAGTTGTTACCTGAACCAGTACCTGGATCGAACGTTGGATCCAAGGAACCATCTGGCAACAAACGTGCGATATTCCTGCGATCCGCGCCGGCATACTCCGTGAAACTTCCGTGGATGATGATCTTTCCGTCCGGTTGGATCTCACAACCATAGACAATTCCTTCCTGATCATATTCGAATAGGCTTTCAAAGGTCTCGTCAATGGTGCCATCGGTATTCAAGCGTACCATATCATGGCTCACGGTTCCGGCATAACCGTCGAATCCACCCGTCACAAGGATCTTCCCATCTGCTTGGATCTCCAATTCGGTCACCTGAAAGGTCAGGAATCCATTACCCGAAAGAAAAGTTTCGTCGATCGAACCATCCGGCAGCAATCTGGCGATCCGTTTTTTCTGGACACCATTCACCATGGAGAATTCACCGATCAGCAGGATCTTTCCGTCCGGTTGAACATCAACATCATATACGATATCATTCGCTGATGCCTGAAATGAAGGATCAAGAGTGCCATCCTCCATCAAGCGGGCAAGCCTTTCAGCAGGCTGTCCATTGTATTCAGTGAAATCCCCACCGATCAGGATCCTGCCATCAGTGTGAAAGTCGATCCCGAGAACAAGATCATTTGCTCCACTCCCTCCGGGATTGAATGAGGAGTCCAGAGAGCCTGCCTGCCCGTTACAGATGCCAGTCTGGCCAAAAATTGAGAGCAGGACAGTGAAACAGGGTAGTAGCGTTCGTTGCATCGTCGGGGATATGTTTACGAAGTAATGAAAATCGCTGCGATGTTCCTTCGAGCCTTTCAAGTGGACAGCTTCCATATATCTTAGCGCCGCGTTCTTTCAGTGTTCATCAAGAAAGGCAGAGGGACTGGCCCTGTGAAGCCTTGGCAACCCCCCGGTGATCCATTTCGCCGGACAGGTGCCAAATCCAGTCCGCCGCAAGGCGGAGAAGATGAGCTGTGATCAGGTATAGCGACCTTCGTATGCGAACCTCATCCGGCCATCGGATGGGGTTTTTTGTTTTCGGGAATTGAAGTAATGATCAAATGAAGACGATCGAACAGTTGGCGGAAGAAAGGATCCTTGTGCTCGATGGCGCCATGGGCACCATGATCCAGCGCCTCGGATTGAGCGAGGAGGATTTCCATCCGCTGGGAATGGAAAAGCACGAGATCCCGCTGAAAGGCAACAACGAACTGCTCTCGATCTCGCGCCCGCACCTGATAAAGCGGATCCACGAGCAATACCTCGAGGCCGGCGCTGACATCATTGAAACGAATACGTTCAGCGCAACATCGATCGCGCAGGCCGAGCACAAGTGCGAGCATCTGGTGCGTGAGATGAACCTCCGATCGGCGCAGCTGGCGCGGGAAGCCTGCGATGCGTTCAATGTGAAGGATCCATCGAAGCCACGTTTCGTTGCAGGTGCGATCGGGCCAACGAACAAGACCGCCAGCCTAAGTCCGGAAGTGAACGATCCCGGTTTCCGTGCGGTCACTTTCGATGATCTGGTGATCGCTTATTCGGAACAGATCGAAGCACTTTTGGAGAGTCGCGTGGATCTGCTCCTGGTGGAAACGATCTTCGATACGCTCAACGCGAAAGCGGCATTCTACGCGATCGAAGAGGTCTTTGAAAGGATCGGCCGCCGCGTGCCGCTGATGTGTAGCGTAACGATCACCGATGCCAGCGGACGAACGCTGAGCGGGCAAACGATCGAAGCGTTCCTGATCAGCATGCAGCATGTGCCGTTGTTCAGCATCGGCTTGAATTGTGCGCTGGGCGCAGCGCAGATGCGGCCTTACCTGCAGGCGCTCGCCGATCGTGCAACGTGCCGCATCAGCGTTTACCCCAACGCCGGACTTCCCGATCAGTTCGGTGATTACCGGGAGACCGCTGCCGTAACCGCGCGGTTGGTCGGCGAGTTCATGAAGGATGGTCTGGTGAACGTGATCGGCGGTTGTTGCGGCACCACGCCCGATCATATCGCAGCGCTTGCGAAGGAAGCCGGGCTTCACGCTCCGCGCCCGATCAAGCCGGTCACCGATCCGATCCCCGAGTTCAGTGGGCTTGAACCTTTGCGCATTTTCAAGGGAAGCAACTTCGTGAACATCGGCGAACGCACGAACGTCACGGGCAGTTCGGTATTCCGCAAACTGATCAAGGAAGGCAGGTTCGATGAAGCGGTGAGCGTGGCGCGCCAGCAGGTGGAAAGCGGCGCGCAGATGATCGATGTGAACATGGACGAAGGCTTGATCGACGGCGTTCAGGCCATGCGCAAACTGCTCAACCTGATCGCTGCGGAACCCGACATCGCGCGAGTGCCGGTGATGGTGGACAGCAGCAAGTTCAGTGTGATCGAAGCAGGCTTGAAATGTCTTCAAGGCAAAGGCATCGCGAACAGCATCAGCCTCAAGGAAGGCGAGGAGGAATTCCTGCGTCAGGCAAAGATCATCCGCAGACTTGGCGCTGCCGTGGTGGTGATGTGTTTCGATGAGGAAGGCCAGGCTGACAACTTCGAGCGGCGCATCGCGATCGCGGAGCGTGTCTTCCACCTGCTCACCCAGAAGGCAGGTTTTGCGCCGCACGACATCATCATCGATCCGAACATCCTTACCGTGGGCACCGGCATGGCCGAGCACGATCGCTATGCGATCGATTACATCCGCGCAGTAAGCTGGATCAAGAAGAACCTCCCGGGCGTGTTGGTGAGCGGTGGCGTGAGCAACGTGAGTTTCAGCTTCCGCGGGAATGAACCGGTGCGCAAGGCGATCCATGCTGCGTTCCTCTACCACGCGATCAAGGAAGGTCTGGACATGGGCATCGTGAACGCCGGACAGATCGATCTGTACGATGATGTTCCGAAGGAATTGCTGGAACATGTGGAAGATCTGCTGTTCGTGCGCCGTCCCGATGCCACCGAGCGGATGATCACCTTCGCTGAGCAGTTCAAGGGCACATCGACCGCGCAGACTAAAGAGCAGGCCGCATGGCGTGAAGGCTCGATCGAAGAACGATTGAAGCATGCGCTGATCCACGGCATCACCGATCACATCGAGGCCGATACCGAGGAAGCACGCGCACAACTTCTCGATCCGGTGAAAGTGATAGAAGGCCCGCTAATGGCGGGCATGAGCGTGGTCGGCGATCTGTTCGGTGCTGGCCGCATGTTCCTTCCGCAGGTGGTGAAAAGTGCGAGAGTGATGAAACGCGCGGTCGCGTATCTCGAGCCATTTCTGTTGGAGAAGAAAAAACTTCAACCGATCGCACAACAAAGTAGCGGAGCGAAGAAAGTCCTGCTCGCCACTGTAAAAGGTGATGTGCACGACATTGGAAAGAACATCGTGGGCGTGATCCTCGCGTGCAACGGTTGGGAAGTGATCGATCTGGGCGTGATGGTGCCGGGTGAAAAGATCCTCGACACTGCTGCGGCGAACA
>JAEZDL010000040.1 GCA_023418095.1 Bacteroidota bacterium
CGGTCATACTGGCACATGAGCAGACCGCCGGACAGGGCCAGCGCGGCCGATCCTGGATCTCCGCGCCCGGCCAGGATCTCACTTTCAGCATTGTGGTGATGCCCAATGGGCTTCGCGCCGACAAGCAGTTCGTGCTCAGCCGGATCGCAGCACTCGCCGTTCATGATGTAGTGGTTTCCGCCGTGAAAGGTGAAGTGAAGATCAAATGGCCGAACGATATCCTCGTGGAGAGAAGAAAGATCGCGGGCATTCTCATACAGAACGACCTTGTGGGTGAGAACGTCTCCACATCGATCATCGGGATCGGATTGAATGTGAACAACACCGCGCTGCCGGAGGAATTGCTGGCCACGAGCCTTGCCCTGGAATGCGGCCATGCGCTTGATCGATGGAAGTTGCTTTCCCAGTTCTGCGAGAAGTTCGAGGATCGATATCAGCAGGCTGTCGATCTGCTTTCCGCGGAATACGCAGCGAACCTTTGGGCGCGCGGGCGTTGGGCGGAAATGCTCCTGGACGGCGATGCCGTGATCGCAAGGCCGATGGATGTGGACGAAACAGGGAAGCTGATCCTGGAATTCGATGATGGATCGGTGCGGGCGCTGGGGATGGATCGGGTACGTTTCGCTAGCCGGTAGTCGTTGTGATCGCTCATTCCGATCGGGCTTCCATGGATCGATTTGCCGAAATGGTGAAAACCGCTACATTTGCACCCCCGCACCGGATGCCGGTGCCCAAGAAAGACCACGGCGATGAAACGTACCTACCAGCCCAGCAAGCGCAAACGCACGAACAAGCACGGTTTCCGTGAGCGGATGAGTTCCGTTGCCGGCAGGGCCGTTCTCTCAGCCCGCCGCCGCACCGGCCGCAAAAAGCTCACCACCAGCGACGAGCCGAGCCACAAGTAGGCACTCAACAGGATCCGATCGAAAGGGAGCTCATGCTCCCTTTCTTCATTTCAGGCCGAGGTGTTCCGCGATCCGATCCGGGATCGGTTGGCCAAGGAGCCAGTGCCCGGCCTCCAGATCCTCTTGGGTCACCTGTTCCGGCGAAAGGGCTTTAAGGGCACGGCCGAGCAGGGGCGGGATCACGCGATCATGTCTTCCGAAGAAAAGATGCACCCTTATCGCATGTTCCTTCAAGTTCCCGGCCACTTTCCGCAGATCGGGTTCGATCAGGCGGTAGCTCAGCCAGACGTCGTGTAGCAGTTGCCTTCTTTCCTTCGCGCTGGTATGGCGCATCACGAATTCCACCATGCGATCGTTCAGCAGATTCACCTTGCGCAGGCTCCGCACCAGTTTGTGAAAGCGTTCCGGACGATCCACCAACGCACGGTACATGCTGCGGCCGATCGGTGATGCGGCGAGACCTCTGTACCATGGACGCATTTTCAGACCATCCGGCGCCAGCAGGAAAGCCTGGTCGATCCGATCGGGCATCGTCTCCAACAGGCTCAACGCCATTCTTCCACCGAGACTGTAACCGAGCAAACAGATCTTCGGCTGACCGAGATGATCGGCGAAAGCGGTGAAGAAATCCGCCAGTTCACCGGGCGTGAACGGATCATCGGCGCGCTTTGGATCGCCGATGCTGCTTCCGTGGAAATGCAGATCGAAGGCGTGGAATGTGCACTTCCGGCCCAAGGTATTTCCAAGGAACCAGAAATCGCCACCAGACCGGCTGAAACCATGGAAACACACGAAATGGATCGGACCGTTGCCGTAGGTGCGGTAATGCAGGTTGAAGCCGTGGGTGAAAGAAGGCACGGGTCGATCGGAGAATTGGAGGATCGGAAGATCAGATGATCCTGGCCGCAAAGATCCAACCAACCGTTGGATCGTTGCCGAACTTTGATGAATGCCGAGCCGCCGATCGATCGCGAACGAAGAGGACTGGGGCGTGCAACCGGCGCTGTTCGATACGTCGGTGGAGATCTTCCGGTACTTGATCGTGATCTCTCCTTCGCAGGAAATGATCGCGGAGATCGCCCGGTTGAAGCAGAAGATCTTCGATCGGATCGGGGCGTACCGCGGGGACCGATCCATTGCGCACATGACACTTTTGTTCGCTTATCTGCCGATCGATTATGAAGCGGCGTTGATCGAAGGGATCGAAAGAGGCGTAGCCGCGCATCGATCGATGGAGCTTCGATACGAAGGTTTCCAGCACTTTCCAGATCGGTCGGGGATCTTCATCGAACCGATCGATAAAGCGCCGGTGATCGAATTGCGAAGGTCGATCCGCTCAAGCATGCAACGCGACAAACGATTGAAAAGACTGGGGGTCCACCCCACCACACAACCCATGATCCATATTGCGCGGAAGCTGAAGCCAGATCAATTCGATCAAGCCTGGCAGGCACTTCTATCTCACGAATTCGCTCGATCGGAAACAGTGAACGAATTGATCTTGCTACGAAGCGGACTGAACGAAGGAGAGAAATACCTGGTGATCGGGAAATTCCCGCTCAGCGAGAAGTGACTTCATTTCTCCGGCCCGGTCACCGTTGATCGATGTTCTTCCAACGTGCCTTGCACCAGTTTCTTCGTGCTTACGATATAGCTCATGTCCCACACGAGCGTTTTCAATTCCTTGTCGTAAAGGCAGATGCCGGTGGGCTCTTCTTCGAAGATGGAATAATCGATCCCGGGCAATTCCTTGAAGAGGACCGCATCGATCTCCATTCCAAAACCAGCGCGCCTGCTGTCGATCGGGATGTTGTTCAGATCCACGAGAACATGGCGTGGAACATAGCCTGGAGAAGTGAATTCGATCCTGAAAGAACGATCATACGGCAGTTCCAGCGAATATGATCCTGTGCTGTCCAATTCAACGGTGATCATATGGGAAGCCTCATGCCGATCGGTGGCGATCACGGTGCCTTGATGGATGATCTCTTTCGTATCCTGATCGGTGACAATGCCGAAGATCTCCACGGGTTCGATCTGAGCATGGGCGGCGGAAAAAGTCACGCAGAGGATCGGAATGATCCACAACCTGCGTTGAAATGCCGATGACGGTCGCATTGGGCTGATATCCGAAGGTAAGTCTGGATGCGGGTCGTTGGATGATCGCTGCGATCAGATCATCACCAGATGATGTTGATGGATCAACGTTGCATGAGTTTGTGGATGATCGTTGCACGGATGCGCGTGACGGATCGCAGCGGAAAGCCCGCAAGCGAGGCCTCACCCCCAGCCCCTCTCCAAAGGAGAGGGTCGCGAAGCGGACTCTAGTGTTTCTTGCCGAGTGCGGACTTGCAGCGGAAAGCGCGACCCGGAGGCTTTGCGGAGGGGCACGCCCAAATGCGAGCAGAAAATTAGATGATCAGATGATCGAAATGCGCAGGGCTGGAATTGTCGCTCGCAGGCTCGCGTTCGTTAAAATGCTTTGGGGGCGTTCATAACCCCCGGGTCTTCGACGCCGGGGCTACTATCTGTGACCCCTTCGGGGTCAAAACCCGTAGCAATGCGGTCCTCCCGCCAGCAAGGTCGGAGCAAGGCATTCCACTTTCTTACTCTCTCACTTTATCACTTTATCACCCGCAACAAAGAAGATCTCACAAACGCCCCCGATTATCCACGATCCCTGCAACGAACCACCGCCCGCCGTACCTTTGCGCTCCGGTTATAACACCGGAAATGCCCAAAGACAAAAGCATCCGCTCCGTGCTCATCATCGGCAGCGGACCCATCGTGATCGGTCAGGCCTGCGAGTTCGATTATTCCGGATCACAAGCATCGCGCTCTCTTCGCAACGAAGGCATCGAGGTAACGCTGATCAACAGCAACCCGGCCACCATCATGACCGATCCGGTCACGGCCGATAACGTTTACCTGAAGCCGCTCACCACCGCGAGCATCGAGGAGATCCTCCAAAAGCACAAGATCGATGCGGTGCTGCCCACCATGGGCGGGCAGACGGCCTTGAACCTCGCGATCGAGTGCGAGAAGCTCGGCATCTGGAAGGAGCATGGAGTGCGCATGATCGGCGTGGATACCGAAGCGATCGACATCACCGAGAACCGCGAGCGTTTCCGCGCGCTCATGGAAAGCATCGGTGTGCCCATGGCGCCGAGCAAGAC
>JAEZDL010000117.1 GCA_023418095.1 Bacteroidota bacterium
ACTTCGGATCCACCTGTACGGCCAGCGTGTAGCGCTCCAGCGCCTGCTCCAACTGACCGCCTTTGCGCAATGCATCACCTTCCTTCATGAAGGCTTTTCCGCCTTGCGGAAGAACATGGATCGCAAGGAGAACACAGATCGAAGCAAATAGGTATCGAAGACACATGATGGTGGGGCCACCAAAAATAGGAGGATCGGCCGTATGGCCGAATGTTCAATATCCAATTTCCAATATCCAATTCTCAAGTAAGAAGAGATCCCACTTGAATATTGATCATTGGCTATTGATCATTGGATATTCTCCCCTACCCCTCTTTCACGAATTTCGCCATCACCTCCGGCGTAACGCCCGTAGTGCTGAAACCGCCGTCGTGGAAGAGGTTCTGCATGGTCACGTAGCGCGTGAGATCGCTGAAGAGACTGATGCAGTAGGCCGCGCAATCGATCGCGGGTGCGTTGCCCAGCGGGCTCATCTCCTGCGCGAATCCGAAGAACCCATCGAAACCTTTTATCCCCGTGCCGGCGGTGGTCATTGTTGGGCTTTGGCTGATCGTATTCACGCGAACTTTTTTCTCCTTGCCCAGCCGATATCCCCAACCGCGCGTGATCGATTCCAGCAGCGCCTTCGCATCGGCCATGTCACCATAATCGGGGAACACGCGTTGCGCCGCGATGTAGCTTAGAGCCACCACGCTTGCGCCTTCCGCCAGGACGTTCTGCTTGTGCGCGGTCTGCAGCATGCGGTGCAGGCTCATGGCGCTCACATCCAGCGTCTGCTTGTACCACTCATAATTCAGGTCGTCGTACTTGCGGCCCTTGCGCACATTGGGGCTCATGCCGATGCTGTGCAACAGAAAGTCGATCGGCCCGCCGAGCTTTTCCTGCGCCTCGGTGAAAAGCTTCTCCAGATCGGCATCGTTGGTGGCATCGGCGGGGATCACAGCGCTTTGGGTCGCTTCGGCCAGCTTGTTGATCTCGCCCATGCGCATGGCAACAGGCGCATTGGTGAGCACGAACGTGGCCCCTTCGGCATGCGCCAGTTCCGCCACCTTCCATGCGATGCTCTGCTCGTTGAGGGCACCCGTGATGATGCCGCGCTTTCCTTTCAGGAGTCCGTACGCCATGGGCGCGAAGATAGTTGAGGAGTAAAAGTGCGAGCTTGAAAGGGTGAAAGAGTGAAAGAGTGAAAGAGTGACGGCCGAATGCCTGACTCCGTTCCACCCTTTCACCCTTTCACTTTATCACTTGAGTTCTCTGGGCGGGATCGGTACAGGTCGTGTCTTCGGATCCAAGTCCTCTCCGCCGTACGGCGGATCCGGGTTCCACCTGCGCCACTTACGCAGATCTGGGGTGAGCGAGAGTGATCTGTTCTTCGATCGGAAATTTCACCAACTTCGCAATGCACGCACATGATAAAGGCGATCCGATCGGGACAAAAAGTTGGGCTTTACATGCCAAATAGTGAAGTTTAACCCTAGATCTGGTACAACCCACCGTTATGTGCAATTTTAGAACGGCACCGCGTTGAATGCTTTGACCACTAATAAGATTGACCGACACTTGAGTGCCATTTCACATAAAATTGTTGCGATTGTTCTATTATTCAATATTAGTGTGGTTTGTTTTGCGCAAACCGATTCGCTTTATCACACGGCGATTAAACATGCTAACTCTGCGTATGAGTTTAAATGGTTGACCGATAAGTACAGCATTAGTGATATAGACCAATTTGAAAAGGCGAGAGAATTATATGCTAAAGCATTAGTAATTAAACCTGAGGACAAATATGCTTCTGACAGAGTTAGTGAAATAAACAGAATTCTTGAAGAGATTACGGTTGATGATAGTTGTGAAAAACTCGCTAAAAAAATTCCATTATACCGACCCAATGATTTAGGTGAATGCTTCGTTATACTCGACTCAACTTTATGTGAGCGGACAAAAGAAGAAATGAAAGCATTGCCATCGCGTAGCGATATGATTCATTACCACATGGGATTAGGAATGTATCTTAGAAACAGCTGGGGACTTTGGTCAGGCTCAGCACTCAGTGAGTATTTTAAGGATCGCGGTGTACTTCATCCTGATAATATGTCAGGTTACATTTTGGACTACTATTATGACTGGTTGAATGGTGATACACAAGGATGGAAAAATTGGGTTGAAGCCCGCGACAAAAGATTTGAAGAGTTAAAGGATGAATGACGGACAAAACTGCACATAACAGCAGCTAAACGCCAGCAAGCCCTAAGCACTCCGATCGAATGGGGATCGTTAAACTTGAAAGTCGCTGCATCGAAGGCTGGTCCCGGATGACCTGCCGGCGTTTAGCTGCGGCCCGTTAGGCAGTCCAATCGAAATCTCCGATCAAAGACAAAATAGAGTTCGCGAAGCCTCACAAGATCTGCGTAAGCGGCGCAGGTGGAAAGCCCGCAAGCGAGGCTTTGCGAGTGCGGACTTGAAACCGCAGCCGCGACCTGACAGGAATTCGCCCAATAAAAAGTGAATAGCGAAGAATGAATGGTGAATGGCGGCATCTTCTTCACCCCTCCATCTTCAGTAACACCTTCGCATTCTCCAGCGCGGCCTTCGTCAACTCCCGGCCGCTGAGCATTTGTGCGATCGCTTCAATGCGTTGCTTTTTGCCCAGCTCGGTGATGTGGCTTTGAACGGTATCGCCCGCGGTCTCCTTGGTCACCAACAGATGGTTGGCGGCCTTGCTGGCGATCTGCGGCAGGTGGGTGATGGCGATGATCTGTCGATCGGCACCCATTCTCGCCATAAGCCCGCCGACGCGATCGGCCACTTCGCCGCTTACGCCCGTATCGATCTCATCGAAGATCACCGTGGGCAGGTCCTGTGAATCGGCCGCCAGGGAGATGAGCGCGAGCATGACGCGGCTGAGTTCGCCGCCGCTGGCGACCTTGTCCAGCCCTGATGGTTTGCGATCCTTGTTGGCACTGAACATCGCTTTGATGCGATCAAAACCGTTCATGCCAGGAGCTTCCTCCATGTGGTGATCGAACTGCAGTACGGCGTGTTCCATGCCGAGTTCGTGCAGGATCTTTTCGACCTTTTTCGCCAGCTCCTTCGCGGCCTTTGCGCGTGCCTTGGAAAGCGTGGTGGCCAGCGCATGGATCTCCTTCGCCTGTGCGGACTCCTCCCCTTCCAGCTGCGGGATGCGCTCATCCATGGCACCGATCGCCGATGCGCGTTGCTGCAGTTGTTCCTGCAAGGCCACCAGCTCGGCGTTGGTCTTCACGCGGTGTTTCTGCTGGAGCTTGAGCATGAGATCGAGGCGTTCGCGGAGCCGTTCCGATTCGGCTGGATCGATCTCCACTTTGCCGGCCAGATCATCCGCTTCACCGGCGATATCCTTCAATTCGATCCGCACACTTTCGAGGCGCTTGAGTAGATCGGCGACACCGGCATCGATCCGGGCAGCCTTCGCGATCGCCGATCGCAACCGATCGATGATCGATGTGGCGCCGTGTTCACTTTCGATCCCTTCACTCAGCGATCGCAACGCTTGAAGAAGATCCTCGGAATTGTCCGCGCGCAGAAGCTCCTGCTCGATCCGCTCCTGCTCATCGGCCTTCAGATCGGCGTTCTCCAATTCTCCCAATTGGAACTGTACGAGATCGAGCTCGGCCTGGGCTTTTGCGCTTTGATCTTTCAGATCGTTCAACTCCCGCTGAAGCTCGCGCCACTTCTCGTAGCGTTTGCGGTAGATCTGTGCATCTTCCGCCTTTCCAGCTGCATGGTCGATGAGCCCCAGCTGGAAGCGCGGATCGTTCAACAGCAATGTGTGGTGCTGGCTGTGAACGTGCACCAACTTCGATCCGAGTTCGCGCAATTGTTCGAGCTTCACCGGTGTGTCGTTGATGAACGCGCGCGATCTTCCGTTCGGCTCGAGTTGGCGGCGCAACAAGGTGTACCGCTCGAACGGCAATTCATTCCGGTCGAACCAATCATCGAGTTGCAGATCGTACAGATCCACTTCAAGTTCGATCACGCACCGTTTCAATGGATCGCGCAGCACACCGGCATCCGCG
>JAEZDL010000208.1 GCA_023418095.1 Bacteroidota bacterium
AACTGCCGATGATCCTGGAGAAGCAACGGCGCAACAAGCGGATCATCCAGGAGCGGTTGCAGGAGATCAACGGTCTTTCATTCCGCAAGCATGCCGATGAGGCCGGCGACAGCGCCACATTTTTCCATTTGTTGTTGCCGGATGAAAATGCCGCGCGCGCGTGCAGCAAGCTCTTCAATGAAGCGGGCATCGGCCACGGCTACTGGTACGACAACATGTACCACTACATCAAACAGTGGGATCACCTGAAGGAACTGCGCATGCCCTTCCGCATGGTGGCGCACGAGTTGGGATTGCCGCAGGACCTGAAGTCCATGAAATTCCCGCAGAGCGATGCAGTGCTCAGCCGCCTGATCAGTTTCAACATACGCGTAACGTGGACGGAAGAGGAACTGGACGCGATGCTCGATAAGATGGAAGCTGCGCTGCGGAAGGTGCTGGAAGGAGTGAAGGTTTAAGCTTGTCATCCTGAGCACGTCGAAGGGTTGGGCGTTCCACCAGCTCGGTCTGCGAAGCCCGGGCTGCTGTCGGGCCAAGAGTTTATCCTGAGCGAAGTCGAAGGACTGCAAGTCCGCACTCGCAAAGCCTCGCTTGCGGGCTTTCCGCCCATGTCCCTAACGCACTTCCGCGCTTCGATCACGCACGGCCAACGAACATGTCAAGGCGCGGTGATCGCTGAGTTCCTCTTTCAACGTTTGGAAATCCCAGCTTTCGATCGATGGGCTGTGCATGATGTGATCGATCCGCAAGGGCGGCAATTTTCCGATGTACGTTCCGCCATGGCCCTTTCCGCTCACTACAAAAGCATCGTCCAGGTATTCCTGCAACCGGCCATAGCTGTAGCTCATCGGTACATCGTTCATATCACCGCAATAGATCACCGGATGAGGACTATGGGCGATATGATCGGCGATCGTTTCGATCTCGGCCGATCGAAGCTGGAAACCACGCTTCAACAGTTTCAAGATCCGTTTTCCGCCGCTTCGGATCGAATCGCCATCGGTCTGCGTATCCAAACCTTGCAGGAACTTGTATTCCGCGTCGCCGAAATGGTACGAAGCGAGGTGTGCATTGTACACCCTGATCGTATCACCGCGAACGAAGATGTCGCTCCAGATGCATTGGTTGTTCGGGTTCTCGGTGAATGAGATCGATCCGGTATCCACGATCGGATATGCGCTGAAGGTGGCGATGCCGAAATGCTGATCGAACCGGGCCTTATGCGTGTATCGATCGTGCACGGCAACGAAACGGCCATCGTTCAACAGGGGTTCGCGCGTGCGGAAGAAGCGCGGATCGGGACTATGGAAGAATTCCTGGAGGCAGAGAATATCGGGATCCTCGCGTTCGAAAACCTCGAAGATCCTGTCACGCGTGACCTTGTTGCCGCTCCAATTGTACAGATCGAAGAGCCGCACGTTGAAGCTCATCAGCTTCAATTGCGTGCCCATCTCCACTGCGGATGCTTCCTCCTTTCCGGAGAACTTGAAATGGTGGCCGAAGTAGTGCCATCCGATGGCGATCGAGACCAACGAGAGCAACATGCGCCTGCGGCGGAAGATCAGCCACCAGACGAGGAAGATGCCATGTACCAGGATCTGGAACGGATAGGCCATTGCGAGCAGGGCCAGTATCCACGCCAGTTTGGGATCGATGTGCGGGGCGAGGTAGGTGAGCAGCAGCAGTGCGGCGGCAACGATATTCAGCCACCACACCGGCCGGTGCCAGAACGAGGGCCGGTGACCGAGTTGAGGAACGTTCCCTCCCGGCTCCATTCAGATGCTGCTGCGCAATAGCCCGTTCATGACCCTTCGCTCGCCTTGAAAAGAAAATCCTTCTCCTCCTTGCTCAGGCTGTCATACCCCGATCGTGAGATCTTGTCGAGGATCGCATCCACGCGCGCCTGCTTGTCCTTCTTCGCCGCGTTATACGCCACATCACTGGCGACGGTGCTGCGCGCGAAGCGCTTCTCGACACGCATTTTCCCCATCGGGCGTTTGCGATCCGCACGCTTGAAGATCCGATCGAAGAAGTTGATGAAGCCCAGCGACCAATCAGTGCCGCCCAGCAGTTGCCGGCTCGCGAGGAAACCATACAGTGCGCCACCAAGATGGGCGATATGCCCGCCGCTGTTGCCGCTTTCGCGAATGCTGATCAGATCGATGAACACGATCGCGAGGGCGATCCATTTCAACTTCACCGCGCCGATGATCAACAAGTGCAACTCCAGATCAGGCCGGTAGGCAGCGAGACCTACGAGAACCGCCATCACACCAGCAGAGGCACCAAGGATCGGACTTCCGGTCATTTCCCGGAAGACCGGGAAGAGATTGTAACTGATGATGAACAGCGCCAGGCCCATCATGCCCCCAAGAATGTAATTGCCGAGCAACCGTTTCGGGCCCAGCAGATCCTCGAAGATGCGGCCGATGAAATACAGGATCAACAGGTTCCAGAAGATGTGGCCGATGCTCCAATGGGTGAACATGTAGGTGATCACCGTCCATGGCCGTGTGGCCAGCGTGGGCAGGTGGCTGGAACTCATCAACCATTTCGTGATGTCGGGCGATTCGCTTCCGCCGAGCCAGAACACCAGATCGAACAGGCGCAGGAAAAGGAACACGCCCGCGTTGATCATGATCAACTTCACCAGCATTCCGCCGGTGCGCCACTGCCCTTGTATGTCGTCGCGCAGACCCATTCACCCACTTCAACGCATCCTTGCAAAGATCGTTCTTCGGATCACAGCTGGAATATCGATCTTGATAAGAAGTGCGATCGGAAAAAGGAATGGTCAGATCCTGAGGGTGCGGCGCCAATGCCTGATGATGAAGAACCCGAACACCATTCCGCCGAGGTGGGCGAAATGCGCCACGTTATCGCCAGGGCTCTGGCGAAGGCCTGCGATCAGTTCCAGAACGCCGTAGCCGACCACGAAGTATTTCGCCTTGATCGGGATCGGTGGAAAGAGCAGGAAGAGCTGTGTGTTCGGGAACAACATGCCGAATGCGAGCAGCACGCCGAACACAGCGCCCGAAGCACCGATCATGGTACCGATGTGATCGAAGAACACTTGCATGATCGTATCAGGCGGAGCACCACTTTCAACCGCCAGTGTTTCGATCGAGCGGTACGCGCCGCTCACATCATAGCTTGATTCCAGCGCGGCGGCCTTGATCGCGGAAACATGTACACCATACCCGGCCAGTTCATCCTGGTCCTGCTTCACTTCGAAGGCATTCACCGCCGTATGCAGTGCCACCGCACCGAACCCCGTGGCAAGGTAATAGGTGAGGAAACGTTGTGAGCCGAAGACCCTTTCCACCGGCGCACCGAACATGAACAGGGCGAACATGTTGAGGAAAAGATGCGCAATGTCGCCATGCATGAACATGTGGGTGACCAATTGCCACGGCTGGAACAAGGGCGATCCGATGTAATAAAGCCCGAGCATCGTATCCAGCTGGTTGCGGCCCATGGCATCGGTGCCGAACGAAAGCTTCAGGAGAAAGAAGAGGCCGTTTATGATCAGCAGGTTCTTCACCACCACGGGAAGTCCGCCGCCGAATGAATTTGAGAATGGACGCATCTACCGATCGAATCGTTGTGCCAGTTCTTCCAAACTGTATGTGATCAATGTTGGTTTGCCACCGGGCGTGAAGTAAGGCATTTCGCAGGCGAACAGCCGATCGATCAGATCGTGCATTTCGCGCGGGGTAAGGATCCTTCCGCTGCGCATCGCCAGACTGCGGGCCATGCCTCGTGCAAGGATCGGATGGCGCTCGTTCTTGATCGATGCTTTTTCACTTTTCAATTGTTCGATCAGGTTTTCCAGCAACCGCGCCGGATCCTCATCCGTGGCTTCCGCGGGCATGCCGTTGATCTGAACGGTTCTTCCGCCGAAGAGTTGCACATCGAATCCGAGCGAACGCAGATCGGGCATCAGTTCCTCTATCAAAGAATGATCGGCCGCGTTCAGTTCCACGTTGCGTGGGAACAATTGCGTCTGGCTCAGACCAGCTCCCTGTTGTAATTCCTTCAAATGGCGTTCATAAAGGATCCGTTCATGTGCCCGATGTTGATCCACGATCATGTAACCGTTGCGCAGATGCGCGATGATGTAGGCCGCGTGCAGTTGCAGCACCGGCCGTTCCCCCGGCGAACCCTCCAGCTCACGCGAGGGCAGGATCTTTTGCTGCACTTGTTCCGATCCAACCTTGGGCTGCTCCAAACCGAACAACTGCTGCCATCCTTCAGGACTGGGCCGGGGCGGTATGCTGAAGGATCCCAGATCGTGCGGTCGCCAGGCAGGTACAGCAGGCGCCGGTGATGCCTGTTCCTGCGATCCGCCGGAAAATGCTGCGATAAGCGAAGGTTCCTGTTCGAAATCGAGGCTTGGAACGATATTGAACCGCCCCAGCGCACGGCGCACCGCCGCATGCACGATCGCATACACCATCCGATCGTCGCGGAACTTGATCTCGGTCTTGGTGGGGTGTATGTTGATGTCGATCTGCGCCGGATCGAGCTGGATGAACAGGAACCATGAAGGATAGTTCTCACGCGATACAAGTTCGTTGTACGCCTTGCGCACCGCGTGCTCCAGGTAATTGCTGCGGATGAAGCGGTGGTTCACGAAGAAGTATTGTTCACCACGCGATCGCCTGGCGAATTCGGGTTTGCCCACGAACCCGGTCACATGGATCAATTCCGTTCTTTCCTCCACCGGCACCAGGCGCTCATCATACTTGCGCCCGAAAAGGTGCACCACGCGATGCCGCATCGCCCCGATCGGTGAAGCATCGCTTTCGATCGGATGCCCCGGGAGGTTGAATTCCTCATGATCATTATTGACCAACTGGAACGAGATCTCCGGGTGGGCCAGCGCAACGCGATGGAACTCATCCATCACATGCTTCAATTCAACGCCATCGCTTTTCAGGAATTGCCGGCGTGCCGGAACATTGTAGAACAGGCTTCGCACGCAGATGCTGGTTCCCGCTGCGGTCGCGATCGGTTCCTGGGCGAGGATCCTGCTTCCTTCGATCAGCACGCGGGTGCCCAACTCTTCATCGTGTTCACGCGTACGCAGTTCCACCTGTGCGATCGCCGCGATGCTGGCGAGCGCTTCACCCCGGAAACCCTTGGTGGTGATCACCTGCAGATCATCGGCAAGGCGGATCTTGCTCGTGGCGTGCCGTTCGAAACAGACGCGCGCATCGTTGGGCCCCATTCCACGACCATTGTCGGTCACCTGCACGAGGGTGCGGCCGGCATCCTTGATCACCAGAACGATCCGCGTGGCGCCACTGTCCACGCTGTTCTCGAGCAATTCCTTCACTACGCTGGCAGGCCGTTGTACCACTTCGCCCGCAGCGATCTGGTTGGCCACATGGTCGGGCAATAGCCGGATCAGATCAGCCATTCCACCGCTCCAGCAGACCGAAGCTCAAGATGAGATAGTAAAGAATGATGAGCACCACGGCCATGATCAGCACCAACCGCACAAGTTGCGTGCGGCCGCTGCTCTGGCGTTGCCAGGAATGGCGCATGCGGCGGGCCATGAGTTCCCGATCGAAGGCTGGACCATCAGCGGCCTGTTCCTTCCGCAGACGTTGCAGGCGTTCCTCACGTTCTTCCTTCAAAGGATCGTAGTACCGCGTGGCCAGGTTGAAGCCTTTGGGCGCGCTGGCGCGGAAAAGACTGAACATGGCGGAGAATTTCGGCGCTTCCATCGGGTTCACATGGATCGGAGATCAAAGGTACTGCCGTCCATTTGTTCCAAAGGCGTCACAGAAGTGGTCGCATGGGTAACCTTTCCCAAATATTCCTGTTTAAAAGTGCCGTTCATGCTGCGTTCATCGCAAAGATGGCCCGGATAGTTTTGGCGATGTCCATGAGAAGAAGTGTTTTCCTCTATGCGTTGCTCGGTACGGCCGCGCTTTCGATCGGCGGTGTGCCCGGCGAGGATCCGCCGCGATCCACGTCTGCGCCATCGTTCCTCGCCACTGCAACGCCATGGGCCGATTCCATGTTCAGCACGTTCACCCTGGATGAGAAGATCGGCCAGTTGATGATGGTGGCCGCCTTCAGCAACAAGGATGCGAAGCATGAGAAGGAGATCGCGTCGCTCGTTTCCGAGCACAAGATCGGTGGATTGATCTTCTTCCAGGGAGGTCCGATCCGCCAGGCAAAGCTTACCAATCAGTATCAATCCCTCGCGAGAACCCCGTTGCTGCTGGGCATGGACCTGGAATGGGGCCTGGCCATGCGGCTGGACAGTACGATCCGGTTTCCGCGGCAGATGACCTTGGGCGCACACAAGGATGAAGCGCTGATCGAGGATATGGGGGAGGAGATCGCCCGGCAGATGAAGCGACTTGGGGTGCATGTGAGCTTCAGTCCGGTGCTGGATGTGAACAACAACCCCATGAACCCGGTGATCAACGATCGCAGTTTCGGTGAGGATCGTGAGAACGTGGCGCGCAAAGGGATCGCCTACATGCGTGGCCTGCAGAAAGGCGGTGTGATCGCCACGGCGAAGCATTTCCCGGGGCACGGCGATACCGACATGGATTCGCATTACAGCCTGCCGGTGATCGCACACAGCAAGTTGCGCCTCGATTCGATCGAACTCTATCCCTTTCAACGATTGGTGGATGAGGGATTGAGCGCGGTAATGGTGGCTCATCTCGAAGTGCCGGCGCTTGATTCCACAAAAGGTCTTCCGAGCACTTTCAGCAAACCCATGGTGAGCGATCTGCTCGAAAAAGAGATCGGTTTCCGGGGCCTTGTGTTCACCGATGCGTTGAACATGAAAGGCGTGGTGAACGGATCACAACCAGGCGAGATCGAGTTGAAGGCGCTGATCGCTGGCAACGATGTTATGCTGTTCCCACAAGATCCGATCAAGGCGATCGAACGGATCCGCCAGGCGGTGGATAGCGGAGAGATCGATCAGGCGATGATCGATCACAAATGCCTGAAGATCCTGCGTGCGAAGGAATGGGCCGGCCTGGCCGGATATAAGCCAGTGCAGATCAAGGGGCTTTACGAGGATCTCAACACGATGTCCGCCCGCCTGCTGCGCCGCCAGCTTTACGCAGGAGCCCTTACTGTATTGCAGGATCGGAACACCTCGTTGCCGATCGGACGGTTGGACAGTGTCCGGATCGCTTCAGTGGTGATCGGCGACCAGATCGACAACGCCTTCCAACGCGGACTTCGGCGGTATGCGAACGTGAGCCTGTTCCGGACGGACAAATCGATCCACCGCGATTCACTTCAATTGCTGTTGCGCCAGTTGGAGGAATTCGATCACGTGATCGTTTCCGTGCATAACACGAGCTGGCGGTTGAACAAGGATTTCGGGATCCCGGAATCGAGCCTGGACATCATTCGTGAGATCGCTTTCAAGAACAACACGATCCTGGCGCTCTTCGCAAATCCGTACCGTTTGAACAAAGTGTATGGTTCGAAGGACCTTGAGTCCATCATCGTAGCGTACGAGGAAACCGAGGAAACACAGGATCTGGTCTCACAACTGATCTTCGGCGGGATCGGGGCGAGCGGAAGGTTGCCGATCACTTCCACGATAGACTACACGGTGGGAAAAGGCACCGATAAACAACCGAACGGAAGCTTCTCATTCACCCTGCCGGAAGAGATCGGCATGCAGTCGCTCGATCTCAAGCCGATCGACGATATCGTGGAAAAAGGCATCAAGGCACAGGCGTATCCCGGTTGTGTGGTGCTCGTTTCGGTGGATGGCCAGGTGGTGATGAACAAGGCCTACGGCCATTCGACCTACGAAAAACAAAGGCCTGTTCGGCCTGATGATATCTACGATCTGGCTTCGGTGACCAAGGTGGCAAGCACCACCCTCGCCTTGATGAAATTGGTGGATGAAGGTGCCATCGATCTTGATCAACCGCTTGGGAAATACCTTCCGGAATTGCAGGACCGGCACACTGCGCATGCGCGTATGCAGTTGCGCGACATCCTTACGCACCAGGCCGGCCTGAAGTCGTTCGTGCCGTTCTACACACGGTTGATGAAGGATGGAGAACTGAAGCCTGGTCTTACGAGCGATTCCGCCACGGCCACGCACGGCATCCGCATCGCCGATCGGTTGTATCTCCAAAATACTTACAAGGACAGTCTTTTCACCTGGGTGTTGAATACACCGTTGGGCGCGAGGGGCGAATACCTGTACAGCGACATGGGTTATTACCTGCTCCAGGAAATGATCGAGAGGATCACTGAACGATCGTTGGATCGCTATCTCGCGACCACTTTCTATGAGCCGATGGGCGCTGCGACAATGACCTACAAACCGCTGGAAAAGTTCCCGAACGAACGGATCGCACCTACCGAATACGATGTGATCTTCAGGCAGCGGCAGATCTGGGGCGATGTGCACGACCCGGGTGCAGCGATGAAGGGCGGTGTCGCCGGACATGCCGGTCTCTTCAGCAATGCGGCCGATCTGGCCAAACTGATGCAGATGCTGCTGAACAAAGGGGTCTACGCCGGAAACCGCTACTTGAGTGAAGAAGTGATCGCGGAATTCACCAAATGCCAGTTCTGCAAACCCGATGGCAATGGCAATCGCAGGGGATTGGGCTTCGATAGGCCGGTGCAGGGCAAGGGCGGGCCAACATGTGAATGTGTGAGCTACAGCAGTTACGGCCATACGGGTTTCACCGGAACCATGGCCTGGGCGGACCCGGAAAGCAACGCGGTCTATATTTTTCTAAGCAACCGGGTGTATCCCAACGCGAACAAGAACCTGCTCGCGGAAATGGGGATAAGAACGAAGATCCAGGAAGTGGTGAACGATGCGATCGCCGCGCGGATCAGACCGCAACGTGTCGCATCGATCGGAATACCCAACTAGGTTCAGAACCGCTGGATGCCTGAATCATTCAGGAACGTGCGGTAATCGAGGTGTTTGATGGCTGGCCCGGTCGCGGTGAACGTGGGCAGGATGAACTTGCGCCGCGGAGCGGGCTTCGAAGGCTTTTGAGGCTGTTCAGCGGGATCGGTGTTCGGATCTTCCGAAGGAGCCTGGGTCGGTTGGTTGGGCTTCGTGTTCATGCCCGCTTCACAGCAGATCAAGGTCCGGATAGCGATCAAGCTTGAAATCCGGTTCGGATCGAGGAAAGATCTTCCCGATCGGGGCAGGATCGTTGCGTCACACCAGGTGATCCTGTACGTTCCTATCGATCCAGCCGATCACATGCCGATCACCTCTTTCCCTTCCATCAGATGCTCCAGTTCATCTTCGCTCATGTCCATCTGGTCCATTGCCATAAGTACCACCTGGTAGGGCATGCGATCGGCCATGGCGCCAACGCCGCTGAACCCGGCCATGCCAAGATCCTCCATGATCTGTTCCGTGGCGATACGCTCGGCCTGCGGCGGCCCTACCGGGGTTGGCCTGTTCTGCCATTCCACAACGAACAGCTGTTTTGGATCCTTCAGGCCGTTGCGCACATCGAGCAGGTAATTCATCCGATCGGGGATCCGGTTGAATGAATGTACGATCAATCCAAGATCGGCTTCGCCGGCCTTCAATCCCGATCCATTCGCTGGCGCTATCCGAATCTCCAACCGATCATCGCCAAGGCCCGCATCCTTCTTCTTCCTCTCAAGTGAATGCTCCTGTTGTGGATCGGAGACGATCGCGATCACGTTGGCGCCGGCCTTGATCAACTGGAAGGTGAAATAGCCATCTCCCGCGAACAGATCGGCCACTTGCTTTCCATGAAGATCCCCCATCAACGCGAGCAGTGCATCGGGCTTCTGCCATTGATCACGATCATCAACGGCCTGCGGCACTTCGGTCTTCACGGCTGGTTCCTCGCGTGGCGCATCGTTGCAGCCCGCCAGGGCCAGCATGCCCAGCAGGATCAACATGGAAGTAGTTCTCATCGGGATCCGGATCGGGCGCCGAAATTATCAAACGCATTTCGCGATCCTTCCCCATATATTTCCATGGGAAATAATACAATTGCTATCTTCGTGCTACGATGCCGAATATCGATCAGGAACTGCGCAGCAGCTTCATCAATGCACAACACAAGGCGACCCTCAACATCCTCTTCACCGCGAACTGGTTACGCAGTGTTCAGGTGGCCCTTTTCAAGCCATTCGGGATAAGTCCGCAGCAGTACAACATCCTTCGGATACTGCGTGGGGCAAAGGGCCGCATGAACATGCAGAACGTGAAGCAGCGCATGGTGGATCGTGCGCCCAATGCCACCCGCCTTACCGACAAGCTAATCGCCAAAGGTCTCGTGGAACGTGAACGTTGTGAGGAGGATCGGCGTGTGGTATATGTGCGGATCGCGAAGAAAGGGCTGGACCTGCTCGACGAGATCGAGCCGAAGAATATCGCCTCCGTGCGCAAGGTGATGAAGAACCTGGGTGACGAGGATGCCGCCGAACTGAACCGGATCCTGGATCGGATCCGCGGTTGATCAGGCGGTGATCCGGGTACGTGCCATTTCTTCGCGTAACAGGATCCTTCCGTTCGAAACGATCCCCAGCGGCCGGCCGGTTAACGGTTGCCCGATGAACGGTGTGTTGTGCGAGATGCTGACCAGATCGTCACTCTCACATGTCCAGGCGACCTCCGGATCGAACAGGGTGATATCTGCGGGCGTTTCCGCCGTGATATGGACTTTTTCCAGGCCGAGCACCTTGCGGGGGCCGGAAGAGAAGACTTCGATGATGCGCTTGAGCGAAAGCTTCCCTTTCAATGCGGTGTTGGCCACAGCGAAACTGGTCTCCAGGCCGATGATGCCGAAGGCTGCCTGGCCGAATTCGATCAGCTTATGCTCCCGGTCCTCAGGCCGGTGGTCGCTCACGATCGCGTCGATCGTTCCATCCTTCAGGCCTTCGCGCAACGCATCGATATGCATGCTGTCGCGCAACGGAGGCATCACTTTGTAACAGGTCTCAAAACCGCGCAGGCAGCCATCGTCAAGCAGCAGGTTATGGGCGGCGACGGAGCAGGTGATGTTCAACTTCGCTGCCTTGGCCTGCCGGATCAATTCCACACTTCCTGCGGTGGAAATGGTTGCCACATGAAGCGTTCCGCCGGAATATTCCAGGAGCGCGATGTCACGTTCCAGTTGAATGGTCTCGGCCATCGCCGGTATGCCCTTCAAGCCGAGGCGCGTGCTCATCGCACCTTCATGCATCATCCCATTGCGGGTGAGATCGGGATCCTTCGGGAACACCATCACCGGCCCCGATCGGCCCGGAAGTCCGGCCCCATACTGCAATGCCAGCATCATGAGGCGGCTGTTGCGCACCGTATGCTGATCATCGGTGAACGCCACCGCACCTGCCATGCGCAGATCGTGCAGCTCGGCGAGTTGCTCACCTTTGCAGCCTTTGGTGAGCGCTCCTATCGGAAGCGGTTTCACGGCATGGCCACCGGCTTTGCGCAGGAGGTATTCCACAGCTGCCCGGCTATCGATCACCGGGTCGGTGGCGGGCAGTATCGCAACGGCCGTGAAACCTCCGGCGGCGGCGGCATCGAGCCCATTGATCAGGCCTTGTTTCCATTCCTCGCCCGGATCGCGGAAATGTGCGCGCAGATCGATCCAACCGGGGCTGGCATGCAGGCCGGCGATCTTCACTTCGCGTGCTTCTCCCTTGGGGATCCTAGCACCTATCCGGGCGATCGCACCATTGCGAACAAGGATATCGGTCTCGTTGTTGTGATGCGGTCCGCCGGGATCGATCACCTTCACTGCACGCAGAAGAACATCGCTCATCGGTATCTTAGAATGATCACTTCCACCGCCAGGAAGAGAAGAGCTGACAATACGAACCACTTCCACAATTTCCTGCCACGGTCGAGCTCGCTCAAACGTAATGAAAGATCCTCTACTCCGCTGGTGAGCACGGTAAAGCTGCCGAGCCCGCGCTGTTGAAGTTCCTGTTCCAACTGTTCGGGCGTGTAGGCTGAAAGATCGCTCTCCCGCCGGGGGAAGTTCATGGCGATCATGCCGATGGTATCGGATCCCTGCACCAACGCGTACGGACCTTCCGGCAGATCGTGTTCATGCAGCACAAGGCCCACATTGTTCATCTGCCGGCGCACCTCGGGCACTATCTCGATCCCGTCCGGTCCGACGAGGCGCGGGGGAACTTCGCCGGTGGGTTCCACACCTTCCACGGCGATGATCGATCCTTCACCGATCGTGTGGTAGAGCGCACCCATCGGCCTGCTCAATTCAGCCATGCGAAGAAGCGAAGTGGCGAAGAGGGCATGGCGCGTGAAGTTGCCCGAAGTCTCCGCGAGGGGCGTGGCCGAGAAGTACACTGAACCACGCCCATGTGGAACGTTCGCGAGGTAGGCACCACCATCCTGTGTGCGCAACAATACATCGGTACCGGGCGGAGTGCGCAGGTTCCAGCGTTCGCGCACCACCGGCAATTCAACGTTGCGAGGCATCGTCTGGAAGATGTCGCGATAGAACGGGTGTTCCAGATCGATCCGTTCCACACGCATCAGGTTGGTATCCATGCGTGCAGGTGCGGCCACATTGAACTGTCCGAACAATGGGGCATGGCCGGAAGGATCGCCACCGCTCGGCGGAAAGATCGCAAGGCTTCCACCGTTCTCCACAAAGGTCTTCAGTGAACTTTGAAGACCGGTGGAGACCTCCGGCAGCGCATTGAGTATCACCAGATCCTGGCGATCGAGCGCCGAAAGGTCGATGGCCCGGTAAGGCTGTTGTTCGAACTGGTGGACACTATCGCCGGCGAATACATTGCCGATCGACCGATCGGAGGCCGCATCGCCGCCGCTCACCAGCAGCACACGCAACCGATCGATCACATCGTAACCGATGAAAAGCCGGTCATCGAACACGATCGGATCATCGTTCAACGATACCTCGCCCCAGTGCGGCCCTGTCTGTTCGGTGATGAACCGCAGCATGGTATCCACCGTGGCGCCGCCTTCCACACCAAAGGTCGCAAGAGCCCGCTGCCGTCCGTTCACCGTGAGTTTCAAGGGAACGTTCACCAATTCCTGATCACCATGGTTGCGCACCCGCACATGCAATATCTCGCTCTGCCCCGATCGGCGCACAGGGCTGGCGAACCAGACCGAATCGATGCTGAGGTTGTCCACACGTGTGGTAGGCACCGGTACGATCACAGTGGGCATCAGGCTGTCATTCCGCCAATTCTCCACATCCATCACCGATCGTTGCAGGTCGGTGAACACGAAAGCCCTTTTCACCGGCGCTTCGCTGGTGGCAAGCGCCTCGCGTTGCCGCAACATAACATGCGATATCAGTCGCGCGTATGGTCCCGCATCGACTTGCGCGGCCGCCTCCAGCGCCTCATCACGGCCGAGCATGATCTGCTGCCTTCCTTCGAAACGGCCTGTGAGCACCTGGAACCGATCGCCCGGGCCATGTGCCATGATCGCCTCCTGCGCACCGCGCCGGGCCTGATCGAGCAACCGCCCCTGCGGATTCTGCCCATCCATGCTGAAGCTGTCGTCTATGTAGATCGAAACCGCACGCTGGCCGGTGCCCGCCGAGGTCGCGGTGCTGGGGATGTAAGGCTGAGCAAATGCGATCACAAGTGAAGCGAGCGCGAGCATGCGCGCGAGAAGTACCAGCCAATGCTGCACCTTTTTCCGCGCGCGTGTCTGTTGCGAAACCTCGGCCAGGTAACGGACGTTCGGGAAATCGATCCGCTTGAAACGCCGTAGCTGGAAAAGATGGATGATCACCGGGATCGCCAGGGCCGTGAGCGCCCAGAGGAAAGCCGGGTGAAGAAAGGACATCGGCGCCAAAGATAACGGCAACCAATTAGTGCGATCGGGCTGTTTGGTTCACTCCGTTCCGGCAGGAACGATCGCTCCGCCTGGACAGATCAATTCATCGATCAGCATTTGCGTGTACACTTCACCTCCGTGGCGGCCGAGATGCCAGTTATCGTTGAAGTGGATCGTACTGTCCAAACGATCGGAATGATCATGAAAGGCAACGCCGTACCGATCCATCAATTCGTTGAATTCCTCCTTGGCGCCGGCACGAACGCGCAAACGGTAGTATGGCGCCATGAACACTTCCACCTCGATCCCGTTCTTGCGGCATAGATTGAATACTTCCGCAAGATCCTCGTCGTACTGGATCACTATGTCGTTCAGCTGGAGTTGCGCATAGCCGCTGAATTCATCATCGGTGAAATAGCTGCCGGTGCTGTCGAACAGCGTTCTCCTTTTATCAAGCAGCGTAATGATCGCCTCCTCCGGCCCCCAAAGCGAATTGTAGCGCGCGTAACGGGCGAAAGGAATATGGCGCAGCCAGAAGAATTCGTTCGATCGGGATCGCAAATGATCGTAGACAAGTTCATCCTTCAGCCACGGAAGATGATCATAGATCGTGGCGGAGAATACCTGATCGCTTTCACTCTTCTTCATATAGTCGAGCTCGAGCAGCATCCGATCCACGGAATTCCCATTGGCCAGGAAGATCTTCAGTGCAAGCAGGATCTCGGCAGGCCGGAAATGATTGGTGGCCAGGTTCACCGATCGGATCCCACACGAAGAATTGATGCGATGCATGTCGATGTTCCACCAGGCGCGCGATGAACCGGTGATCACCAGATCGTAATGCTGCCCGTGCATGTTGTTCAACCATTGTGCTTTCACCGTTCTTCCCGACTTGAAGATCTTCGTGAAGACAACATCCATCACGATCGCACCGATCAACAGGATCGCGCACAGAACGAGGATCTTTTTGATGAAGCGCTTCATCGATCAGAACTGGAAATAGATGAACGCTCTTGGATCGGTGAATACGCCGAATAGTCCGATCGCCAGGATCAGGATCGCATAGCCTGAATAACGCAAAGCCGGGCGTTGCATGAAGTTTCGTGTGATCGTTTGATCGAAGCTCAGTCGCTCTATCAGCATTAGAAGTCCGATCAGCAGCAATGTGATCGCAAGGCTGAAGATCGTGATGTCCGCCGCGCGGATCAATCGCCCGATCTGTTCGATGGACGAATTTCCTGTGAACATTTCATTCAGATACCGTAGCGCATCGGAAAGCGTCGATGCGCGGAAGAAGACCATCGAGATCGTGAACGGTATGAAAACGATGGACCAATGGAGCCATTTCGGAAAGCGCATTTCCGCCAGTCCTGAACGCTGTTCGATCACCAGGAACACACCATGCCACACGCCCCAGATCACGAAATTCCAGTTCGCGCCATGCCACAGACCGCTCAGCAGGAAAGTGATCAACAAGTTGCGAGACGCGAACCATTTGCTGCCGCGGTTGCCGCCCAAAGGAATGTAGAGGTAGTCGCGGAACCAGGTCATGAGGGAAATGTGCCATCGGCCCCAGAACTTCCGCAATGAGGTAGAGAAGAAAGGCCGATCGAAATTGACCATCAATTCGATATTGAACAGGCGCGCCGTACCGATCGCTATGTCGCTGTAACCGCTGAAATCGCAGTAGACCTGCATGAAGAAGAGCGCGAGCCCCGCGAATGCCAGCCAGCCACCGAATTGATCCGGCGAATCGAAGATGGCGCTCACGATCGGCCCTATCCGATCGGCGATCACGATCTTCTTGAACGCACCGAGAAGGATCATCCGGCAACCGCTCACAGCCTGATCATGGGAGAATATCCTTGGCGTCTGGATCTGCGGAAGTAAAGTGCGGGCACGTTCGATCGGGCCTGCAACGAGCTGCGGAAAGAAGCTCACGAACGTGAGAAAATGGATCAGGTCGTGCGTTGGCTTCAGTTGCCTTCGGTACACATCGATGGCAGAGCTCATCGTTTGGAACGTATAGAAACTGATGCCAACAGGCAGAATGATATCCAAC
The DNA here is from genome assembly GCA_023418095.1 of Bacteroidota bacterium. Classification (GTDB taxonomy): domain Bacteria; phylum Bacteroidota; class Bacteroidia; order Flavobacteriales_F; family PHOS-HE28; genus PHOS-HE28. The sequence continues at coordinate 15,879 of JAEZDL010000208.1, forward strand.
GTTGAAAATGAATTTGGATCGGTCCCTAACAGGACAAGGAACGAATCAATGAAGAAGTTGAAATATTTGAAGAAGAAGAGCATCCCGAGGTTCGCAGTGATGCTGATCGCGAGGTATCGCTTCCGTGATCCTGTATCTTTGGAGCGTTCGATCGCAAGGCCAGCATAGAAATCAATGATCGATGAAATGAATATGAGGATAAGGAAACGTGGATCCCACCAGCCGTAAAAAACGTAGCTCGCAATGAGAAGAACGATGTTCTGATGCTTCTTCGACCGGGAGATCGGAAGCCAGAACAGTGCGAACACCACCACAAGGAATATTACGAATGGCAGTGAATTGAATATCATCCGTGGTGATGGGAGCGAAGCCGATCGGTCCGCGGCCAAATGTAGAAGAACCGATCGAACGCGGACTTCTATTGAAGTGCCGGCTTCAACAAGGGGACGATCCGCCTATAACCTTCAACGTTCAAATGGACGCCATCGGTCGTAAGGTGGGGATCGAGAAGACCATCTTCCTTCAGAACAGGATCGAGATCGATGTGATCGATATTCCGGTCCTTGCACAAGCGATGCAAAGCCTGGTTGAATTCATCGATCCTCGCTTGAACGGAACGATCCCCACAAGGTGGGATCGATAGAATGAGGAGTGAACCCGATCGCATCCGGAGCTGTTCGATCAAGGCCCGCATGTCGGCCAGATATCGATCAAGGCTTTTTCCTTGGAGAGCATCATTCGCGCCTACGAGCAGAACGACCTTCCTGGGTTCGCCACGCGTGACATCATCCACGCGATGCAGCAGATCCTCCGCTGTTTCACCACCGATCCCGCGGTTGCGGATCCGCCGGTCGTTGAGCAATTCCGAAGCCTCGAAATATTCGATGTGGCTGTCGCCAAAAAGGACGATGTCGTTGTTGCGTATCGGCATGCGATCGAAGATGCGGATCGGATGATCGCGCAGGATGAAGACCGCGATCAGGATCGAAGCGGCCAGGACGACCGTAGCGGCGATGAACCAGCCGATCGAGCGGATCCGCCGGCGCGTCATTCAAGATGGTTCATTTCCCGAAGTTAAGTGCCCGATCAGGGTTCATTTCCTGCCAGCGGAAACACCGAGACCGAACAATGCGATATCGAACCGGATCGGATCGATCGGATCGAACTTGCGCAGCGCTGCGGTCAGTTCCTCCACCGCTCTGCGATCATCCTGCTTTCGTTCCAGAAGTCCAAGTTCGCGCGAGACACGTCCGGTGTGGACATCCAGCGGGATCAGAAGTTCGGACGGCTGGATCTTCTTCCACAGGCCAAGGTCCACGTCGCGATCGGCCGGGCGAACCATCCACCGCAGGTACATGTTGATCCGTTTGGCGTTGCTGCCTCTGGCCGGATCGGATACATGCTTCGTAGTGCGTGCGGGATGATCGATCTCGAAGAATCGCCGCTTGAACCTGCTGATCGCTTCGTTCATATCACCAAGTTCTCCATTCTCAAGGAAAGCATCCTCCAGACCGCCATACGTTGAATACAAATGCCGGGTGGAAAGAACGAATTGGCGTAGATCGGTCGCGCTGAAGGTGCGGTGTACGAAGTTGGAAAGCCGATCCAGTTCGATCGCGCTGGCGTTCATGATGAAGTCGTATGGTTCTTCATCCATCAGCTTCACCAGTTTCCAGGCGTTGTTGATGATGGATCGGCGCTGGCCCCAGGAAATGGTGGCGGTTATGAAGCCGATCGATTCCGCATCGTTGCGATCGGAGAAATGCCGAGGGATTTGTATCGGATCCTCCAGGATGAACTCAGGCCGTGCGAACCGATCGTAGGCCTCCTCCAGGATCGCGAGGATCTCGCTTTCACTTCTGCGGCTGGTTCGCCCTGATGTTCTTTTCGGCAAGTTCGATCGTCTTTTCGATCCGTGCGATCCTGGTCTTTTCCGTTCTGGCGCTGCTGATCCAATACAGGATGATCTTCCGGCCGCTCGGCGGAAAAGCATTGAAATTCTTTTTCGCGAGTTTGTTCTTCGCCAGACCTTTCTTCAGATCGGCCGGTATCTCCAACGCATCCACCGCATCGAGGGTCTCCCAAGTTCCATCAGCCTTCGCAGCGTCGATCTTGGCCATGCCAGCTTTTGTCATCGATCCGTTCGCGATCAACTTTTCGATCCGCTGTTTATTCAGCTGGCTCCATACACTTTTCGGTTTCCGCGGACAGAAGTAGAGCATTCTCCGATCGGCGTCCAATTTCCGTGGAAGGCTGTCGATCCAACCGAAGCATAACGCTTCCTCAACGGTATCCGCGTAAGCGACGTAGTTATCCGTATGCTTCTTCCACGTGATCAGCCACACACCTTCCGGGCGCCGGTGGTGCTTCTTCAGCCACGCGCGCCACTGTTTCCGATCGGTGATCTCCAGTTGTTCGATCGTGTCGAGCTTCGTTACACGCGCCACTACTGCCCAGCACCCATCTGCAACGATGGCATTTCCATGATCTGGTAGCCGCTGATGTCGAACAGGCTTTCATCCACGGACCCGATCTTCAGGTCGCGGATGTACATCACCACTTTGTCCTTTTTATCGGTGCTTTCCCAGGTCATCTCCATGGGCAGGCCATCGGTATAGTTCTCGGGACGTTGGCGTGCTTTGGCACCAGCATAGTTCCCGGAAACATGTTCGAACGGTGACTTCACTTCCTCGGCGATCCAGCCTTCCCAGGTGCCTTCCTTGTCGCTGCCGATGTACTTGCGGCACAGATGGCCATCGATCATCTTCGTTTGGTCGGTGCGTTCCATCTTGAGATCGCTTTCCTTCTCCGATCCTTTCACCTTCTCCTTTTTGCGCTTCTGCTTCATCGCCGTTTTCCCGCCCTTGTCATCGGTCATCAACATGTACTGGTGATCGCCCTGGAGGTCCACAAGGATCTTCATCTCACCGTTCTTCTTGTCCATCTGCGGCTGGAAGAGGACCATGTCCGGCTTGCTCCAGTAGTACATGTTCATGGGGCTGTCCTTGTCCTCCATGCCTTTTTTGAACGTATGCATTTCAAGTGTGAGCGAGCCGGTGAAAGGTGCAGCGTCCTGGGCAAGAAGGCGCACGACAATGATGATCGATAGAAGGGAGAAGAGACGTTTCATGCGGTAAAGATGAAGGGCCAAATTAAAACGATCGAGGTCGTTCCGATCAGATCACACCATCCTTGATCACCAATCTCCGATCGGCCATTTCGGCAAGTTCCTCGTTGTGCGTAACGATCACAAAGGTCTGGCCGAATTCCTCCCGAAGCTCGAAGAAGAGCGAATGCAACTCACGAGCGTGTCTTGAATCCAGATTGCCCGAAGGTTCGTCTGCGAGAACGACAGCGGGGTTGTTGAAGAGCGCACGGGCCACGGCCACACGTTGTTGTTCGCCGCCGCTCATCTGTGCGGGTTTGTGATCGGCGCGCGCGAGTACGTTCAAACGTTGCAGAAGTTGTTTCGCGCGCGGTTCCAATTCCTTCGGGCTTTTCCCGGCGATCAGGCCGGGCATCATGGTATTCTCCAGAGCGGTGAACTCGGGCAGCAGGTGATGGAATTGGAAGACGAAGCCGATGTGCCTGTTGCGGAAATTGCTGAGCGCCTTCGTGTTCATGCGCATCACATCCTCACCCGCGATCACCAGATCGCCGCTATCGGCCTTGTCCAGTGTGCCGATGATCTGAAGCAGCGTGCTTTTGCCGGCACCGCTGGCGCCTACGATGCTCACCACTTCACCCTTCGCCACGATGAGGTCAACGCCTTTCAGCACATGCAGGTCGCCGTATTTCTTGCGGATCGCGGAGGCTTTGATCATCGGTGCAAAGAACGGGACCGAAAGGCTGAATATCGGTTGTACATAATTACGTACATTTGCGACCATGCAAGCCGTTACGATCACTCAGCTTCGCAGTAACATCAAGAAATATCTGGATCTGGTAAGCAGATCGCTGGATGTGTTGATCATACCGCGAACAAAAGCGGATGATGCTGTGGTGATCATGTCGTTGAAGGAATACAATTCGCTTCAAGAGACCGGCCATCTGCTTTCCACCGGCGCTAACCGCGAACGCTTGCAGCGTTCGTTGGATGAGATGAAGCGTGGGAAGACAAGGAAGTTCGATCTGGAAGGAGAGGATGAACTTTGAATTCACCGAGACAGGTTGGAGCGATCTGGAGTATTGGATGGAGCATGATCCGGATGTTCTTCTTCGGATCAGGGATCTTCTGAAAGACATTCGGCGAACGCCATTCGAGGGTCTGGGAAAGCCCGAACCGCTGAAGTACGATCTGAAAGGTTGCTGGTCACGGCGGATCACGAAAGAACATCGGCTGGTGTACAAGATCGAAGGCAGGAAGGGGAAGGATCAGAAGTGTTATGTTCTTCAATGCAGATTCCATTACGAGAATTGAAGAAGCGCATGACAATGACGGGATCTACTTCTGCGAGCAGCGCGGCTGCGTAAGTGGCGAAGGCGGAAAACCCACAGGCCATGCTTTTTGACGGCCGAGGACTTGCAGCCCCTTCGGCTTCGCTCAGAACAAGCTCCGCCACGACCTGACAGGATCCCGCCCAAAAAAGGATCGATCACGAACGATCCCTGGCCGGAGTTTCAGCCAGCAAGCGGCCAGCTTCACGCACGTCATCGGCGGCGGGATCTTCGAATACCTGGAGGTGGAAGTATTTGATCGCGGCAAGCAGGTGATCGAAGATGTCCGCCTGGATCGGCTCGTATTCCACCCATTTCACGGTGCTGGTGAAGCAATACACTTCCAGCGGAAGGCCATGTTGATCGGGTGCCAGCTGACGCACCATAAGCGTCATGCCCTGGTTGATCTGCGGATGTTTTCGCAGATAGGTGTCCACGTAGCGACGAAAGAGCCCGATGTTGGTCATGCGCCGGCCATTGACCAGCATGGAATGGTCCACCTGGTTCTCTTCGTTGAAGCGCCGGATCTCTTCACGCCGCTCCTGGATGTAGCCCTTGAGCAGCTGGATGCGAGTGAGCTCATCGGTCTCGGCCGGTTCCAGATACCTGATGCTGCTGATCTTGATGCGGATGCTGCGCTTGATGCGCCGCCCGCCGCTTTCCTGCATGCCGCGCCAGTTCTGGAATGAATCGGAGATGAGCGCGTACGTGGGGATCGTGGTCACAGTCTTGTCCCAGTTGATCACTTTCACGGTGGTGAGGTTGATCTCCACCACATCGCCATCTGCGCCGTACTTGGTCATGGTGATCCAATCACCGATGCGCACCATGTCGTTGGCGCTGATCTGTATGCTGGCCACGAAACCCAGGATCGTATCCTTGAAGATGAGCAGCAACACCGCCGATGCCGCGCCCATGGCGGTGAGGAAGGTCAACGCCGATCGGCCGGTGAGCTGCGAGAAGATGAGCACCCCGCCAATGATGAACATGACCAGGTTGACCACCTGCGCGTAACTGTCCAGCGGCTTGTCCTTGAACGCTTCGAGACCCTGCAACGTGTTGCGCCCCGCATGGATGAAGGATCGGATGATGCGGATGAAGAGGACGATGAAGAACACGTTGAACAGCCGCTCCATCACCACGGCCCACCACGGGAAGTCCTGGAACACCAGCGGCACCAGGTTGTACATGATGATCAGCGGCACCAGGCGGGCCACGTAGCGTGGCACGTGCTGCTTCAGCAGCTGATCGTCGAAATCGGTGACGGTGCGGCGGGAGAGGCGGGTGAGGCCTGCGGTGAGCACCAGGTTCAGCAGGCGCGCGAGCAGCCACATCGCCAGGAGGACCACCACTACGCTGATCAGCAGCGCCACCCCGTTCACATGGCCGGGGGCGAGGCCCAGTTCGATCAGTAATTGCTTGAGCCTGTCATCCAGCTCGATCAGGTCTATTTCGTCCAACCTCTTCAATGCGATGCAAAGAAAGGAACCGGATCACTTTGCGAGAGAACCGAAGCTGCGTAAGTGGTGAAGGCGGAAAGCCCACAGGCAGCGCCATCGGCGCGGCCGAGGACTTGCAGCCGCAGCCACGACCTGACAGAAACCCGCCCAAGAAAATCACACTGCTCAAGGAACCACG
>JAEZDL010000213.1 GCA_023418095.1 Bacteroidota bacterium
GGAAGGCGGCAATGGCCGCCTTCCTACTTTCAAGCAGGTAATTCGCTGGCATGCCCATCCCAGGATCATTGGCCGAGCAGATCGGCCAGAAGCTTTCCGATCACCTCGGCGTACATGTTGAAGTGGAACAGAGCACCGGTGTCGGCGGTGGAAGCATCAACGATGCATGGCGGATCGATACGAACGAAGGCCGATTTTTCCTGAAGACGAACAGCGCCGATCGACATCCATCCATGTTCGAGGCTGAAGCTGATGGACTGGCCCGTCTTCGATCCACAGGAACAGTTCATATTCCTGAAGTGATCGGTTCTGGTGAAGATCAGGATACCACATGGTTGCTGCTGGAATGGATCGAAACTTCATCAACCACACCTGATCATTGGATCGATCTGGGAAATTCACTTGCCGGTTTGCACCGGGTAACCGCGGATCGGTTCGGTCTTGAACGCGACAACTACATCGGATCATTGATCCAACGCAACGAACAGCATTCGGAGTGGGCGGAATTCTTCATTCAGCAGCGCTTGGAACCGTTGGTGAAGATGGCGCGTGAGAATAGACGGATCGAAGCTGGCATGGCATTCAGGTTCGAACGGCTATATCCCAGACTAGGATCGCTTTTTCCAAAAGAGGCACCGGCGCTGCTCCACGGTGATCTTTGGAGCGGGAATTTTCTCTCCGGATCGGATGGAAAGGCTTGGATCTTCGATCCTGCCGTGTACTTCGGACATCGGGAAATGGATCTGGCGATGACCAGGCTGTTCGGTGGTTTCGATCCCCTTTATTACGAGACCTATGATCGGGAATTTCCCTTGGAGAAAGGCTGGCAGGAGCGTGTGGATCTCTGCAATCTCTATCCGCTCCTGGTCCACGTGAACCTTTTTGGTGGGAACTATGTGCAGCAAGTGGAAGCGATCCTGAAGAGGTTCGTGTGATCAGTACTGCGGTCGTGGCGGATCGTTCGCGAGCACCTCAGCGATCTGCGCCATCACTTCTGCCGAAAGCAGATCCTGCGCATCAACGGCTTTCAGGTTTTCCTTCAATTGCTCCTCCTTGCTCGCACCCAGGATCACCGTGCTTACGTTCGGGTTCTTCAGGCACCACGCGAGGGCAAGTACGGGCATCGAGATCCCCAGGTCCTTTGCGATCGGCATTAACCGATCCACCTTTTCCAGCCGGTCCTGCAACATTTCGCGCTCGCGCAACCAATCCAGACCCTGGATCGAAAAGCGGCTTTCCTTGTCAGGCCCGCCGCGGTGTTTTCCTGAAAGGATGCCGCTGGCCAGCGGGCTCCATACGGTGGTGCCCAACCCAACGTTCCGGTAGATCTGTTCGAACTCCACCTCCACTTTCGCACGATGGAACATGTTGTATTGCGGTTGTTCCATCACAGGTGCGATCAGGTGATGTTGCCTTGCCACCATGTGTGCCTCCATGATCTCCTGTGCGCTCCATTCGCTCGTGCCCCAGTAAAGCACTTTTCCCTGCATGATCAGCTGGTGCATGGTCCACACGGTCTCCTCGATCGGTGTGTTCTTGTCGGGGCGGTGGCAGAAATACAGATCGAGGTACTCCACCTGCAGTCGCTCCAGCGCGGCATTGCAAGCTTCGACAAGATGTTTCCGATGAAGCCCGACCTGCGTGGGGAGCTTTCCACCGGCGCCGAAGAACGCCTTGCTGCTCACGATCCAGGTATCGCGCGGCCACCCGGCCTTCTTGAAGATGCGGCCCATCACCCGTTCACTCTCACCGCGAGAATAGATCTCGGCGTTGTCGAAGAAATTGATGCCATTATCATAGGCCAGGTGCATCAATCTTTCCGCAGTATCATCACCGATCTGCTTGCCGAACGTGAGCCACGAACCGAGTGAAAGTTCCGATACTTGAAGGCCTGCACGGCCAAGTCTGCGATAGCGCATCGATCTTTTTGATTGAGGTGAATGCAAAGCTCGGAAAGCATCAAGCCGTTCAACCCTGGATGATCGGAATTTCAACTTTGACCACCTTTGCATCCACATGAGTTCTATAGAAAGCAGTAAGGCACCGGAGCCCGTTGGTCATTATCCGCATGCAAGGCGCGTGGGCGATCTGCTTTTTCTAAGCGGCGTAGGTCCGCGCGAGCGTGGCTCAAAGAAGATCCCTGGTGTTGAACTGGCTGAAGATGGATCGATCGCGGGTTACGACATTGGAACGCAGGTGCGCAGTGTTTTCCAGAACGTGCGCTGGATCCTGGAGGATGCGGGCAGCAGTTGGGAGAAGATCGTTGATGTAACGGTGTACCTCACCAACATGAAGGATGATTTCGCGATCTACAACCAGATTTGGAAGGAGTACTTCCACACCGATCCGCCGTGCCGCACCACGCTTGAGATCAACTGCCTGCCCACACCGATCGCGATCGAATTGAAGGTGATCGCCACTTTCTGATCCTGTGGACCGATCTGCCCAGACGGATCGGATGTACGGGGAACGCCTGCACGCCGATCTGTGAACTGTTCAAGCGGCGCCCTTCGGCGAGGCACGGCATTGGTGGACTCCGATCCGTATTTTTCAGCATCGGAACTATGACGGAGAACAAGCGCAATTCATCACCTGAGGATCGAAAGCCCGATCCAGGTCCGCAACAACACTCGAATACCAACCACGAACGCGAGGACCGCTACCAGGACCGGTCCGCATCTGAAAAGCAAGAGGAGGAACGCGAGGAAGAACGTTACATGACGCGATCACGATCGCGGAATGACCGGCCTGGGATGTGGGGTTACAAGAATTGGGATCCGCAGAAGAACGACGAACCCACCGATCAGGCTTCCACGAACAATGAAGGGGAGAATGACCGCACCCTGGGCAGGGATACGGAAAATGAAGACAGGCCGGCCAGCCTTGGCGAACGGCATGGGTCAGGAGCCGCAGAGGATCACGATCGCTGATCCAGCGATCGGTGGCCTTCGAATTGCAACCGAAGGCACATGCAGAAGTCGGGTAGGAAGAGAAAGGTGCGCGCACCACAAACGCAGTCGCGGCCTGGGCAGCAACACCTTCTCAAGGAACAGCCGCAAAGCAGGCCTGAGAACGCTGGCAGGGAATTCAAACTGAAAGGCAGGGTCGCACTGATCACCGGTGGTGACAGTGGTATAGGACGTGCCGTGGCACTGGCCTTTGCCCTTGAAGGCGCGGACATATCGATCGCCTACCTGAATGAACACGTCGATGCGCGGGAAACGAAAAGATTGGTGGAGGAAGCTGGCCGCGAATGCCTGATCATGGCCGGCGATCTTGGCAAGGAAGCGACGTGCAAACGCGTGGTGGCCGCCACCATCGCCCGTTTCGGCAAGATCGATATCCTGGTGAACAACTGTGCGATCCACTATCCGCAGGAGAAACTGGAAGAGATCACGGGCAACCAATTGGACAAGACCTTCCGCACCAATGTCTACTCGTATTTCCACACCACCAAGGCCGTGCTCGTGAACATGCCCGAAGGCGGCGTGATCATCAACACCACTTCAGTGACCGCGTACCGCGGCAGCGCGCAGCTGATCGACTACGCGGCGACCAAGGGCGCGATCGTAAGCTTCACCCGTTCGCTCAGCGCCGCGTTGGTGGAACGGAAGATCCGTGTGAACGCAGTGGCACCGGGACCGATCTGGACACCGTTGATCGCGTCGAGCTTCGATGCGAAGAAAGTGGCTACGTTCGGCAGCGATGTGCCCATGGAACGCGCGGGTCAGCCCGCCGAAGTGGCACCATGCTATGTGTTCCTCGCATCGGCGGATTCATCATATATGACAGGTCAGGTGCTGCACCCCAACGGCGGCGAGATCGTGAACGGTTGAACATGGCCAGGGCAGCGATGATATCCGGAACTCCGGCACTGAAACTTCCGCCGCGCACATTGCGCGCATTGAAGCACGACCCGGTCCAGAGCGCTAAAGCGATCGACCTGCGGTATGTGAACGATCGCATCAAGGGGATCGAGCGGATCCAACATGGCAGGAACTTCAGGTACCGCTTCAAGGGTGAAGCCGTGAAGGATGAGGAGATCCTCGAACGGATCAGGTCACTCGCGATCCCTCCGGCCTGGACGGACGTGTGGATCTGTCCTTACGCCAACGGCCATTTGCAGGCCACGGGTAAGGATGCACGCGGCCGGAAACAGTATCGCTACCATCCGGATTGGTCGGTGGTGCGAAGCCAGACGAAATATCATCATGCGCTGGAGTTCGCCAGCCGTCTTCCCGCGATCCGTGCGCGGCTTGCCCGGGATCTGAACAAGCCGGGCCTGAGCCGGGAGAAAGTACTCGCCGTGGTGATCAGCATAATGGATCGCACGCAGATCCGTGTGGGGAACCAGGCCTATGCGAAGGAGAACAAGTCATTCGGGCTTAGCACGCTGAAGGACAAGCATGTGAAACCGGATGCCGGCAGCGTAAGATTGCAATTCAAGGGAAAAACGGGGATCGCCCACGACGTGAAGATCCGAAGTCGAAAGCTGGCGCGCCTGATCATGCATTGCCGTGATCTGCCCGGGCAGGACCTTTTCCAATATATCGATGAGAACGGGGAACCGCGGCCGATCGATTCGGGAATGGTGAACGATCACATCAAGGAGATCTCCGGCGGCCCGTTCACCAGCAAGGATTTCCGTACGTGGAACGGCACCGTACATTGCTTGAAGGCATTGATCGCGGAAACATGTCCTTCCAACGCCAACGCGCGCAAGGAAGCGATCAACAAGGCGCTTGATCAGGCTGCGGAACAATTAGGCAACACGCGCGCCGTGTGCCGTAAATACTACATCCATCCGGAGGTGATCACCGCATATGAATGCGCGAAGTTGCATGGAATGCTCGATCGGATGAGGACGGATGACCAACCCCTGAAGGATGGTTATACGTTCGAAGAGAGACTGGTATTGAAGGTACTTGCAGCGGCGCGCCGCTCGAATTGATCAGACAGCGAACAGGCTGATCGCACGGCGCCAGAGCGAATCCGGCATTACCGGCGCTGGATCACCAGCGCTCTTCGCAAGCCGTGGGAACGGAAGTTGGGCTTCGCGTAATGCGCTCATCAGGCCGATCGGATCCAACTTGTCGATCGGTGGTAACGAATGCCTCAATTCCTCTCCGTGGTTCCAATCGATCGCGGTTACCATGGGCGTAAAGCCTGCCGCGAGCAACGGTTGCAAGGCAAGCTCCGCGTGCTGCACGAGCGCAGGCGTATCCATCGGGCGTAACAAAGGTGCCTTGCGTACCTGCAGGACGGTACAGATCAGGATACGTCCATCATTGGCGATCGAATCAACGCGGATACGGATCCCGTGCGTCTGCCAGGAACGCTTCTCACAGTCGCCGATGATCCGGGCGAGTTCTGATGTCATCACAGGCATAGTTCCAGTTGATACCATGGCCTTGTCCAAAGCCAACAGAAAGGCCAAATTCGATCGGACCACATATCAGCGTAGCACTGAAATGATTACGTATTTGCAAGCCGAACCAGCGTTTCCAGCGGTGGGGTACGCCATGCACATACGTGCTACGCCAACACCACGGCGGGCGGCAATGGCGCGTGCAGTGATCGCTGTTGCGCTGCACTGGCATACCACTGGCAACAAAAAGGGAAAGTGGAGTGAGATGAAAAAGAACGCAAAGGACAATTCAACGGAACGCGGAGGGTACGATCCATACAAGCGTGATCCCGGAGCAGGCATGCCCGGTGATGAGCGCGTGGAAAAAGCTGAGGAGATGGAAGCACGCCAGCGCGAAAAGGCGAACATGCTGCACACCGATAGGTTGGACGATAGCACCACATCGCCGATCATCGATACGGGGATCACCGGACAGACCACCCGCGGTTCCTATGGATTCAACGATTCGACCGGGCAGGGCCAGTACATGGATCGGACGCGGGATGGATCGGCGGACGTTGGGGTCGATCCGGTCGATCAGGCCTCCGATCATTTTGGAAGCAACGAAGCTGCGGAGGATGATGCGACCGGGCCAGGTGAAGAAGAGGAACGATGACCGAACAACGCTTCGATCAGCTGCTCGACGTGCTGGAGCGCTGCATGACCGCGTGTGAGATATGCGCCAGTGAGCTGTTGGATTCCACAAACGCGCGCGACTACCAGCGATGCATCGAACTTTCCCGCGATCTGGCGGATATCTGCGGCAGCACGGCGAGGTTCGTTGCACGTGGATCGGAATTCAAGGACCGTTATCTGTCCCTTTGTGCGACCGCATGCAAGGAATGCAAGGATGAATGCAGGAAGGTGAGCGTTGCCACGGCCCAGCATTGCGCCGACGTTTGCCACGAATGTCACCTCGCCTGCGTGCTCATTGCGCAGGTTGATCTGTAAACATCACACCTCGATCGTTGAAGCGACACCACGATCGATCCCGTCCGGCTTTCCACATGAACGCTGTGATCCATGCTGGACGCGCATCGGTTCGCAATGGGGAACACTGGCACACTCGTTGACCGATCGCGTTCCAACTACACATTCCATAAAGATCCAATTCCCAAATGAAGACGAGCACCAACAAGAGATCAGGAACAGCATCCGCGAAGTCGAGCAAGAACGGTTCTTCGAGCGCCGGATCCAGCGAACTGCAAAAGTTGCTCGAGGACCAGTTGGCGGATATCTATTATGCGGAAAAGAAACTGCTGAAAGCCCTTCCAAAAATGGCAAAGGCCACGGAGCACGAGGAATTGCGCCAGGCCTTCACCGAACATGCCACCCAGACGGAACAGCATATTGCCCGTGTGGAAGAAGCCTTTGAAGCACTTGGGAAAAAGGCCAAGTCCAAGAAGTGTGAAGCCATGGATGGCCTGCTGGAGGAGGCCAACGGCATCAAGGATGAGTTCGAGGATAGCATGGCGCTTGATGCAGCCCTGATCGCAGCCGCCCAAAAGGTGGAACACTATGAGATCGCATCATACGGCAGCATGATCGCATGGTCGAACCAACTCGGCCTGAGCGAAGTCGCAGACCTTCTTCAACAGAACCTTGATGAAGAGAAGCAGACCGATGAGAATCTGACAAGTATCGCTGAAAGTTATGTGAATGAAGAAGCCGAATGATCCAAGGAATACAGTAGTATGATCCAGTATCGCCATTAGCGGCGGGATAACCTTCCACCGCGATCCTCGAACCCCGGCCCCGTAAGGCCGGGGTTCGAGTTTTC
>JAEZDL010000136.1 GCA_023418095.1 Bacteroidota bacterium
GTTGCGCCGATCGCGAACACAAGGCTCGCCATGGCCGCTACACGGCCGAGGTTGTTCTTCCAGAAACGGTTCATTGATCTAAGGTTTGGTCCCGGCAGGGACAGATCAAGGACCAGATCGGCGGTGCTTCGTTGAAGATCACATTTTCAGGCGACGATCCATGGGAATGGAACGATGGATCGAAGAACAGCCGCGATGATCTGAACCATTAAGTTCCCAGGTCACTCCGGGTAACGTGGATGCCATTACCCGATCGGCCCAACACTGTGGGGCGAAAGGAACACTTCCGGTCAGAACTGGAAATAGATGAATGGCACCATTTCCGCTGTAACGGTCTGGTAGATCACCAGCACCACGACGATCGAAATACCTGCGATCACGGCCAGTGGCGCACGCGCGAACCAAAGACGGTAGCGCTGCTTGAACGCTTCCGGCAGCCAATGGATGATCAATCCGGCGAGCATCACGAGAAAGACATTGCGGAACGCTGCGATCACATCACCCGCTAGGTGAAGGCCAAGATCGGAAGTGATCTGGTGAAGGATCTCGTTCACCGTTTCCAGCGAATCACTGCGGAACCAGATCCTGGTGAAGGTGATGAACGTGAAGGTGATGAACACCGCCCATGCATGCGCGACCCAATGCGTGCTCTTCTCCCACGGACTGATCCGCTTCCAATATTTGTAGATCACCAGACCGATCCCGTTGAGCCCGCCCCAGATCACGAACATCCAGCTCGCGCCATGCCAGAGGCCACCGATCAACATGGTGAGCATCAGGTTCAGATTGGTCGTGACCGCATTGTTCACCCCGGGATAAAGATTGCCCAACACCACGAAGAGCGCGACCGCGCTCAGGAAGGCCACCGGCAACCAAAGCCAGCCGGTGATCAGCATCAGCATCACCAGGATCACCCCCAGCATGATCCACGAAAAAAACGATCCGCCACGGTTGCCGCCCATGGGAATGTAGAGGTAATCGCGCAGCCAGGTGCTCAGGCTCATGTGCCAGCGCCGCCAGAAATCCGCCACGCTGCGCGCTTTGTACGGGCTGTTGAAGTTCACTGGCAGCGTGAAGCCCATCAACAATGCAACGCCGATCGCGATATCGGTGTAGCCGCTGAAGTCGGCATACACCTGAAGCGAATAGCCGTACAACGCCATGATATTCTCGAAGCCCGTATAGCGGAGTGGATCGGCGAACACCCGGTCGATGAAATTCACCGCGATGTAATCTCCGATCAGCATTTTCTTCGCGAGTCCGTTGAGGATCCAGAAGATCGCGATCCCGAACTGTTCACGCGTAAGCCGGAAATCCTCATACAACTGCGGAATGAATTCCGCCGCCCGCACGATCGGCCCGGCCACCAGTTGCGGAAAGAAGCTCACATAGAAACCGAAATCAAGGATGTTGCGCACCGGCTTCACATGTCCGCGATAGACATCGACCGCATAGCTGATCGTCTGGAATGTGAAGAAGCTGATCCCCACAGGCAACAACACCTTGTCCACTACGAAATGCGTGTTCCAGGCGAGGTTTGCCCATTGGGCGAAGTAATTGATCGGGGTGAAGGATGTCCCGAACGCATCATTGATATTCGCTACCACGAATTCAGCGTACTTGAAATAGCCGAGTGTTAGCAGGTTGATGGTAAGGCTTAGTGCCAGCAACCATTTCTTCTTTCGTTGCGAAGGCGCATCGTGGATCGCTATGCCGATGAAGAAGTCGGTAACCGTGCTGAAGAGAAGGATCAGGACGAAGAGACCGCTTGTCTTCCAGTAGAAGAAGAGGCTTGCTGCGAACAGCCACACGTTGCGCATGGTGCGCCGCTTGTAAATGATGCTGAATACAGCGAGTACAACGGCGAAGAATCCCCAGAAGAAGAAGCGCGTGAAGATCAGCGGGCTGCTCTCGTCGTAATCGAAGATCGTGGCCAGATCGATGTGCTTGAGCGCCGCCCAACCATCCACGTACATGGCCGCGCTCATCCCGATCACGGCCGCACCGCTTTCTGCACGTGCATGCCGTAGTTCTCCATCATTGCGCTGAAGAGCAGATCGCCCAACATCGTGTAACCTGCACGGGTGAAATGCACACGGTCCTTCTTCGCCAGGCCGGCATCCTCCCACGATCGGATCGAACCTTCGCCGCCCATTACCTCGAACATATCCCAGATCGCTGCGCCTTCCTCCGCTGAGAGTTCCTGCATCACTTTGCGCACCTTTTCCGCATTCCTGTTCGGCACTTTGCGGTTCATGAAACTATCGGTGTTCGTGGTGAAGAGGATCGCTGCTCCCGGTGCCACCGATCGTATGCGCGCGATCAATTCCTTGTAATTCGCCTTGTATCTCGCTTCGCTGAACTGGCTGTCGTGAGCATCGTTTATCCCGATCGAAAAGATCACGAGGTCCGGTGAGAGAAGGGAAAGGTCATCAGCGAAGCGTTCGCAGCGCAACCAGCTCGCCGTGCTCGCACCATTCACTCCGCACGCGTGGTAGACAAAACCGGGATCATCATTCTCCATGATGATGCCGTAAAGCGTGAAGCGAAGCTGATCCGCGTTCTCCCGATGGATCTGCAGATGAAGCGTATCTGTTGCGCCGGAATAGATGAACTCGGTGAAGCCTTCTTCCGCATCGATGTGCTTGGTGATCGAAAGTGAACTGTCCCGTGCGAAAGCATCGATCGCAAATGAACTGTCCTGCCGGTGAAGCACCTTGATCCGGTTGAACGTGTAGCCGCCATACATATCGCCACGGAACGAGATCTTCACCGTTGCACTTGTATCGTGCGTGGTGACTGAATAGCCGGCCAATCCAAGAATTCCTTGATCATCCTTCTTCGTGTTCTTGATCGATGTCCAATTCCCAGTGAATTCCGGATGATACCAATACGGATTGTTGCTCTTTGCGATGTTGTAAGGAAAGATGAATCCGCGGCTTCCGCGCACACCCGGCACCATGTGTTGCAGCCGCTTTCGCATCTGCATGCTCCACATATCGGCCTGTATGTGCGATCCGCCCACGTGTACCACATTGATCTGGCCTCGGCCTTCGAACACCAGCCGATCTATCTTCTGCAGGTAATGGTCCCAGGTGCGGGTATCGCCCAGAAGTTCGATCCGGTTCGCTTCCGATCGGATGAAAGGGGAGGTTGGTGCATTGAGCGGATCGGGTTGCGCCGATGCATCGTGACCTGCGATCAGCGATAGCATTGCGATCGGCAGTGCTAACACCGATCGGAACGATAGGGACAGCTTCATTGAACGTGCAATTTCGCGTGCGATCGCACTTCGATCAACGCAGATCGCATCAAGATATTCACGACAAGTTGTTCCGCTGCGATCTGTTTGCAGGACACTGAGGTGATCGTTATCTTTGATCTATCAAGATCGTTCTTTGAAGCCATAGGGCTTTCAACATACAGCCCACACAGGCCAATAGTTCTCAAAACCAACACTTTTTCCTCAGGGTCGAGAAGATCCAAGGTGGAAGGGCGGGCCGCGGCCCATCGCTTGCCGGTGGGTTCCCTTCGGGGACATCGCGGATTACCGACCGCCTTCTGTCCGACCCGCTCATGTGATCCATGGGTTTTTTGAACTCCGTCCTGTGTGGGTTTCTTTTTTCCACCGATCGTGTTCAAAAGGTTCTGGATCGGCTTTTACGGTGGAACGTGGTTCGCCATAATCTTGGCACTCAGAACCAAGACCCATGAAAAAACTTCTATTCGCCACAGCCTGTTCCATTCCCGTTGGTGTGATCGCCCAACCAGTGTTCACCGCCGCGGATTTCACCCCGGTGCTCGGCCCCACGCCAATGGTGCACAGCACGGACTACATTCCGGCAGGCCCTGCCAGCGCTGGTTTCACCTTCGATGCGAGTTCGGCGCAGCTCGGTCCGGGCAACCAATCGCAGTGGGTGACCGTGGCATCCACCCCCTACGCGAGTTCGTTCCCGCAGGCAACCATGGCTTCAACTGGCCTCACGAACCAGGATACCTACAGCTATTTCCAGATCGCGAACAACGAGTTCCTGAACTGGGGGTTGTACGGTACTCAGATGAGCGTTATCTACACCAACCCTGAAAAGCTGTACCAATTCCCGCTCACGTATGGTTCTAGCTGGACCGACAATTTCAGCGGAACGGCCACCGCTTCTGGTTTCTCCATGACCCGCACTGGCACCACCGCCGTGGCCTATAACGGGCACGGTACCGTGATCATGCCTTTCGGCACGTTCAACAACGTGGCGCGGCTGCAGATCAACCAGACGTACACGGACGACATCATGGGATTCGTGACCACCACGCAGGTGAACACGGTCTCCTACATCAAAGGCGGCCAGCCCACGGCACTGTTCACCAGTTCCGAAGTACTTGTGGACATTGGCGCAGGATTGGAGCCCCAGGCGGAAATGTCATCGATCATCGAGCCTGCCGCAGTGGGAGTGCTCGAGCTTGAGATCGCCACGATCGGCGCACTGTTGATGCCGAACCCCGCGAGCGAATTCGTTACGATCCTGTTCACCGAGCAACCTTCGGCCACGCTTGAAGCACGCATCTTCGACAGCACCGGCCGCACCGTGCGTTCCTTCACCAACGAAAGCATGAAGGGAGACCAGCTCACATTCGATGTTGGCGATCTGATCCCCGGTGCTTACTACGTGCAACTGCATGAGCGCAGCGGTGCGAACTGCACGATGCCTCTGATCATCAACTGATCGACGTTCAACGGATCGAAAAGCGGATCACGAAAGTGATCCGCTTTTCTTTTGGGACCATCCCGTTGCAATTGCGGAACTTTGTACGAATGATGGACGCCGCGCCGCTTACAGCTTCCAGCCCAGTTTCCCGATCGGGCGACCTGCGGGTAATGGAAGCGTTCTATACCGTGCAGGGTGAAGGCGCGTTCACCGGCCACGCGGCATATTTCATCCGTTTGGGTGGATGTGATGTGGGATGCAGCTGGTGCGATGTAAAGGAAAGCTGGAACGCGGAAGCCCATCCGTTGATCCCGATCGATGCGATCGTTGAAAGGGCGATGGAACATCCGGCGCGGATCGCTGTGATCACCGGCGGCGAACCATTGATGCATGATCTTTCGATCCTGACGAAGGAACTTCGCAAAGCGGGATTCCGCACACACCTTGAAACCTCGGGAACGCATCCACTTTCCGGTGAATGGGATCACATCTGTTTCAGCCCGAAGAAATTCAAGGCTCCGCTGCCGGAGATCTATGAGAAGGCGCATGAGTTGAAGGTGATCGTGTTCAACAAACATGATCTTGGTTGGGCGAAGGAACATCAGGAAAAGATCAATGATCGGTGTTCGCTCTTCCTTCAACCGGAATGGGAGAAGCGAGACCTGGTGATGCCACTGATCGTGGAGATGGTGAAGGCCGAACCCCAATGGCGGATCAGCCTGCAAACGCATAAATACCTTCAGATCCCGTAGGTCGCCAACAGGTTCCCGCGTGAGGGATCGCACTGGAAACCCCGCAGGCCGTGGGCCTCACCCCCAGCCCCTCTCCGGAGGGAGAGGGTCGCGAAGCGGACTCTTTTCATTTCCCACGGCCGAGGAGTTGGAAGGAAGAGCCCGACAGCAAGCCGGCCTTCTGGAGGCCGGTTTGGTGGCACGCCCAAAGATCGCGCACTACTAACTTCGCCGATCGATGAAGTGGTTCGATCGGATCAAGGAATGGATGGGCCGGCGGCGGCTGTTGCGTGAGCTGCCCAAGGAAAGACATCCGATCGCAAAGAACCTGGCCATGGCGCGCAAAGTCGGCATCGTGTACATGGCCACGGACGAGAAGACCTTTACGCATGTGAAGAACTACGTGAAACGCGTGAAGGAAGAGCTGGGAATAAGCCAGATCATGGCGCTCGGCCTCACCGATGAGAAGTCGCTGCCCAACTTTTTGCATCCGCGCTTGAACTTCGAAGCGCTTACGCAGAAGGATCTGAACTGGTACCGGATCCCGCAGGGAAATACGGTGGAGAATTTCATGGCCGAGGAGTTCGAGGTGATCATCGATCTTTCGCTGGAGGATCGGCTGCCGATCCAATACATCGTTGCGAAGAGCCGTGCGCGTTTCAAGGTGGGCCGCTTCAGCGAGAGCAATAAACAGATCCTGGACATGATGATCGATATCGCGGGTGCGCAAAGCATTTCCCAATTGATCCAACAAGTGCACAACTACCTGCTGATGGTGAATTCACGGCCACAGCCGATCATAACTTCAGAAGGATGATCGCTATTTCCGTCTTTGTGATATTGGTTTTGGTGCTTCTTTTGCTTATGAGAAGAGCAATCAGGATTTCACGTTTGAGCACCACTGAAGCAACCTTGGCTGTTCGTAGAAGTCATGAATTGGAAGCTGATGTGTGGTGGGCGAAGAAACGATGGAAGTATAATAAAGGGTTAATAGTTTCCGGTATAGCTGCATTTGTAGCTTATGTTCTGTTTGGAAGTTGGTTGATCATGCCCTACGACCAGGATTTCGAAATCACATTATTCACAACATTTTTCCAAGGAATAGGTTACTTGTTCATGATATTGATCGCCAATATTTGCTACGGATTGGGACCATTAGTTGATGCAGCGATTAATCCAGATGCTGATCCTCGATCGCGCCTCCGCCTTTTCAATCTAGGTTTCTGGTTCTCTTGTGTTTTGCCATTCTTGATCCCGGTATGGATCGTGAATTCTTACTTCCGTGAATTTGCTTAATCCTGAAGAACAAAAAATGGACGAAAGATTCCGCGGGCTTGGTGTGGCCATGGTAACACCGTTCCGCCCGGCCAGCGCCGGAAAGCAGCCGGGCATCGATTACGCAGCGCTCGAGAAACTGATCGAGCACATGATCGCCGGTGGCGTGGATTATCTGGTGGTGATGGGAACAACGGGCGAAAGCGTTACGCTGAAGAAGGAAGAGAAGAAACAGCTGCTTGCGCAAACGATCGAATTCGTGCGCAACCGCGTTCCGATCGTACTTGGCGTTGGCGGGAACGACACGGCCGACGTGATCGATTCGCTCGGATCGTTCGAAATGGATGGCGTGGACGCCATCCTGAGCGTAAGCCCGTACTACAACAAACCCACGCAGGAAGGGATCTACCAGCATTACAAAGCGATCGCGAACGCGAGCCTTCGCCCGATCATTCTTTACAACGTTCCGGGCCGCACCGGAAGCAACATCGCAGCCGAAACAACGCTGCGGCTGGCGCGCGACTTCAGGAACATCATCGCGATCAAGGAAGCGAGCGCGAACCTGCACCAGATCGGCACGATCCTCAAGCATCGGCCGAACGATTTCATGGTGATCAGCGGTGATGACGCGCTCACGTTGCCGATCATTTCACTCGGTGGGGAAGGAGTGATCAGCGTTGTTGGCAACGCCCTGCCAGAGGAGTTCAGCCGCCTGGTGAAAGCCGCGATCAAAGGCGATCTCGCAACAGCGCGCAAGGAACATTATCGCCTGCATGAGCTCATCGATCTGCTCTTTGCGGAAGGAAATCCTGGAGGATTGAAGGAGGTGCTTCGGATACTGGGCATCTGCGGAACCACGATGCGCCTGCCCCTGGTGCCGGTGAGCGAAGGCACAGCGAAGAAGCTGTACACCGCGTTGGCAGATGCGGAGGTGGTGAAGCTCTGATCAGATGATCAGAAAATCAGATGATCAGATAATGGAATGTCTTCTTCCGAAACATCATCGGATATTGTGATCATCTGATCGTCTGATCATCCGATTATCTGATCGTATTGGGCCACCTTAACGGGCTGGGAATTATCCTGAGCGAAGTCGAATGGCTGTAGCTGGCTCGCCAGGTTGCCGCTACCATCCCTGCCAAATGGTTCCCGGCCTGAGAAGCGATCCGGTAACTTCGGCCACCATGCTTGATCTGAAGCCCGATCATCTCGCCATGGTGCAGCGGATCTGTTCCGAACAGATCCCGTTCGCCCAAGTGTGGGCCTTTGGTTCACGCGTCACCGGCACAGCGAAGAAATTCAGCGATCTCGATCTGGCGATCGATGCCGGGCGCGAACTCACGTTGCTCGAGCGGGCGGAATTGCGCGAGGCTTTTCAGGAAAGCGATCTGCCCATGAGCGTGGATATAGTGGATCTCCGATCCGTGAAGCCAGCGTTCCGAAAATTGGTGAAGCAACAGCGCGTGCTGATCCAAGGCGAGAGATCAGATCAGATGATCAGATGATCAGATGATTAAAATGCCTTCTTCCGAAAACGTCATCTGATCTTCCAATCCTCTCTTCGCCGATCGGCTTGCTGTGGAAAACTCGCGGTCGAAGATCTCGATCCTTCTTCCAGTTGCAGCTATTTTCACCGGCCGCCATGGAATTCCTCGCGCTCGATTTTGAAACGGCCACCAGCCAGCACGATAGTCCGTGCGAGTTGGGGATCGCCGTGGTGCGCGATGGCGTGGTGCGCGAGGTGCACAATTGGATGATCAAGCCGAAATACTGGCCGTTCTTCAACCCGTGGAATATTCGCGTGCACGGCATCAGGCCAGAGGATGTTTCCGGCTCACCATGCTGGGCTTCGATCTGGAACGAGGTCGCCGATCTGCTCGAAGGATCAACAGTTGTGGCTCATAACGCTGCATTTGACATGAGCGTGTTGCGTGCGACGCTGGCCTCCGATCGGCTTTCACATCCCAATTTCAAGTATTTCTGCAGCGTAGGTCTGTCACGCAAGGTCTGGCCGGGGCTGCCGAAATACGATCTGAAGACCCTTTGCGGCCATCATGGCATTCCGCTTCGGCATCATCGCGCCAGCCACGATGCGCAAGCGGCCGCGGAATTGATGATCAAGGCGCTCGCAGGCTATCCGCAAATGCCGGTGAGCGCTTTATTGCAGGGCTTGAAGGTAAAGGTGGGTGAATTCTATCCAGGTGGACATCGCACACCTGCGGGAAAAATCACCCTGGTTCCGTTCGAGGAATTCGCCTGATCAGCCTTCTATCGGGACGTACATCTTCTTGATCCGCATCATCGGGCCGGGACAGTGCGTGGTATGGCAGTTCGCACAACCCTGCACCAGGCCGTTGTAAAGTTTCGATCGGTCCTCGGCACTACCGGCGTAAAGCTGATCCACCTTCTTGATGTAATCGTTGCCGAACGTGGGGTAGGTGATCGGATCGATGTGCATGCCTTCCGTAGGCGTGGCCGTGAACAGAGCCGAGATCTCCTTCGGGTAGGGTGGAAGCTCGTCACCACGTTGGATCGCAGCTTTCACGCTATCAGCGTGCGCGGCCATCTGGCGCATCAGCAGGGCGAGTTCGCTCGGTGGTTTCACATCTTGTGCTTCCACCCGCGCGGTTTCTTCTGTGGTTGACAGATCGGCCTGCCGCGCGAAACAGCCGAACAAGCTGAGAATGATCACCAATACCGGGAGGAGCGGACGGTCCATCATGATCCATCAAATTTAGCCGATCCCATGTTGCGCTGCCACAATGGCCGCAGATCGCACCGGTCCGTAAATTGACAAGGGAAGAAGATGGAAGCTGCGACCGATCACGAAGGCCGATCCAGATCGGAGCGCGCGCGTTTCTGGAATGCCGCGATCCTTCCGATCGTTTCGATCGCGGTGATCTGGTGCATCCACTTCATCGATTCGGTCTACGCACTGGAGCTTTCGCGGTTCGGGATCTTGCCGAGAGAAGTGAAAGGGTTGATCGGGATCTTTGCTTCACCGCTGCTGCACGGTGATCTGCAGCATCTCTTCAACAACACGCTCCCGGTCCTTTTCCTTGGCTGGGGCTTGATGTATTTCTATCCACGGATCGCTGGAAAAGTGGTGATGGCGGCTTGGATCGGCGCCGGTGCATTGGTGTGGATCATGGCGCGGCCGAATTTCCATATCGGTGCCAGCGGCGTGATCTACGGTATGGCCGCGTTCCTCTTCACCAGCGGGCTTTTACGAAAGCAACGCACGTTGATGGCGCTTTCGCTCCTGATCGTTTTCCTGTACGGAAGCATGGTTTGGGGGATCTTTCCGTTGATGCCGCGGATCAGTTGGGAAGGCCATTTATCCGGTATGATCGCTGGTGTTGCGATCGCGTTCATCTACAAGCATGTACCACCAGCGTTTTCCGATCCCAAACCGATCCATTTCGATGAAGATGAAGAGGACGAACTCATAGGATCAACAGCGGATCCCATTAATTCCAACGATCCTCTGGATGACGATGATCGAAGGAGCGGGATCGATCGATCCGGACCGATCGCTTTCAGATCGTCGGATTCATGGTCGAATGGGAATGCTCCAGCGGATCGGAGCGGTCAATAAAAAGAAACCCACTCCGATCTGGAATGGGTTTCGTTGGAGTAACTACTGTTTCAATCAGCAACCTTCAATGAGGCCAGGATCTGCATACCTTGAAGAAACTGCAGTGAATCACCGGCCATCTGGAATGAATTCACCTGCGCAAGCATATCGAGGATGGATCGTTCGGTGGCCTGCAGATCGGGACAGTACTTTTTGGTCGAACCCACTTCCGTGAAGCTAAGCCGATCGTTCTGGAGAACGTAACTGCCCATCAGGTTGTTGCATCCGCCGAAACCCTGCAACTGGCCACCCTGCATTTCGAGCCATGGCCGCTCAGCGCCTTCGGGAAGGGCCAGCGGCGCTTCGTTCATGGTGAGAATGTACCACTTCCTGCCGATCACGTTGGATGTATCCTGTACAATTTTGGTATCGGTCGTTCCCACCGGATCGGAGCTTCCCTGGGTGGGTTGTTCCACCTGATCGCTCGTCTTCACTTCACCGTTGGCATTGTTCTCCTGATTGCATTCGCGCGCGTTGAGCGCGATCACCAGCAGGGTACCGAAGAGCACATGGTTCATGGGAAGTGGCGTTCGTTTCCGATCAGTTGTTGAGCATCACCGGCATCACCAACATCAGGATATCCTCGCCCACTTCTCCGGTCTCGGCGGGGAGCAGGATGCCTGCGCGATTGGGTGCGCTCATCTCGAGCACGACATGTTCCGTGCCAATGTTGTTGAGCATATCCAGCAGGAAGCGTGAATTGAAACCGATCGTCATCTCTTCACCCTGGTAATCGCAGGTGAGCTTTTCGTTCGCTTCGTTGGCATAATCAAGATCCTCGGCGCTGATGGTGAGCTGGCTTCCATTGATGTGGAGCCGCACCTGGTGTGTCGTCTTGTTCGCGAAGATCGAGACGCGGCGGATCGAACTGAGGAACGATTGCCGATCGATGGTGAGCTTGTTCGGGTTGCTCTTCGGGATCACCGCTTCGTAGTTCGGATACTTTCCGTCGATCAGGCGGCAGACGAGCACCGTGTTATCGAATTTGAACGCCGCGTTGTTCTCGTTGAATTCGATCGTAACATCCGCGTTGGTATTCGCCAGATGGTTCTTCAGCAATTGCAACGGCTTCTTCGGAACGATGAAGGAGGCCGATCGCGGTGCCTGCACATCAGAGCGCTTGTAGCGCACGAGCTTATGGGCATCGGTGGCCACGAAACGCACATCCTCCTCCGTGAATTCGAAGAAGATCCCGCTCATTACCGGACGCAGATCATCGCTGCCGGTGGCGAAGATGCTTTTGTTGATCGCCTGCGAAAGCGTGCCGGCGGGCATCGTGAGAACGGTTGGATCCTCCAATACTGGGCTCTTTGGGAATTCGATCCCATTGAAACCGGTCATCTTGTACTTCCCCTGATCGCTGTTGATCTCCACCCCATGGTGCTTCGGATCGATGCTGAAGGTGAGCGGTTGCTCAGGGAAAGCCTTCAAAGTATCCAGCAGGATGCGGGCGGGGATGGCAACGCTTCCCTTGTCCTTCGCTTCAACAGCCATCGTAGCAGTGATCGTTGTCTCCAGATCGCTGGCTGTGATGGTAAGCTGCTTGTTGTCTATCTCGAACAGGAAATTATCCAGGATCGGAAGCGTGTTGCTGCTGGCGAGCACACCCTGGAGCAACTGGAGTTGCTTGAGCAGGGCGGTGCTTGATACGATGAATTTCATCGAAGTGCGGTCTATTAGGTGTCGGGCAAAGGTAGAAGGGCACCTCAGTGCACACCTGCCATTTTATCAACAGAAATGGTGGTTTATGCACAGATCCGGTCGTGCCGGTCAGGAGCTTTTCAGCGCGCTGGCCGGCTGCACCACCCGATCGAACATGTGGCGTTGTACCACGACCAGCAACGTATCCTGGATCAGCGCGCGCATCCTTACATTATCGTGCAACATCCGCGGATCCCACTGGCTTTCGCCACCCTTGTACGGCATGTACCAGAATTTCATCTCCTGTTCGTCTCCAGCGCGTGTGGTGAGCCGCACGATATGGTTGGGCGAAGTACCCAGCAGCGAATCCTTCTGCTGTGCGCTCAGGTTGCGTTCGATGTATTCGTAGTTCAGCTTCTGGAAGGAGAGGAAGGCCGCCCGGGCAAGCATCGTATCCAGTTCCAGCGGTTCGCCTTTCAGATCGGTGAAGCGCGCCTTGCCACCCTCGAGATTCTCTATGCGATACGATTCACGTGGCATCTGCGGATGTTCCACCTCAAGGGCGGCGATCTCGTACAGATCGGGAAAGTCGGTGACCGTGGTGCTGCGCCAATCATCAAGCCCGGTATGGAAACGCGGACCAAGTATTCCGGTGAAACCGCTCAATCCCATTATGAACGGGGTGGAACTGCGGCCTTCATCCGGTTTTTCCAGGATCATGTATGTGCCGAAATGATCCTTGGTGCCATGCCCCACGATCCAGATCTTCGAAGGTTTGCGCCCACCCTGGTAGATCTCAACCCGCTTGGAGGATGCCGCCATGGTGCGCAATACCATGGGTTCGGTGCTTTTGGGAACGGGGCTTCGTACTTCAACGCGGGCGAAAGTGCGCAGGAGCATGTCCACATCATTCTGCTTCGCCTCGAAATGCTCGTTCACGGTCCAGCCATCGGCCGTGCGGCGCAGATCGATGGATCGGCCTTTTTGATCGGAGATGAAGATGCGATCGATGCTGGAGGTATCACTGATCGCGAAATCGCTGAGCGGACCGGCGAGCGTGGTGGCGGTGTTGCGCTTGTGCAGGATCCAGGCGAGCGCGCCGAGCACGATCAATACCAGGAGAAAGATCCAACGTTTGTTCATGTGGTACGTGTGGAACGCCGGCGGCGGTTGAAATGGTACAAGAGCCCCGCGATCACCGATAGTGCGATGGGTACGGCAAGGTTGATCACCTGCCACCTGGTGCGCTCCTGTTCAACGCGCAACTGATCAAGTTGCCGAAGCGTTATCGCCCGCGATCGTATGCTGATCAGGCTTTTATCATCGAGCAGGTAGTTCATCGCATTGATGATCATTTCACGATTGCCGTAGATCTTCGCGTTCGCATACCGATCGAACCCGAGCATGTAGTACATGCCTTTCTGGTGGTCCACACGGTTTGCGATCATATCACCATCGCTGATCACGATCTGTGCAGTTCGCCGGCCATTTTCCTTGTAGGCCACTTCTGGATCGGCGGTGAATTCAGGAGGGAGCCTGTCCACGAACGCCGATCGGAATTCACCTTCGAGCAGCGCGGCCACCGGAATGTAAGGAATGGTGTTGCGATCCAGGCCCATGTCCAGTTCCACGATGTTGAGGCTTACCCGGACCGGATTGCGCAGCATGCGCGAATAAGGTGAAGTGGTGAGCAGGATGGTCTTGTCGATCCCTTCTGCCGCAATGGTATCGAGGCTGCTTACGAAGCGCGTATGCACCGGATCGATGTTGGTGACGATCGGGTGGGTGCTTTCCGGGATCAGCACCGGTTCGAAAAAGAAGGGGAAGCGTTCCAGCTTGCGCTGATTTCCGTAGGGTTGCGTGTAGATCTCGATCGGTGCGCAGCTCCTGTCGAGCAAAAGATCCTTGTTGATCCGCACTCCGTAGGCGAACAGCAGATCATCGATCCCCAGCGGCAGGGGCGTTGCCATGGAGAACTGGTTCAAGCGAAGGCTGTCCAGGTCCATGCCCATCATGTCCAGGCACCAGAGCACTTTTCCACCGTACATGATGAACTGGTCGATCACGTATTTGTCGCGCTGGCTGAATGTGCTGTCCGGCTTGGCAATGATCAATGCATCGTAGTCGAGCACGCGGCCTGCCATTCCCTCCACGCGATGGCTGAGCGCATCGATCCTGTCATCGATCCGCACGCGGCGCACGGTGTAATGTTCCTCCAGCGCCTTCGTGATGTCCATCACCTGCAGTTCATCCAGTTCGCCGTGACCTTCAAGGAAGGCGACACTTTTCTTCTGCCTGCTCATCGCCTGGCGGATCGCGCTGGCGAATTCATATTCCAGGTTGTTGATCGATCGGTTCACGATGTCCGCATCGGGCGTGCGCAACTGCGTTTTCAGCAATTGCAGCGGAACGGTCTTCTCACCATACGTGATCAGCGCACCGGGAAAGACGATCCTTTCCATGTATGCGCCCTTGTCGCGCAAACGGATACTGCTGTAGGTAAGTCCGGCTTTTTGAAGTTCATCGTAGACTTCCTGTCTGGTCTTCTCATCCGCACTTTCATTCGGATCGATGAAAGTGTATTGAATATTCTCCGGTGAATGCACGCGCATTTCATCGAGCAGATCGCGCGTGGCTTGGGAAAGCCGTTGCAGATCGGCAGGCAGCGCTCCAGAGAGATAGACCTTCACGTACACCACATCGCTCAGTTCGCTCACGAGCTCTTCGGTGGCTTCCGTTAATGTATACCGCTTTTCAGTAGTGAGATCGGCGCGAACAGTGAAGAACGATCCAATGAAGATCACCAGTAACACGATGCCGATCCCAATGATCAGCTCGAACAGATCGCTTATTCTTCCGCTGCGCATTGCTTTCATCTCTTTATCAACCAGTTTATAATAGAAATAAACAGATTAATGATGAAGAACAGCTGGCCGATCACTCCAACTACGAGAAGTGTAGCAACAATCGGCATCAGATCGATCGAACTTTCAGGTTCAACTATATCACCGTATGAAAAATATCTTCGTTCTGTTGATTCAAGTGCTAGTTGATCTCCAGATCTTGAAAGAATAATCATACCACATAGACCTAATAGAGAAGCGATAATATGAAAAACTGTTAGGAGCCGGTTTATGTTTTTCTTGCTTAATCTGTTAATCAATAGATAGAGCAAGGCGATAATCGACGAGCTTATCGCGATCATCATAAGAATGAACTCGCTGCCGACGACCAAGTAAATATCGTGAACATTCAGGTCAAATGCCGTGTCAGATGGCCAAAGAAATGGCAGCAAAGCCCATATCAGGGCGAAAAGTGCTAAGAATCCGAAAGTCAATGTACCTGGATTCAGTAGTCGGTTTTCCTTCGCCATCACCACTTGCGACTTTGGAGCGCAGTGCGCGTGAGAAGCAGGAAGATCACGATGGCACCGAGGTAGAAGAGCACATCGCGCAGATCGATCACGCCGCGGCTCATGCTGATGTAGTGCGCATGGATCCCGATCGATTTCAACGGTCCTTCCAGCGCACCGAACGATTGGAAGTCGGTCATCAATTCGAAACCCATGTAAAGGAAGAAGCTGAGCGAAACCGCGATCAGGAAGGCGACGATCTGGCTATCGGTAAGCGCAGAGGAAAAAACCCCGATCGCCGCGAAGCAGGCCGCCAGGAACAACAGACCGATGTACGAACCGATGATCCCGCCGGTATCGAGGTTTCCCTTCGGGACCGCGAGTTCGTGAAGCGAATACCAATAGACCAACGTGGGCAGCAACGCGATGATCACCAGTGTGATCGCTGCGATGTATTTGGCCAGGACGATCTGTGTTTCGGAGAGCGGCTTGGTGAGCAGGAATTCGATCGTGCCTGTTCTTCGTTCTTCACTGAAGCTTCGCATGGTGATCGCAGGAACGAGAAAGAGGAAGACCCACGGCGCAATGAAGAAGAGCGGTGCCAGATCGGCGTATCCCAGATCGAGGATGTTGCCGGGGATGATCCACAGAAAAAGGCCGGTGAGCAGCAGGAAAACCACCACAACGATATGGCCGATCAGCGATCCCCAAAAACCACGGACCTCTTTTACAATGAGCGAAAGCATGCTTGAAAAACGGCGCAAGATACACGGGCCGTTCCAGCCCTTTGCCACCGTTCCCCGATCGGATCAGAACTCGATCGTGGTCTTGCGCGGTGCGCGCACGGCCCGTTTCGGGATCGTGGTCTCGTCCGTATTGCAGTAGTTGCGCACGATGAACTGCGATTCCTTATCGCCATGCTCGGCGCTCTCCACATAATCCTTGCAGGCCATTTCCTTGTTGCCGAGGTTGTACCAGCTGTCAGCCCGGAAGTAATGTGCTTCGGAAAGGTCCTTTCCCGAAGCGATCACTTCGGAGAATTTCTCGATCGCTTCCTCATATCGTTCATCGCCATGAAGGAGCACCGCGATGCTCATCGTTCCGTTCACGATATCGGGTTCCAGGCGGAGCGCTTCCTGCACGTCGGTCAATCCATCGGAATCGCGCGACATTTCGCCTTTGATCACACCGCGAAGCAATAATGCGCTCGCGAACTGGCTGTTGAGTTGAAGCACTTTGTGCAGATCCTTGAGTGCTGCTTCGTTGTTCTCTTCCGTGTAAAGTGCGCAAGCCCGGTTATAGTACGCATCGGGATCGGTAGGGTCAAGCTCGATCGCCTTGTCCAGATCGGCAATGGCTTCACGCGTGCGACCTTCGGTGATGTGCAACGCTGCGCGGCTGATGAACAACCGTGGATCCTTGGGATCGTATTTCTCCGCCTTCGCGTAATCCATCATGGCACCGTGCAGGTTCTCCTGGCGCTGTTTGATGTCACCACGAAGTTTGTAGGCGGCTGCAAGGTCCTTGCGCATGGCGAGCGCACTGTCGGCATGGGCCATCGCTGGCTCGAAGGCACCCGTCTCATAAGCGGCCTGCGCACGATGCAGGCAGGCCTCGGCATCCTGCTGTGCGAACAACAGGCCAGGCAGCAGCAATACCGTTGAAAGTAAATGGCGAAGCATGCCCAAAGATCGCATAAAATGGGCCAGATCGTCTATAGCACGTGTTCGCGAGCCACCGTCCATGCCTGGGCCGGTTGATCGAACATCTGCTTCACCTTCGGCCACACCGATCCGAACACCTCGGAAACCCGATAGTTCTCCAGATCCGCAGGATCGTTCCAGTGGCTGTAAGTGAAGAAGATGCGCGGATCGCTCGTGTCGTGGAGCAGTTCGAGATGAAGACAGCCGGGAAAGTTCCGGATCTGTGGTTTCCAGTCAACGAACAATTCCTGGAAATGGGAAATTTCCGAAGGCTTGAAGGTCATTTTTACGATCCGTACGATCATGGCTTCAGCGTGTGCGATCGAAGAAATCGATCCGCACGGTATCATTCGTATGTACACCGAATAAACGCGCAGCGCCGCCACCCGATCCCTCAACACCCTTGTTCACGGCGATCTCCAGCAACCCGCTCGCGCCGAAGAACGCGACGCGTTCGCCCATGGGCACATCACCATACGTGCGGCTGAGAACGGTGATCAGATCCACCCTGGACCCAAAATCGATCTGGAATGCGCGGCCGCGGCCCACTTCATCGAAAAGTGCTTTTTGCACGTTCGTCACTAGGTTCCCATACGTATCTATATGCACCACTTTTCCGCGAATGCTTGATGCATCCACCGCCGGCCGGAAACCGATCACTTCCTTTATCTGAATCACTTTTCTTCCGATCACCTCCGGCGTACCGCCGCGCGCGATGTGGCAGGCCGCTTTCACGAACACGGTCTGTGTCGGAAATGCCACATGATCCTCATCGAGCTTCATGGTGATCTCGAACGCCTCGTGCGGTCTTCCATCGAAAAGCAGCGAGAAGATCCCGTTGTCGGCCGCTATGAAATAATGTCCATCGTGGCGCACGATCAGGTGGGGCGTCTGTCCATCGGCCTCTGGATTCACCCCTATGATGTGTATCGATCCGCGTGGAAATGCCGGGTAGGCCTGGCGAAGCACGAATGCGGCCTGTGCGGTATCGAACGGCTTGATCAGGTGCGTTACATCAACGATCCGCGCTTCGGCACATTGTGAGATGATCGCACCTTTCACCGTGGCCACGTAATGGTCCTTCAGCCCCATGTCGGTGGTAAGGGTGATGATCGGCATAAGATCGGAGGCGTACGGTGGAAGGAATTACCTTCGGCGTTCCAAAACTAGGATCCACTTTCAAGGCCCTGCGGCCATTATCACAACAGTTATCCCTATACCTTGAGTGAAAAACTGATCCCCATCAACGGCCCCGATCCCGTGGAAGTGCTCGGTGCCAACGACCAGAACCTGCGCTTGATCCGTGGGATCTTTCCGAAGCTGAACATCGTTGCGCGCGGTGATACCGTGAAAGTTGCCGGCACCGAGGATGATATCGCCCTTTTCGAAGAGCGGTTCAACCAGCTGGTGGAACATGTTTCCCGTTACAACGAACTTCCGCGGAAAGTGCTCGATGATATCATGGGCAGCGGCGAGAAAGGCGATGGCGCCGAGGATGCCGATGTGCTCGTTTACGGCAATGCCGGGCTGCGCGTGAAAGCGCGGACAAAGAACCAGCAGAAGTTGGTGGAAGCCGTGGATGGAAGCGACATGGTGTTCGCGATCGGGCCGGCCGGAACGGGAAAGACCTACACCGCGGTGGCCCTTGCAGTGAAGGCGCTCAAGGAGCGGAAAGTGAGAAGGATAATCCTTACGCGTCCTGCGGTGGAAGCGGGGGAGAACCTCGGATTTTTGCCCGGCGATCTGCGCGAAAAGCTCGATCCATATCTGCAGCCCTTGTACGATGCATTGAAGGACATGATCCCGGCCTCGAAGCTCGCCGATCACCTCGATGAAGGTGTGATCCAGATCGCGCCGCTGGCCTTCATGCGCGGCCGTACGCTCGATCACGCGTTCGTGATCCTGGATGAGGCACAGAACGCGACTCTTCCGCAGTTGAAAATGTTCCTTACGCGGATGGGGCGCAGCGCCAAATTCGTGATCACCGGCGACGTTACGCAGGTTGATCTGCCCGATCGGCAACCTTCGGGATTGATGCCGGCCGTGCACATGTTGCGCAACGTGGAAGGGATCAACGTGATCGAACTGGATGAGCGCGATGTGATCCGCCATGAACTCGTGACGCGCGTTCTTGGCGCGTTCCGCGAACTGGAATCGAAGCACGACGATCGAAAGGAAGGCAACAGGCAATGACCACGATCGAACAAGGAACCCTGATCCGATCGGAGCTCGAACTCACCGATCTCGATTCGGTCTACCGTGGAAAAGTTCGCGATGTCTATCATTTGAAGAACGGCCGCACGATCCTTCTCGCCACCGATCGGATCAGCGCGTTCGATGTGATCCTCCCGC
Organism: Bacteroidota bacterium; assembly: GCA_023418095.1. Classification (GTDB taxonomy): domain Bacteria; phylum Bacteroidota; class Bacteroidia; order Flavobacteriales_F; family PHOS-HE28; genus PHOS-HE28. The sequence continues at coordinate 19,392 of JAEZDL010000136.1, forward strand.
GCGGAATTCCGCATAAAGGCCAGGTGCTAAGTCAACTGAGCTGGCATATGTTGCGAGCTACTTCAACAGTCGCTCCGAATTGGGCGCTCGCGCAACCCGATCCGAATGTGGTGATCGGTCTTCGCTGCGAAACGGTGAAGGTTGAAATGGTGGTGCGCGGCTATCTCGCCGGACATGCTTGGCGCCAATACAAAAGTGGAAAGCGAACACTTTGCGGTGCGCAAATGCCCAACGGGTTGAAGGAGAACGACAAGTTCCCCACGCCGCTGATCACACCCAGTACCAAGGCCGATCAGGGGCACGATGAGGACATCACGCCCGAACAGATCCTCGATCGGAAATTGTGCACCGAGGCAGAATGGCAATTGATGAGCAAATATGCGCTCGCACTTTTCGCCGAAGGTTCACGGATCGCACAGCAGCAGGGCTTGATCCTGGTGGATACGAAATACGAATTCGGCCGTACGGCGGAAGGCGATATCGTGCTGATCGATGAAGTGCACACGCCGGATAGCTCGCGCTATTTCTACGCGGAAGGTTATGAGGAGCGCCAGAAAAAAGGCGAACACCAGAAACAGCTCAGCAAGGAATTCGTTCGCGAGTGGCTGATCTCGAAGGATTTCATGGGAAGGCCGGGCGACACGATGCCACTGATGGACGACGCTTTCGTTCACTCGGTGAGCGATCGGTATATTGAACTGTATGAGCGGATCACAGGCGGTGTTTTCGTTCCGGCTCCGGTGGATGACATCAACGCGCGGATCCAGAAGGCGCTGGACGAGTTCCTCGGAGTGTGAGCAGAGCGCGGTGGAAGTTGAGCGGGATGTTGCGTTAGCGATCGCAGCGGTTACCCCGCAGGCCGCGCTTTTGGCGGCAGAGGAGTAAGAGCGAAGAGCGCGACCCGCCTTCGCGTAAAGCTTCGGCGGGCGCGCCCGCAGTGATGATAAGGCGGGGAACGCCCAAAAATTTCAGAACCCGTAGATCCGGTAATGTTCGTTCTCCAGCATGATCGGCAGGTCCAGTTCGATCGGTGAACCGAAGGTCTTCTTCAAGATCACGACGTATTTCAACCCTTCGGACCTCAACGAAGAAAGGAATGCCGGTTCGGCGATCGTTGTATTCGATCCGATCCAGCCTTTGCGGTGCGCGAAATACATCGGCGTTGGAACCGCATCACTGTTGATCAGGATCAGATCGCTGGGATCGGAGAACTGGTCGAGGTCCGCTTCCAAGCGTAACAACGCGCGTTGATCGGGATCGATCTGGAAACGGTGCAACTGGCCGAGGATGCTTTCAATGCAGATCATGAAAAGGACGATGAAGAGGATCCGCCGATCCCTGATGCGATCGAGCGCGAAAGCCGCGACGAGCGCCATGATCGGTACGAAGGGAATGATGTAGTAGGAGTGATGCGCAAAGGTGAAGCCGGCCTTCATCATCACGAAAAGGAAACCGATCGATGCGAGGGCGAGGATCGCTACAAGGATCTTCTTTCTCTCCTTGAAAGCGATGATGATCCCGATCAGGAAGGCGCACAGCCCGAGGTATTTCAAGCCATCGGTGAAGCGGTGAAGGACCAGATCCGCATTTGCGATCAGCTCATCCATTCCTTCGGAAAGTCCTTTTCCCATGAAGAAATGATCGAGGCCGGAAGTTCCGATCAGCCTTGGCACCCAATGGAAATACCAGATGAACGCGGGGATCACTGCCATCGCCAGCACGATGCCGATCGAGATCTGGCGGCGGATCTGGATCCGCGCATCGAGCAATGGGATCAACAGCACGATCAATAGATAGGCGGAAGGAAGTTTGGACAATGCGCCGAGCATCGTGAACAGCGCGAACAACAGCAGCGGCAAGATCTTCGCCCGATCGAACAGGAAGACCGATCCATGATAAAGTCCGATCAAGATCAGCGACATGGAAAATACATCGGGCATGATCATCCGCGAGAAGGAGAACCAGATCGAGCAGAGCAACAGGATCGCGGCCAGAAAAGCGATGCGTGGCGTGGCATGCCGCTGAACGATCCGGTGGAAAGCCAGGATCCCGAAACATGAAACGATCGATACGATCGGCCGGCCATACCAGTGCTCGTAGCCGAAGATGAGCGAGACCAGGTAGATCAGGTAATTCAGGATCGGGAATTCCATTCCTGTGATGCCCGATCCGCTTCCACCGATATCGATACGCGGATATAGGATGTTGTTGTCGATCTCGAAAAAATTCCGCGCGACCATCGTTACGGTCGCCTGCCGCCAGTTGTGCGAAGAACCCAGTGGCGGATCGGTGATCCCGATCAGTCTGACGAGGAAGAAGAGAACGATCCAAAGACGGATATCAAGAAGGCACTTTCCGATCGGTCGCATCCACTGGCGATCTTACGGAAAGAAAGCCAGGGGTCAACGGTTGATGTAGTGGCTTACGAGGGAAAGTGTTTCTTCAAGGTTCCCCCATTGATCGAACTCTTCGATCTTTACCAGCCCTATATCTCGTGTATAGTATTTTCTTGATATTGTGATCGTAATTGGAATACAGACGCGATATTCAACAATGATGGTAGGGTAATGATCGATGCCTGCTATCATTACTGATGTATCCTTCGCAAAGATCAACGTGCAGTAGCTCGTCCCGATCTGTGCATGATCTGTTCGATGGAATGTTCTGCCTTCCGGTTCGTCATCTTTCAAGAACAACGTGGGCGGGGCATTTCCGCTTCGGAAGGAATAACCCCAAACGAATTTCCCTTCATAAACGGGAACTATTCCGCGATATAACTCACCGCCCCTCTCGAATTCATCCACAGCATATTCAGCTGCGGTGGAATAGGTGACGAATTCACCTTCGTCCGTCACGTACGTCCAACTGGATCCTGGAAGTGCTGGGAAATAAGCCTTCGGAATGATGCCCTGCGGATGCATTCCCTCCTTCTTGCATGCAGTGAACATGCAACCGATCAAGAGAAGGAAAATGAGATCGGCTCGCCTGATCACCGTTTGAAATTAAGCGATCCGTGAGAAAAATGTTCACTCGATCCCCAACCTGAACTCCAGCGCAGCTTTCAGATCGTTGAGCATCGCGGCTTTGTAGGTATCTTTTTCCGCTGCGGCCGCAACCTTTATCCGTGACAGACCAAGCCGGCTGGCCTTCTCGGGCCAGATCTCCTGATTCTCGATGATCGTAAGGCACTCGAAGGTTTCGTTCGCATCGCCATCGATCGCGATGGAAATGAACCGATCGAGATGATCACGCACATCGATCCCCGCGTTCCAGAATGTGGCGAGGATCGTGGTGCGCACATCGAGAAGTGTCGGATCTTCCAGTGCTTTTAACAATTCCAGCCCTGCATCCTTCGCCTTCACCTGGTTGAGCATGTTAGTGATGCGGGATCGCACTTCGGCGGAATTGGTGCGGGCGAGCTTTTGCAACAGCGGCTGGATCGCCCGGGCGTCGCCATCCTCATCTATGCGCGTGAGCGCTTCGAGCACCTGCACATCATCATCGCTCAACAGCGCTGCGAAGGCAAGATCCATGCGGTTCTTCTTTGTTGCGGCCATACTTTCCGATCGGTCCGCAAAGGTAGCGGTACCGCCAGCCACAAGCGCCGATCCAGAGGAATGGTAGCGAGTGACATGCATGAAAATTTCGAGGTGGTCTTGTAAGATCATTCTTCAACCTTACATTTGCAGCCGCTCCGCTCAACGGAGCTCGCCGGACCGGTAGTTCAGCTGGTTAGAATGCCGCCCTGTCACGGCGGAGGTCGCGGGTTCGAGTCCCGTCCGGTCCGCAACAGATCGCCGCAAGCCTTACAGCAGTAAGTGTTTGCGGCGATCGTTGTCTTAAGGGTTCCGGTTCGGCAGGATCGATCATGGCTTCGTCGAAGTTCTTCAATGGAAATACCGCCGGATCGGTGCGGCGATATAGCTTTGCAACGTGGTAGGACAGCGGCGCGGCGGTTGGTACCTGGGCATATTCGCCAGCACTTTCTTCATTCTTGGCTTGATCGGTTCCATTCGCTCTGCGGATGCACTCGTAAGTGCGGACCTTGCCATTGATCCGATCGTGACAGTTCTCGGGACATTCTCATCCGCTTCAATGCCCGCGACCGAAGCGATCCACGATGCGTTCACCGGTTCGGTGAAATGTCCGGTACGGCCGGAACGGACCATCGATCCCATTGCCGGGCCGAGGGAACGGCAGGCGATAACATGCTCGCCCGATCCGCGGGATCGATCTTCACTTGATCGGCGATCCGCCGCGATCACCAGGCTTCTGGCTGTGGCTGTATTGCGGGTGTAGGCTTGACCGGCCTGGATCCTTTCCTTCTTGATTCCCGTATTCATCCTGAAGTATGTCCACACCAGCAGAGTTCGTTCCCATCGCGATCCAAACATTGCTCGCCATCGGCTTCGTGGGCTTCATGCTCGCCATGGCCGCATGGATCGGTCCGAAACTTTCCGGCAAGAAGAAGGATCGCAACTTCGAATGTGGTATCGAACCGCAGGGAAATGCACGCATGCCGTTCTCGATCAAGTACCTGCTGATCGCGATCCTGTTCGTGCTCTTCGATGTGGAGATCATCTTCCTCTATCCGTGGGCGGTGAATTTCAAGGAGCTGGGCATGATCGGTTTCGTGAGCATGCTGCTGTTCGTGGTGTTCGTGCTTTCGGGGTTGTTCTATGTGTTGCGTAAAGGGGTGATGAAGATCGAATGAGCGAGGAAAGGAACATCGAACGGCCGAAACCGACCATCGTAATGCCGCCCGACGGCTTTGCGGGAACCGGGTTTTTCGCCACTAAAGCAGAAGAAGCCGTAGGCCTTGCGCGCAAGAACAGCCTCTGGCCGCTGCCTTTCGCGACGAGTTGTTGCGGCATCGAGTTCATGAGCACCATGAGCGCGCATTACGATCTGAGCCGCTTCGGCATGGAGCGCCTCAGTTTCAGCCCTCGCCAGAGCGATCTTCTGATGGTGATGGGAACGATCGCGAAGAAGATGGCTCCGGTGCTGCGCGAGATCTACATGCAGATGGCCGAGCCCAAATGGGTGTTGAGCATGGGCGCGTGCGCGTGTACAGGCGGAATATTCGATACGTACAGCGTGCTGCAGGGGATCGATAAAGTGATACCGGTGGATGTGTACATACCTGGCTGTCCGCCGCGCCCCGAACAGGTGATCGACGGGATCCTGAAGATCCAGGAACTGGCCGCCAATGAGCATCTTCGCCGCCGCTACAGCAAGGAGTATGGTGATCTGATGGATCGTTACGCGATAGAATAGATGCCAGGGTTCGCCATAAAAGCCGATCGGGACGTGTTCGTGAAGGAGCGGATGCAGCGTTTCGGTGCCGCGATGGAAGCGGTGCAGGAGGCTGATCTGCTTTGCCTGCGCGTGGATCGAGCTGTACTTTATGATGTGCTCAAGGCGCTTCGGGATGAATGTGGATTCAGTTTTCTCACCACGCTCTGCGGAATGCATTTCCCGAACGATCCCTTGGATATCGGCATCGTGTACCACCTGCACGCCATGCGTGAAGGGCACCGCATCCGCGTCAAGAGCCGCACTTCTTTGAAGGAGTCGGAATTCCCATCGGTTACCGATCTGTGGCCCGCAGCGAATTGGATGGAGCGTGAAACATTCGACTTCTTCGGGATCCGCTTCACCGGACATCCGAATTTGAAACGGATCCTGAACATGGAGGAATTCCCGGCTTTCCCCATGCTGAAGGATTATCCGCTTGAAGATCCCACCCGTCGCGACAAGGACGATAGTTTCTTCGGAAGATGAAGACGCAACGACCGACCACCTGGGAGCGTGACCTTGTGAAGGGAAGGGATCTTCGCGAGCTTACCACGCTCAATCTCGGGCCAACGCACCCCGCCACGCACGGCATTTTCCAGAACGTGCTCACCATGGATGGCGAGATCATCCTGGAGGCCGAGCAAACGATCGGATACATCCACCGTGCCTTTGAGAAGATCGCCGAGCGCCGTCCGTTCTACCAGATCACCACGCTCACCGATCGCATGAACTATTGCAGTGCCCCGATCAACAACATCGGCTGGCACATGACGGTGGAAAAGCTTTGTTCCATTGAAGTTCCCGATCGGGTCGCCTACATGCGCGTGATCGTGATGGAACTTGCACGCATCGCCGATCACATCATCTGCAATACGATCATCGGGCAGGATGCGGGTGCCACCACGCCATTCCTTTACGTGTACCAGTGGCGCGAGAAGATCTACGAGGTGTACGAGGAGATCTGTGGCGCGCGCCTTACCACCAACATGGGCCGCGTGGGTGGCTGGGAACGGAACTTCAGCGATCTGGCCTGGCAGCGGATCAAGGCGATCCAGAAGGATCTTCCACCGGTATTGAAGGAATTCGAGAAGATGCTGGTGCGGAACCGGATCTTCATGGATCGTACGATCGATTGCGGTCCGTTGAGCGCCGAACGAGCGCTGGCCTATGGCTTCACCGGCCCGAACCTTCGTGCTTGCGGGGTTGATTATGATGTGCGCGTCGCCGATCCGTACAGCCGCTACAACGAATTCGACTTCATCATCCCGATCGGCCAGAACGGCGACACCTACGATCGGTTCATGGTGCGCATGCAGGAGATGTGGGAAAGCCTCTCGATCATCCGCCAGGCCATGGAAAAGATCGAACGCATGCCGGACAAAACGACCTTCCAGGCCGATGTGCCCGAGTGGCTTCTTCCACCGAAAGAGGAAGTGTACAGCGCGATGGAACCGTTGATCTGGCATTTCAAGATCGTGATGGGCGAGACCGAAGTGCCGATCGGTGAAGTGTACCACTGTGTGGAAGGCGGCAACGGCGAACTTGGTTTCTACCTGGTGAGCGACGGCGGAAGGATGCCTTTCCGGCTGCACTTCCGCAGGCCCTGCTTCATCTATTACCAGGCATTTCCTGAAATGATCAAAGGCGGCATGTTGAGCGATGCGATCCTCACCATGAGCAGCATGAACGTGATCGCGGGGGAATTGGACGCATGATCACCGCAAGGACCAGACCCACCATCACGATGGACGGCCGGCCGTTCACGTTCAGCGAAAAAGCGCTGGCCGAATGCCGGCAGATCATCACGCGCTATCCCGCCGATCGAAGCAAGAGCGCATTGATCCCGATCCTGCACATCGCACAGGCCGAGAACGACGGCTGGCTCAGCGTACAGGCGATGGATTCGGTGGCCCAAGTGCTGGGTCTGCAGAAGATCGAAGTGTACGAGGTCGCCAGTTTCTACAGCATGTTCCATCTGCGTCCGGTTGGCCGCCATGTGATCGAAGTGTGCCGCACTACCCCGTGCATGTTGCGCGGAAGCGATGATCTGATCGCACACCTGGAACGGAAGCTCGGGATCCATGCAGGCGAAACGACTTCTGATGGCATGTTCACCTTGAAAGGAGTGGAATGTCTCGGCAGCTGCGGCACAGCGCCGATGATGCAATGCGGAGCCGCGTATCATGAAGATCTCACGATCGAAAAGGCCGATCGATTGATCGAAGAGCTCCGATCGAAAGAAACCCGCTCGAACTACACCGATCGATGAGCCGCAAACTGCTCCTTGAACACGACGATAAGCCTGGCATCCGCGGGCTTGAGGTATACCGCAGGTTCGGCGGTTACCGCAGCGTGGAAAAAGCCTTGCGATCGATGTCGCCGGAAGCGGTGCTCGAAGAAGTGAAGAAAAGCGGTCTCCGCGGAAGGGGAGGTGCAGGTTTTCCGACTGGAATGAAATGGAGTTTCCTCGCGAAACCCGAAGGAATTCCGCGCTATCTGGTGGTGAACGCAGACGAGAGCGAACCAGGCACCTTCAAGGATCGTTACCTGATGGAGCGCATTCCGCACATCCTGATCGAAGGAATGATCGTTTCGTCGTTCGCCCTCGGTGCGAACGTGAGCTACATCTATATCCGCGGCGAATATTTCTACGTGGCGCGCATCCTGGAACAGGCGATCGAAGAAGCACGGGCCGCAGGCTGGCTCGGCAGGAACATTCTTGGCAGCGGGTTCGATCATGATATGTACGTTCATGTCGGTGCAGGCGCATACATCTGCGGTGAGGAAACAGCGCTGCTGGAAAGCCTCGAAGGCAAGCGCGGCAATCCGCGGATCAAGCCACCATTCCCAGCGGTGAAAGGACTTTACGGCTGCCCCACGGTGGTGAACAACGTGGAAACGATCGCCGCGGTGGTGCCGATCATCAACGATGGTGGGGAGGCTTACGCATCGATCGGTGTGGGCAAAAGCACGGGAACGAAACTGATCAGTGCTGGTGGAAACATTAGAAAACCCGGTGTGTACGAGATCGAACTTGGACTTTCCTGCGAGGAATTCCTCGATGGCGATGAATGGTGTGGCGGTGTCGTGGGTCGTGCGTTGAAGGCCGTTGTGCCCGGCGGAAGCAGTGTTCCGATCATTCCCGCTGAATTGTATTACAAGACCGCCGCGGGTACACAACGGCTCATGACGTATGAAAGCCTGGCCGAGGGCGGATTCGTAAGCGGAAGCATGTTGGGTTCCGGTGGATTCTACGCTTACAACGATGCGCAGTGCATTGTGCGAAGCACCTGGAACCACACGCGCTTCTATCACCACGAAAGTTGCGGCCAATGCAGCCCCTGCCGCGAAGGCACCGGCTGGATGGAGAAAGTGCTCCATCGCCTTGAAATGGGCGAAGGCCGATCGGAGGACATCGATCTGTTGTGGAATATCCAAAGGAAGATCGAAGGCAATACGATCTGTCCACTCGGTGATGCTGCGGCATGGCCCGTGGCCTCTGCGATCCGGCATTTCAGGGACGAATTCGAATTTCATGCGCGCTACCCTGAAAAAGTGAAGGACCCTAAGCACTTCGAGAAGGAGCCTTTCCGCAAGAACATGATACCGGCTTTCAGCAATGCCTAAAGTGACCATAGACGGGATCGAGATCGAAGTGCCGGAAGGCACCACGATCCTGCAGGCTGCGCGAATGATCGGCGAACGAGATCGCAAGGATCGGTACGTTGTTCCACCGGCGATGTGTTTCTACACGAACCTGAAAGGGAGTGGTGGATACTGCCGCACGTGCATCGTAAAAGTGAGCAAAGGCAGCGATCGCGATCCACGTCCGATGCCCAAGCCTGTCGCCAGTTGCCGCACCGCGGTGATGGATGGAATGGTGGTGGAAAACACCACAAGCCCGGAATTATTGGAAGCGCGTAAAGGCGTGGTGGAATTCCTGCTGATCAATCATCCGCTGGATTGTCCGATCTGCGATCAGGCCGGTGAATGCCACCTGCAGGATCTGAGCTACGAGAACGGCACCGACAACAGCCGCTACGAGTTCGAACGGCGCACGTTCGCACCGATCGATATCGGTGACAAGATCAAGCTGCACATGAACCGGTGCATCCTCTGCTACCGTTGCGTGAAAGTGGCCGAGCAGATCACCGATGGAAGAGTGCATGGCGTGATCAACCGCGGCGATGTGAGCGAGATCAGCACTTACATCAGTAACGCGGTGGACAATGACTTCAGCGGCAATATGATCGATGTTTGTCCCGTGGGCGCGCTCACCGATCGCACCTTCCGCTTCACCAGCCGCGTATGGTTCACCAAACCGCTGGATGCGCACCGCGATTGCGACAAATGTTGTGGGAAAGTAGTGCTGTGGATGAAGGGTGAGGAGATCCTCCGCGTCACCGGCCGGAAAGATCAATGGGGTGAAGTGAAGGAATTCATCTGCGACACGTGCCGCTACGATCGGAAGGATGTTTCGCATTGGACCATTACCGGCCCGCGCCTGATCGACCGGCATAGCGTGATAGGGCAGGGGCACTACATGTTGCGGCGCAAACAACAGATCCTGAAAGAAGCCGCGCCCAACGTACCGGAATTGCGAACGAACGATCCAATGAAGCAGGAATGACCACCGCGACGCTTCTCTTTTTGCTGGTGCTGTTGGTGATCACCCTTACCGTGGCGGCCTATTCAACATACGGTGAACGCAAGGTGGCGGCATTGCTCCAGGATAGGATCGGTCCCAACCGGGCTGGACCTTTGGGTCTGCTGCAACCGCTCGCCGATGGCGTGAAGATGATGATGAAGGAGGATTTCGTTCCGGCCACGGCCAATCGAAAGCTCTTCTTCCTCGGCCCTGCGATCGCCATGATCACTGCATTGCTAACCGGCGTGGTGATCCCTTGGGGCGGTACATTGACGATCGGCGATGTGAGCTTCAACCTGCAAGGCACCGATCCGGAGATCGGCATCCTTTACATCTTCGCGATGGTGAGCATCGGCGTTTACGGCATCATGCTCGGTGGTTGGGCGAGCAACAACAAGTTCGCCCTGCTCGGCGCGATCCGCGCTGCGGCCCAGATGGTGAGCTACGAACTGGCGATGGCATTGAGCATCGTGGCGCTGGTGATGCTCACAGGAACGTTGAGCCTTAGCGGGATCGTTGCGTACCAGGCCGAGCATGGTTGGGGCGTGATCCAGCAGCCGTTGGGTTTCATCATTTTCATTGTCTGCGTTTTCGCCGAGTGCAACCGATCGCCTTTTGATATGCCTGAATGTGAGACCGAGCTCGTGGGCGGTTATCACACCGAATTCAGCAGCATGAAGCTCGGGTTCTACCTCTTCGCCGAGTACATCAACATGTTCATGAGCAGCGCGGTGATCGCAACGTTGTATTTCGGCGGTTATCATGTTCCTGGGCTTGCATCGCTCGGGCTCGATCCGAACGTTGAAACGCTGATCGGTGCGGCGGCCATGTTCCTGAAGACCTTCTTCTTCATCTTCGTGTTCTTCTGGGTGCGTTGGTCCATCCCGCGTTTCCGTTTCGATCAGTTGATGAACCTGGGTTGGAAAAGGCTGATCCCGCTGGGCGTCGCGAACATCATTCTTACCGGCGGCATTTACCATTTGATCAAAGGTTTTTGAGATGAGCACGGCACCTTTGACCAACCGATCGCGCGTGGTGAGCAACAAGAAGCTCACCTTCATGGAGCGGATCTATCTGCCGAACATCATCGGTGGAATGCTCATCACCCTGAAACATTTCTTCCGCACCAAACGGCCTACGATCCAATATCCGGAACAGGTACGGCCACGGGCGGAGATCTATCGCGGCCAGCATGTGCTGAAGCGCGATGATGAAGGGCGGGAACGCTGCACCGCCTGCGGACTTTGTGCGGTGGCCTGTCCGGCGGAGGCGATCACCATGATCGCGGAGGAGCGCAAGCCCGGCGAAGAACACCTTTATCGCGAAGAGAAATATGCCAGCAAGTACGAGATCGACATGCTGCGCTGCATCTATTGCGGCCTGTGTGAAGAAGCCTGTCCGAAAGAAGCGATCTTCCTTACCGACCGGATCGTGGAAAGTGGTTTTCTTCGCACCCCGTTCGTATTCGGCAAGGAGGAATTGGTGGAACCGATGGACAAGGACAAACGGATCGATGTGAGCAAGCGCCAGACCCCGGCAGTGCTGCAATTCAAACAGAACAAGCGTCACTCACACAACCGCTGATCGAGGCATGCTGCTTCTCTTTTACCTATTCGCGGCGATCAGCATCGGCAGCGCGGTGATCGTGGTGAGCGCGAAAAGCCCGGTGAACAGTGTGATCGCGTTGATCGTCTGTTTCCTCAGCGTGGCGGGGCATTACATCCTTTTGAACGCGCAGTTCCTGGCGATGGTGCACGTGATCGTTTATACCGGCGCCATCATGGTGCTTTTTCTTTTCGTGATCATGTTGCTGAACTTGAACAAGTCGGCCGAACCGATGAAGTCGATCGGGACACGGATCGCAGCAGTCGTCTCGGGAGGCATGTTCTTTCTCACGCTGGCCGCCGCTTTCCGCAAGGGTCTGGGAGTGCAGCCGGCGCAGGAATTTGATGCATCGATCGGTCTGGTGAAAAGTGTGGGCATATCGTTGTTCACGGAATTCCTGGTGCCGTTCGAGATCAGCAGTGTTCTCTTCCTTAGTGCGATGGTGGGTGTGGTATTGCTGGCGAAAAAGGAGAAGATCGATCTGCGCAAAGGCCAGCTTGAGAAAGCATGATCGGCACCGACATCATCACGGCTATCCAGATAGTACCGCTGGAACATTACGTGCTGCTCAGCCTCCTGTTGTTCAGCATTGGGATCGTAGGTGTGCTGTTCCGCCGCAACACCATCATCATCCTGATGTGCATCGAGTTGATGTTCAACAGCGTGAACCTGCTGCTCACAGCTTTCAGTGCCTACCACAGCGATCCGCGTGCGCAAGTGTTCGTCTTCTTCATCATGCTCGTGGCCGCGGCGGAAGTCACCGTTGGCCTTGCGATCCTTGTGATGATGAAGCGAAACGTGGACAGTGTTGACGTGAACGAATTGAACCGCCTGAAATGGTGACAAACGATCTGTTCGCAGCGCTGGTGCCGGCTATGCCGCTGATCGGCGCGATCCTGATCGCGAGCTTCAAGCGGAAGCTTGGCGCAACTGCAGCGGGGTCGATCGCCACTGCCATGATGGCCGTGGCCTTCGTTTGCTCGGCTGTGATCTTCTCAGCGTTCGATCCGGCGGTCGGCGAAAGGATCGTTCACCTTTTCGATTGGATCGATCTGGCTGAGATGCACATTCCGCTGGCGCTGCGGATCGATGCATTATCGCTCACCATGATGCTGATCGTGACCGGGATAGGCACGTTGATCCACTTGTATTCGATCGGTTACATGCACACCGATGAACGCGCGGCGACGTTCTTCGCGCAGTTGAACCTCTTCAGCTTCGCTATGCTGTTGCTGGTGATGGGATCGAACCTGCTCGTGACCTTCATCGGTTGGGAAGGGGTGGGCCTTTGCAGTTACCTGCTGATCGGATTCTGGTACAGAACGCCCGAATACAACTACGCGGCGCGCAAGGCATTCGTGATGAACCGGATCGGCGATGTCGCGATCATTCTTGCGATGATCCTGTTCTTCTACCAGTTCGGATCGCTCGATCCGATCGTGATCATGGACATGGCGAGCGGTTTTTCGATCGATCATCCGCTGTTGATCACCGCTACACTTCTCTTGTTCTTCGGCGCAACGGGGAAGAGCGCACAGATCCCATTGTTCACCTGGCTGCCCGATGCCATGGCCGGCCCCACCCCTGTGAGCGCATTGATCCACGCAGCGACGATGGTGACCGCAGGCATCTACCTGATCGCACGTTGCTCGGGACTTTTTGAGATCGTTCCGTTCACCCAGGAGATCATCCTTTGGATCGGAACAGCGACTGTTCTGCTCGCCGCAAGCATCGCGATCTATCAGAACGATATCAAGAAAGTGCTCGCGTATTCCACCGTGAGCCAGTTGGGCTACATGTTCGTTGCGCTTGGGATGGGCGCTTACAGCGCCGCGATGTTCCACGTTACCACGCATGCTTTTTTCAAGGCCTTGTTGTTCCTCGGCGCTGGCAGTGTGATCCACGCGTTGAATGGTGAGCAGGACATTCGCAGGATGGGTGGATTGAAAGGAAAGATCAAGATCACCTATTTCACCTTCCAGATCGGTGTGGCTGCGATCGCAGGCCTGCCGTTGTTGAGCGGATTCTTCAGCAAGGACCTGATCCTGGCCTTCTCGTTCCAACGATCACCGGTGCTTTTCGCACTCCTGCTTTTCGGCGCGGCTATGACGGCTTTCTACGTGTTCAGGCTTCTGTTCATGGTCTTCTTCGGCACAGCGCGCAACAACGCCCATCCGCATGAGAGTCCGGCAACGATGACGATTCCGTTGATGGTGCTAGCTGTTCTGAGCGTGATCGGAGGTGCATTGAACGTTCCGCATCTTTTTGGCGGTCATGAAGGAATGAAAGGATTTTTGGGCACCGCGGTGCAAGGGATCGGTAATGAACGGCTCCATCTCAGCACATCGATCGAATGGACATTGATGACCGTGACGTTCATTCTGGTGATGGGTACGATCGCCCTGGCCTATCAGCGAAGCCGAAAGGAAGCATCGATCGTGACCGGTGTGGATCAGCTGCCTGTCGATCGCAATTTGATCGCACAACGCCGGAAGGTGGATGAACTCTACGCACTCCTTTTCGAGCGGCCGTATGCCTGGCTTAGTGGGTTCTTCACCTTGGTGGAACGCGATCTGATCGCGCCGCTCATGGTGGGAACAGGTACGGTGACGATCAAGCTTGGCCAGCTCGTGCGGCAGGTGCAGACCGGTAATGCGAGCTCGCACCTGTTCGCCATGGTGGCCGGCATGATCCTGTTCCTCCTTGTAACACTTCTGGGAATACGCTGATGATCGCCCTCTGGATAATGCTCGTTCCCTTCCTGGTGGCATCGTTCCTATTCATCGCCACACCCACCCGTTACGCCCGGGGGATCGCATTGGGGTCGACGCTCGTATCCCTGGCGATCGCGCTGTGGGTCTGGTGGGGGTTCGGTAACGTTCCCGTCACATTGATCTCCACGGATTGGTTGCCGGAACTGGGCCTTCGGCTCGTATTGGGGTACGATGGAACGGGTTTATTGATGGTGCTGCTGACCACCGCCTTGTACCCCTTCATCATCAGTGCGGGATTCGGTGAAAAGCTCCAGCATCCTTCCCTGGTGAACGGTCTGCTGCTCTTTGCGCAATGCTTCATGCTGGGCGCCTTCCTTTCGCAGAACATCGTACTGTTCTACATCTTCTATGAACTCTCCATGCTGCCGATCTTCTTCCTGCTTCTCTATTGGGGAGGAGAGAGGCGAAGGGAAACAACGATCCGGTTCTTCATGTATACGCTTGCGGGCGGGTTGATCCTGCTTGCCGGGATCGTTTATTGCCTGAAGGAAGCGCACGGTTTCAACGGAGACCTCGGTACGATCGGATCCCTTCAACTTTCTGAGGATGTGCAGGTGTGGCTGTTCTGGGCGCTGTTCCTGGCCTTTGCGATCAAGCTGCCGATCTTTCCCTTCCATGGCTGGCAACCGGATACTTACACGATCGCGCCCTTGCAGGGCGCCATGGTCCTCGCGGCGGTGATGTTGAAGATGGGCCTTTATGGAACGGTGAAGATCGTATTCCCACTGGTGCCTGCCGGCGTGGAGTTCTGGCGTGTAACCGTGATCGTGCTCAGCCTGATCGGATCACTGTATGCTGCGGTGATCGCCTTCAGGCAATGGGATCTCAGGCGGCTGATCGCCTATGCTTCACTGAGCCATGTGGGATTGTTGTGCGCCGGACTTTTCGCCTTCAACGTACATGGGATCACCGGATCGTTGTACCAGGCCTTTGCACATGGCGTGCTGGTGATCGGGCTGTTGTACGTGGCCGGTGCGCTGAGGGAAAGGGTAGGCAGCAGCGAGATCGGGGCCATGGGCGGCCTCAAGGCTCGCACACCGAAGCTCGCCACGCTTTTCCTTCTGGTGATGTTCAATGCGCTCGCTGTACCGTTCACCCAGAGTTTCATCGGTGAATGGCTCATGTTCACCGGCCTCTGGAAAGTGAGCGGACCGGCCGCGTTCGCCGGGGTCGCCACCATCGTGGTAGGTGCGATCTATGTTCTGGTGGCCTACCAGCGGATCATGTTGGGGCCTGATAAGTGGCAGATGGAAATGAGCGATGCATCGGTGCGCGACCATCTGATCCTTGTGCCTTTGATCTCCATGACGCTCTTCTTCGGCGTACATCCGGCCCCGATCCTCGATCTGCTCGAAGCACCGGTCACGGAATTGATCAACACCATTCCCTTGGGATCGAAATGAGCGTACTTGTACTGATCTCGGTGCTGGGTGTGGTCCTGCTCTATACAGGTCTGGCGGGTCGTAAGTCGTTGCTCGCGCCGATCGGCATCGCCGGGCTTTCGATGGGGTTGTTGCTCTTCTGGATCGATCTCCATGTGAATGTTCCCCTGCTGGACGGCATGCTGCGATTCGATCCGTTCGCGATCTCGTTCAGCCAGGCTTTGGTCCTGATCACAGTGATGCTCTTTTTATATGGGATCGAATACTATGCGTGGATGCGGGAGCACGTGGCGGAACAATACGCGCTCATGGTGTTCTCCTTGATCGGCGCGATCGTGCTCACCTCGTATACCAACCTGCTGATGCTCTTCCTTGGAACGGAGATCATGAGCATTCCGCTCTACATTATCGCAGGTGGCAAGCGCGATAGCTGGCGAAGCGGGGAGGCAGCCTTCAAATATTTCCTGCAGGGATCATTCGCTTCAGGATTCCTGTTGCTTGGGATCACATTGCTGTACGGCGCCACGGCCTCGTTGGATCTTTTGGAAGTGCAGCAATACGCGGCCACCGTGATGGGTCGTGAGCATATGCTCTATTTTCTTGGAGCGTTCTTCACCATTGCGGGTCTCGCCTTCAAAGTGGCGGCCGTTCCGTTCCATTTCTGGAGTCCCGATGTGTATGAGGGATCGCCTACAGTGCTCACCGCATTCATGAGCACCGTGGTGAAAGCCGCGGCTTTCGCAGGATTTTATCGTTTCATAGAAGGAATGCAATTGCCCGGAACACTTCACGGCATGCTGATGGCCATGACCGTGCTCACCCTGTTCCTCGGGAATGTGGTCGCCCTGCGGCAGACCCAGTTCAAACGTTTGCTGGCCTACTCGAGCATCGCACACACCGGGTTCCTGTTGTTCGCTTTTCTCGATCCGAACCCGGTCACCGCCCAGGTACTGTATTATTATCTGTTCACCTATGCGCTGGCCATGTTGGGCATCTTCATCGTGCTCACTACCGTGAAGCGCACTGCGGGGGGCGATGAGCACATCCGTGTATTCCGCGGGCTGTATCGCAGGGAACCCTGGCTTGCGATCGGCACCATGATCCTGCTTCTCTCCCTCGCTGGCATCCCTGTCACGGCAGGCTTCATCGCGAAGTACAAGATCATCATGCTGGGGATCGGCGCGGGCTTCATAGGCACCACCATTTTCGCCGTGCTGATGGCGATCCTCGGCATCTATTACTACATCATCGTGATCCGTGAAGCGTTCACACCCAGCACCGGCGGGACCAGGATCGTGGTGACACCGATCAATGGTCTGTTGATCGCCATCTGCTGCATCAGTGTGATCGTGCTGGGTCTGTTCCCGGCCTTTGTGGGATATTGATCTTTCGTAAAGAGGTTCCTCAAACTTCAGTCGCCATGAACGGTGGCCGATCGGTTCGGGTCGGCGATCTTCGATTCTTCAATGTCATCAGGTCTGATCACATCAGGCTCCGCCGATCATCACACTCGTCATCGCGATGCTTCCCATCACGGTGCGATCGTTGAAGAGGAACACGGGTTCCTTCCGATCCTTCAGACCAAGTACGTACAACAAGGGCAGGTAATGTTCAGGTGTGGGAATACTCAGCGAGAACGCGCGCCCTTGGGCCTGATGATCCACCAGCCGCGAGTGATCTTCGCTCATGATCATATCCTTCATGCGCGTGTTCGCTTCGATCGCCCAATCATGTCCGCCGTCGGGATCGCGCCAGTTGATCAGCCCGAGGTTGTGTACGATGTTGCCGCTACCGATGATGAGCACGCCCTTTTTGCGCAGTGCCGAAAGTTCACGCGCAAGATCGTAATGTTGCTGTGGTGAGAGGTTCCGATCAAGGCTCAACTGCACCACAGGAACATCTGCCTTTGGAAAGAGATGCATGATCACTCCCCACGCACCATGGTCCAAGCCCCACTGGTGATCCACCCCGATGTGGCGGCTGGTGATGAGCTCCTGGGTCTCCCTGGCAAGTTCAGCACTGCCCGGCGCTGGATATTGCACCGCGAAAAGTTCATCCGGAAATCCACCGAAGTCGTGGATCGTGCGAGGCTTTTCCATGCCGGTGACGAACGTGCCTTTCGTTTCCCAATGCGCACTGATGCATAGGATCGCGTTCGGTCTTGGCAGGTTACTCCCGATCTCCCTCCAGCCTCGCGAGAATTCATTGTCCTCGATCGCGTTCATCGGACTTCCATGGCCCAGGAACAACACAGGCATGGCGGGTGTGTTGCCGAAGTTCGAGGCTGCCATGCCAAGCTCGCGCAAGCCGATCGCTGCGCCAAGCGGGGCAAGGCCGATCAATTGCAGTGCTTTGCGCCGGTCCATCGCTTCGTTGGTTTCGTTCACACTGCAAAGTTACCAAATATTTTCCATGGAAAATAACGATGGATAGAATGGGGCCACAGTCCGAAAGGGGGAGGCCCGATCAACCGGTCCGCCACATTAATTTTGTACGCATGCCACGGTTGGCCCCGATCGTTACACCCGCACGCCGCAGCAGCGGCCGACCCTTCCGATGATGGATCGGGCGATGCACCAATGCGCTTGCGGAGCGGTGAGCGGCACGTCCACACCGATCGGATCTTTTCCAGTGAACACCTTCTTACATCGATCCCTGCGGATCGGTATTTCCGTACAACCCGCAACCTGCACGCCGTAAAGGCTGAATGAAGACACGGTACATCGATCTGATCGAACAGACCTTCGACTTTCCGAAGGAGGAATACAAGTTGAACGGGGACAACCTCGAGTGGAACGATCTGCCGCTGATGGAGATCCTCCAGAAACATGGTACTCCGCTGCGGATCACCTACCTGCCCAAGATCGGTGAGAAGATCGAGATCGCGCGTGAGAGTTTCAGAAAGGCTTTCGAAACGCACCAGTACAGTGGGGATTATAAATACTTCTACTGTACCAAAAGCAATCATTTCAGTTATGTGATCGACAAAGTGTTGGCCAAGGGCGTGGACCTGGAGACCAGCAGCGCGTACGATCTGGACATGATCGAAGTGCTGATCGGGCAGGGCCGCATCACGAAGGACAGCCAGATCCTATGCAACGGTTTCAAGGACGAGCGCTACATCCAGAAGATCGGATCGCTGTTGAACCGCGGTTTCCAGGTGATCCCGATCATCGACAACATGGCCGAGATCTACCAGCTGGATGAAGTGATCGAAGGCACCTGCGACATCGGCATACGCATCGCGGCGGAAGAGGCGCCGAAGTTCGAATTTTACACCAGCCGCCTGGGGATCGGCTACAAGGACATTATCCCATTCTATATGCGGAACGTGAGCAAGCAGAAGAAATTCCGCCTCAAGCTCATGCACTTCTTCATCAACACGGGCATCACCGACACGGCGTACTACTGGAACGAATTGAGCAAATGCGTGAACGTGTATTGCGATCTGAAGAAGTTGTGTCCAACGCTGGATACGCTCGACATCGGCGGTGGATTGCCGATCAAGAACAGCCTCAATTTCAGCTTCGATGTGGATTACATGATCGGCGAGATCGTGGGCCGCATCAAGGACATCTGCGAAGAGAACCGCGTGCCCGAACCGCACATCTGGAGCGAGTTCGGCAGCTTCACGGTGAGCGACAGCGGGGCCACCTTCTTCAGCATCATGTACCAGAAGAAGCAGAACGAAAAGGAGCGATGGAACATGATCGATGGCTCGTTCATGACCACCCTGCCCGATACGTGGGCGATCAGCAAACGCTTCATCATGCTGCCGATCAACAACTGGGAGGATGAGTACGAGCGTGTGTTCCTGGGCGGCATGACCTGCGACAGCGACGATTACTACAACTCCGAGCAGCACATCAACGCGATCTACATGCCGCGCTTCCGCGAGGACCGCAAGCAGTACATCGGCTACTTCAACACCGGCGCGTACCAGGACACGCTGGGCGGCTTCGGCGGCATACAGCATTGCCTGATCCCCAAACCCAAGCACGTATTGATCGACCGGGCAGAGGATGGATCATTGGTCGATCGGGTGTTCGCCCCGCAGCAAAGTGCGGAGAAGATGTTGAAGTTGTTGGGGTATTTGGAAGAATAGATCGTGTCGAACAACCGATCAGCCGATCAGCCAAGTATGCCTTGGATGCAATGTCATTCCGGGCTTGACCCGGAATCGCACTGAAGTGGCTGATCAAAAGTTGACCGATCTATCACACTGAGCCCGTCGAAGTGTGGGCGTGCCCCTTCGCAGAGCCTTCGGGTCAGGCTATCCGTTGCAAGTCCGCGCTCGTTCCTCGCTTGCGGGCTTTCCACTTCTATCCTTCACGCAAAAAATACTCCTTCTGTAAATTCACTCGACTATCAAAGGTCCGGACATTTTCTTACCATCTTGATCAATGATGCACACCAGATATAAACCTTTGCCCCAACGATGTACATCCAGTTGAGTATGGTCAGTTTGGATCATATCTTCAAATTGAAGATTCCCTTTTGCATCGAATATAGCCAATTGATGCACGGACGAAATACCAGTTATCAACACTACATCAGAAGCGGGGTTCGGATAAATGACGATCTGCGACTCGTTCATAATTTCGGATACGTCAACGGTACATAGATCAACCTCTTCTATGGAATGCATGCTTAATGAACTTCCCCAGATCCAGGATTGTTCAATGATCAACTTACACGGTATTGAAAACCATGGTGATGAGGGTGGGATGGAGACAGTGTCGATCCTTGTACAACCAGCAGCACCCGTAGCACCTTCCCAGAGGTGAAGGACATTCAAATGAAGTGAATCGTCATTTGCGATCCAATAGATGATCGGTTCGGGGCATTCACCTGAGCCCATTGGCATGGTCGCAGTTAAAATGATGTTTATTGTATCACCGTCCAGCTCGATCGTATGACTGAAAGCACTGAATGAATGTGTGGCGGAAAGGAATATGCAAATAAGAAATATAGAACGAAGCAAAAAACTCATGCGATCGTGGTTGGAATTTATAGACAATATATGCAATGATTCGATTTATCACCTCATCCTCCCACTCCGCCCCCCAAATTCCTTCTGCTCCACCGGCAGCACCACCTTCTCAAAAAGCTGCATATTCTCCGCTGAGTGCTCCGCCACTTTGTTCGCCTTCAGATCGAAGTGTACGAAGCTCATCCAGCACAACGACTTCAGCACCGTACGTTCCTTGTCCCACATTTGCATCTCCACCTGCACGTGCTTGCCGCTGTAGCCGATCAACTGTGAGGTGATCAGCACTTCTTCGGTGAGATTGGCCGGACGCAGGTACGCGATGTGGCTCTCGCTCACCACCCAGGCACGGCCTGTGGTGCGCGCGATGGTGTACATGTCCATGCCGTAATGCTCCAACAGATGATCTTCCCGGGCGTTGAGGAAATAGTCCGTGTAGCGTCCGTTGTTGAGGTGGTTGAACGGATCGCAATCGGGGAAGCGGATGCGGTGAATGCTGCTCGGGGTGCGTTCAAGGTCGGCCATGGATCGAAGGTAATTTGGGAAGGTTTCCGCACCGATCATCTGGCCAGGCCAGCGATCTCCTTCAAAAGCTTCAACCAACCGGTCTTGGTACGCCACCAGGTTTCAGCCGGTGCTTCCGGATCTTCGATTGCGATCACGCCCATTTCGATCCGTTCACCGCAGGCTCTTTGGAATTCCCGCATGGATCGGCGCGCGTGTAAGCCCATCGAGATCACATCAACAGATCGCACCGATCCGGATCCGATCGCTTTTGCAAATGCCATCGCGTTGCTTTTCGTGCGGCCTTCCTCGGCTTCCATTACCGGAACAACAGTGATCTTCTCTTCATCGATCCCCAGATCCACCAGAAGTTCCTTCGCATGATGAGCGTGCGTGGGCCAGCCTTCATGGATCGTACCATCCATCCGTTCGATCGTAATGGAGGTGGCGAGTTCATGCGCAGGCATGCCGCGGATCTGAAGTTGCTGCAGGAAGATCACATCAGCATCGCCGGCCGATCCGTTATGTTCAGCTTCGATCGTGATGTTGTGCACTTCATCTGAAAGATCCACCCAGAACGATCGCAATTCCCCGGCGATCCCAACGATCCGCATCGTATCAACTCCTGTGATCATCTTGATCCGCGCGTCTGGCAGACCTGCCGCTTTCACTTCGATCCCGCCACTGATCGGATCATGCAATTCCACCGCGATCTTTTCCCCTTTCTTCAACCAATACGCGAACGGCCTGATCGTGCCTGTGGTGTAAATGTGCGTGTAACCGCGCCGGTCGATCTCCTGCTTCACTTGCGGCATCACATCCGCCGGGATCCAGCCTTCCACGACCACTACATCAGCGCCGCTGGGCTGTGTGATCGAAAGCCACGGATGCAGGAGCAGGGCGATCGCAACGATGATCAGCGGCAATGACAGAAGCAGCAGGAGCCAGCGAAAGCCGCGCAGACTCATGGCATGTCCGGCATCAGGCTGTGCATCAATTCCTGCAGTTCCGCGCGTGCTTTCCGATCGCCGGTGACCGTGCATTGCAACATCCCGATCTCGCAGGTGTGCATCGCCTCCTTCGATCGGCCAAGATCCGCAAGCATCAACGCAAGCTGGTAGTAGCTTGGGATGTGTTTCGGTTCATCATGCAGCAGCGCCTCCAGATCGGCGATCGCCTGTTCCATGTTCCCGGCGCGTTTCAATTCCAATGCGATCGCATAGCGAAGGAAATGGTCGCCGGGTTCTTCGGCCAGCATTTCTCGCAATTGCTGCAATCGATCGGTGGCCATCACGCGAACGGATGTTCGGTCCATTCCAGCCGCATCACGGCGGCACTTTCCATGCGCACCACGCGGCCTTCCTCCATCACAGCGATCCTGTCGCCGAGGTGGCACGCGTCCTCCCGGTCGTGGCTCACTATGATCGCCGCCGTGCCATGTTCCTGCAATATCCTCGCTACTTCATTGCGTACCTGAGCGCGCGTGCGGCTGTCCAGATCGCTGAAAGGTTCATCCATCAGGATCACTTTTGGCCGCAGCACCAGCGATCGCGCAAGTGCCACGCGCTGCTGTTGTCCGCCGGAAAGTTGGTGCGGAAAACGTTGATCCAATCCTTCAAGTCCAACGGCCTTCAACTCATCCTGAACCCGCCGCTGCCGCTCTTCCTTGCTCACTTTGTTCAAGCCGAAACCGATGTTCGCCGCCACCGTGAGATGTGGAAAAAGCGCGAGCCCTTGGAACACCATTCCGATCGGTCGTTTCTCCGGTGGCACCATCGTTCCTTTTCCTGTGATCGGTGCGCCGTTCAGCTCGATCGAACCTTTCGCAGGCACTTCCAGGCCGGCGATCAGCCGCAGCAACGTGGTCTTGCCGCACCCGCTCGATCCCACCACGAACACCACTTCGCCTTCACTCAACGCAAGGTCCACGCCGCGCAGCACGGGTTTGCTGCCGTGGCTGAAATGCAGGTCGCGAACGCGTAGGAGGGGAGCTTGCATCGGGATCGCAAAGTTACGAGAGGGTTTTTGGGCGCATCCCCCTAAGAAGGGGGTCGGGCTATCCATTTCAACTCCTCAGCTCAGGCAATGCAAAAAGTCCGCTTCGCTCCCCTCTCCTTCGGAGAGGGGCTGGGGGTGAGGCCTTCGCTTCCGGGGTTTCCATTCCTATCCCTTGCGCACATCCGCGCAGCGATCGAAGCGATCGGCAGACCTACCGAAGCGAAAATTGCAGGTTCACGCCCGTGGCACCCAAAGCCGCCGCATGCAGCGAAGGTCCGATGTTCAAGGAAAGATCCGGGCTCACATCAAAGCGCACGAAATGCGCGTCCACCGAAGCATCAATGATGTTCAACACGTAGACCCCGGCCAGTGCGATGTAACTGATGTCGCGCCACCGCTGGTAAACCTCCATCACGCGACGCACCTCGCCGGGATCATACTGCCCGTTGAATTCATCCACCGTGGCGGGATCTTCATCCACAAGCGCGAGGTACGCTGTTCGATAACGCTTGTATTCCTTGTGATTCTCCCGAATGAACGAATAGCTGATCCCGATCCCGGCCCATACGATCGGTGCTTTCCAATATTTCCGGTTATAGATCTGCCCCGCGCCAGGGACCACGGCACTAAGGATCGTGGCCTTTTGCGGTGAATGCCTTTCACGCCACGTAAGTGTATCTGCGATCGAAGCAAGCGTATCGATCTGAGTGCGATCCGCCCCGATGACCGCTTCCTCCTTCGTGTCCAAAGTGTCGATCGCGAACGGTTCCGCAATGCGGATCTGTGTGGTATCGCTGCTTACGCCAACGGTATCAGTGGCCTGCCCGCAAACGATCGAGATCGAGGCATAGAGTATGATCGATGCGATCTGGCGCACAGGCATTTTCGCAAAGATCGGTGATGTTCAGTTCGCAGCTGTCCATTACTGGCAACTGCCAACTGGCAACTGCTCTACCCCAACAACGCCATGATGCGCTTCAGGTCATCTTCACTGCGAAAGGCGATCTCGATCTTGCCTTTGCCTTGTGGATCCTGTTTTACGACCACACGGCTGCCGAACCGATCGGCGAGCTTTCGGCCCAATTCCTTGTTGGCTCGCGGAGCGAAGCTGGGAGTGCGCTTCGTGGCTGGCGCGGTGCGCGCAAGTTCCTCCACCTGGCGAACGCTGAGCTGCGTTTCAACGATGCGGTGGTACAGTTCGATCTGGCGGCTTGGATCATTGATCGAGATCAACGCGCGTGCATGGCCCATTCCGATCGTGCGCTGACGCAACCCGAGCTGGATCTCCGGCGGAAGTTTCAGCAAACGCAGATAGTTCGTGACGGTGGTGCGGTCCTTGCCGACCTTTTCGCTGAGCTGTTCCTGCGTAAGCTTCACTTCATCGATCAGGCGTTGGAAACTGATCGCAACTTCGATCGCATCGAGCTCTTCGCGCTGGATGTTCTCCACCAGCGCCATTTCCAGCATCGCCTCATCGTTGGCGATGCGGATATAGGCCGGGATCTCTTCCAGACCGGCGAGTTGCGAAGCGCGGAAACGGCGTTCGCCGCTGATCAGCTGGTACCGATCGTAACCCATGCGGCGCACAGTGACCGGTTGAATGATCCCGAGTTCGCTTATGCTTTGAGCCAATTCGGCAAGCGCTTCGTCGCTGAAGTGCGTGCGCGGCTGGAACGGATTCGGTTCGATCTGCGAAACGGGAATGGTGCCGATCGCACTGGATGCACGCGCGGGAGCGGGCCCTTCATTGTCCGAACTTATCGTTGTGGTGATGTCCGTCGCTGGATCATCAAGCAGCGCGCTCAAGCCGCGGCCCAGACCTTTCTTCTTCATATCGTTGCTTCGATCGCCTCGCTTCGTTCAACTTTCGGTGCCAGTGCGTTCTTCTGGAGGATCTCCCGCGCCAGGTTCAGGTAGTTCACCGCGCCCTTGCTGCTCGCATCGTGCATGATGATCGTCTGCCCATGGCTCGGTGCTTCGCCCAACGCCACGTTGCGGTGGATCACCGTATCGAACACCAGTTGCTGGAAATGCGTCTTCACTTCCTCCACGACCTGGTTCGCCAACCGCAAACGGCTGTCGTACATGGTGAGCAGCATGCCTTCGATCGAAAGCTCAGGGTTCAAACGCTGTTGCACGATCTTGATCGTGTTGAGCAACTTGCCGAGACCTTCCAACGCGAAATATTCGCACTGCACCGGCACGATCACACTGTCGCTCGCTGTCAAACTGTTCACCGTGACAAGCCCGAGCGAAGGCGAACAATCGATGATGATATAATCGTACAGATCGCGCAGCGGACCCAGCACTTTCTTCATCTGTTGCTCGCGATCACGCATGTCGATCATCTCGATCTCCGCGCCCACCAGATCGATGTGGCCTGGAAGCAGATCGAGGTTCGGATTATCGGTGTTCAATACCACTTCGGTGGCGGGCGTACCGTTGATGATGCATTCGTAGATGCTGGCGTTCACGTTGCGCGGATCGAAACCTACGCCGCTCGTGGCGTTGGCCTGTGGATCGGCATCCACTAGCAGCGTGCGGCGCTCGAGCACACCAAGGCTCGCGGCCAGGTTGATCGCGGTGGTGGTCTTGCCCACACCGCCTTTCTGGTTCACTACGGAAATTATCTTGCCCATTTTACCTTGTGGTGGGTTGGTGTGCGTTCGGTTCGAGAGAGTCGCATTAAGCGTTGATACAACGGCTGTGCGACTGATACAAAGAACAGCCAGATCACCGATACGCTCGTGTTGATAACCGATCGAGTTTTGAACAGTGCAATGATGAACAATTGCAATGAAGCTGGATCGTGGAAAAGGTTTTTCTTCCATGCCTTCGATCGAAGAGGCGATCAGTGAAGGGCCCGATCGAACAACAGCGCAACACCTGCGGTAACGATGATATTGCTGATGATGTTCACCGCATCGTTGTCCATCCAGTTGAAGCCGGAGATCTTTTTCGATCCGCTGCGGCGTTCGTCGGAAAGCGATCCATCATTCGCCTGGAAACGCGGTTGCAATTTCGATCCAAGCAGGCTGTCGAGCAGCATGCCGCCCATTCCGGCGATCATGAAGGGAACCATTTGCAGGCCATTGCGATCCATGAGAACGACTGCCAGCAGTGCGAAAAGGAGTGAAGCGAAGAAGGCGCCGGCGGATCCGGCGAGACTTACTCCACCGGAAAGTCCAGAGGGAACCTCACGGCCTGATGAAATATCGATCGTTCTTCCGCGGAAGGCAATGCCGATCTCCGAAGCCCACGTATCCGCCGCGCTCACGGCGATGCTCGCGCCCATCGCCAATTGCGCCAGTTGGGGATCGGGAATGGATGCGGCCGCGGCGAAAACCCCGCCATTACAGATCACCTGGATCGCATCGCGAGGTTTTCCGTGCTTGCGATCGGTGGTCGCAACCTGTCTGTTCAGCCTGCCGAACAACGTGCTGCCCAACAGGAACACGAAAAGCGGGATCAACCAGAACGCGCCAGCGAAATACATCACCCACACACCGATCAGGGAAGCAGCGATCGCTCCGCCCAGTGTGAGCAAACGCATCCGCATGCATACCAATGTGAAGGAGATCGCGAGCGCGCACGTGATCACAAGTGATGTGATGAATGAAGTGTGGAGTGATGTTGCGGTGATCTCCTTCACCAACAGCCACGCCGCGAGCGGAATGAAGAGGTTGTCCGTTCCGCGCGATGCCAGTGCTTCGATGCCGGTGAGAAGTAACGCGATCACGCCCACGATCGCGATCGAAGCCCACAACGGCACCACGGCCAGGATGGATCGGATCTCCGGAAAGAGGACCATTACGGGGATCGAAACAAGAAAGAAGGCTGCGCTGCCGATCATGCTTTTCGGGTCGGCGGTGAAGCGGAAGAAACGGTGGGAGAAGAAAAGACCTGCGACCGCTGCGAATGAATCGGCGAACGCAAGGATGGCCATGGGCAGCGCGATCAACCAGCGATCGGGTTCAACGTAGAGCAGGAAGAGGTAAGGAAGCGGGAATAATAGGATGCCCCAGCTTTTCGATCCGTCCTGATCGAAGAGACGGCCCGAAACCACCAGCCAGATGAGGATGAACTCGCTTCCGATCACGATCCAGCGCAACAGCGCCAGGTCTTCCAACCACAAGGGGACCAATGCGCACGATCCCACCGCCGTGATGTGTAGTACCTTCCGTGCCAGCCATTGCGGAACATACCTGTTCCGCCATGCCACCTCACATGCGATCGCAAGGATCAACACCAGCGGCCCCAGCAGCAGCAACAAGTCCAGGTCGTTCATGTGGATCCCGCGGAGCACGGGCGATCATTTCCTACTGCACAAGGTCCGAATATATCCGGTGGATGGATGCGGTGTACGCTGGCGCTGGACGAAAATGTGCGATCGGAGCGAACAGAAGGTGTGATCCGCTTTTTGTATGAAGGCCCTGGGGATCCTCTGGCGTTTCAGCCGGCCGCATACGGTCATCGGCAGTTTCATCAGCGTTGCATCGATCCATGTGATCACCGTGCTTGCGATCGGCGGTGGCTGGGGCGATCCGATCATTCCGGCGGCTGCGATCATTGGCGCGCTCGCCTGCAACATCTATATCACCGGACTGAACCAGATCACGGATGTTGAAGTTGATCGGATCAATAAACCGTGGCTGCCGATCGCAGCGGGAGAGCTTTCAATGCGTGGCGCGATCGCCATCGTGGCTGTGTGTGCGGTGCTCGCATTGGGGATCTCGCTTTGGCGATCGGTGTATGTGATGTGCGTGATCGGTGCGATCATGGCGATCGGTACGGCGTATTCGCTTCCGCCGCTGAAGTTCAAACGTCATCATCTCGGTGCTGCGATGGCCATCACGATCGTACGTGGATCGTTGGTGAACCTTGGATTGCACGCGCATTTCGTGGAAGAGCTCAGCGGATCGCTGGGTCTGTTCCCGCTGATCGTTCCGCTTACGGCATTCGTCACCTGCTTCAGTCTCGGCATCGCATGGTTCAAGGATATTCCGGATACACGGGGCGATGCGATCCATTCCATCGGAACGCTTGCCGTATTGAAAGGAAGGCGGAAGGCGCTCGCGCTCGGCGTTCTTGTGGTGAGCCTGGCCTATCTTCTGGTGATCGCTTCAGCGATCGGCGGATTGCTTCCTTCGCCGCTTTTCTTCACTACCGTACACGCACTGATCCTTGCGATCTTCATAGTGCTCGCATTTCGGATCGATGTACAGAACGATGTTCACGTGGAACGGTTCTACCGTTTCTTCTGGGGATTGTTCTCGCTGGAATACCTGATCTACCCGATCAGTCTTGCGTTCGGTTGATCGGCGAGGCTTCGACCGTTTAAGCTTCCTGCCGGTCCAGATCCTCGAAGCTGATGTTCGAGAAGGGCGTCACTTCTTCAGCGGTGATCGGCGCAACGGCTTCTTCCACCTGGTCATATTCCGGGGACCAGCCATCGGCGAAGCCGTTGGATCGCAGGTATTCGATCTCCTCGAAAGCATCCTTCAGTCCATTGATGAACTTGCTGAAATCCTCCTTGTAGAGGTAGATCTTGTGCTTCTCGAAACTGGTGGAACCATCGGGATGCGTCTGTTTCTTGCTTTCCGTGATGGTGAGGTAAAGATCACGCCCGCGGGTGCTCCGCACATCGAAGAAATAGGTCCTCTTGCCGGCTCGGACCTTCTTGGAATAAACATCACCTCTCTCTTCGGCCATGACCCTGATCGCCCGGATATATTCGAGCGCGAGCCAAATATATAAGGGTTTTCCAAACCGGCAATAAGGCGGTCCAAATCACCGATCGTACGGAATTTCCCGTGGAAAATAAGTTCGGATCAGGCTTCTTTTCTTGCTTCCTCCAGCAATTGCTCGTTATGCAATTGGGCGTACAGCCCGCCGTGGACAAGCAGTTGATCGTGGTCGCCTTCCTCCATCACGCGGCCATCCTCCAGCACAAGAATGTGATCGGCATCGCGCACAGCACTGATCCGGTGGCTTATGATCACCGTGGTGCGCCCTTGCATCACCGTGCGCAGTTCCTGCAGGATCGCTTCCTCCGTTGCCGTATCCACCGCGCTCAACGCATCGTCGAAGATCAGGATCCGTGGCCTGCCGATGATCGCCCGGGCGATGCTCACGCGTTGTTTCTGGCCGCCGCTCAGCGTGATCCCGCGCTCACCGAGAAGCGTGTCGTAACCTTTCGGGAAATCGATGATGTTCTCGTGCACCTGGGCCGCCTTCGCCGCGCGCTCCACGCGGTTAACGTTCTCTTCCGAAGCTTCCAGGCTGAAGGCGATGTTGCTGCGGATGCTGTCGCTGAAAAGGAATACATCCTGCGGAACGAATCCGAGCTGGTTGCGCAATTTTTCCAGCTTGATCCGTTCGATCGGAACACCATCGATCAAGATCTGGCCGCTGGTGGGATCGTAGAGCCTGCCGATCAGTTCGGCGATCGTGCTCTTGCCGCTGCCGGTATGGCCAACGATCGCAAGGGTCCCGCCTTTGGGAATATGGAACGAAACGTTCTTCAACGCTTCGATCCCCGTATGCGGATAGGTGAAGCTCACATTGCGGAACGTGATCGATCCCTGGATCTCGTGCAATTCATCGTACGGATCGTTGATCGCAGGTTCCGTGTCCAAAAATTCGTTGATGCGCACCATGCTCGCCGATGCCTGCTGGATCAAGGAAGTGACCCAGCCCACTGAAGCGAAGGGCCATGTGAGCATGTTCACGTAGATCACGAATTCGGCGATATTCCCAACGCTCACAGATGGGTCGCCGTTGATCAGCATTCTTCCACCGATGAAAATGGTGAGCACCGTACTTAGCCCGATCAGCAGCATGATCGCCGGCATGAAAAGCGCGTCCACTTTCGCCTGCTTCAGGCTACGGACCCGGTATTCCGCAGCTGCCTCCCGGAACCGATCCACGGACATTTCCTCTTTCGCATAGGCTTTCAATACACGGATCCCGCTGAAACTTTCCTGCGCGAGCGTGCTCAACCGACTCTGTTGTTCCTGCACATCCATGCTGCGCTTGTTGATCACTTCGCTCACGTAGTAGATCACCACGCTCATGATCGGCAACGGTGCGAGGGTCCAGAGCGTGAGTTCGGCGTTCACATGGATCATTCGTCCGATGCAGAGAATGAAGAGCACGGCCAGGTTGATCGTGTACATCACTGCCGGGCCGATGTACATGCGCACTTTGCCCACATCTTCACTTATGCGGTTCATCAGATCGCCGGTGCTGTTCCTTTTATAGAACGCCCGATCCAGTTTTTGGTAATGATCGAATATCCTGTTCTTCAGATCGTACTCGATCAGGCGGCTCACCACGATGATCGTCTGCCGCATGAGGAACATGAAGAATCCCTTTAGCAACGCGAATGCGAGATAGAGAATGGCAAGAACACCGGCGAGCCAAACAACGGTGGATCTTACCGCCGCATCAGCATCCAGCTGGTTCAATCTTCCCTCCAGATCGATCCCGGTCCAACCGATCCATATCCGAAGGATCTCGGGCACCGGAAGCTTTCGTTGTTCGGGTGGAAGCTCCAATTGCCCCACTGCTTTTCCGATCAGGTCGATCGCCTCGCGCACCACTTCGGGCGAATACACCGCGAACAGGTTGCTGAGAATGATGAAGAGCGTTCCCAGCACGATATGCCAGCGATACTTCGCGAAATACGGGTTCAGCTTCAGCAGCGGTCGCATTCGGGCGGTCGGAACTTCCTACTTTTGCGCACCTGCTTTCGGTAACGCTTCGGATAAGCGCTGCAAAGGTAGGCTCGCCGGTGAGGGAGAAGGAAGTGCCGTGTTGACCGAATGATCATTCCGGTGACCTGCACGGATCTCGATCTTGAAGGCGATCGATATACGAAACCAACGCACCAGTAATGGTCACAACAACACTTGGAACGCCACAGACCGCCGATCTGGTGATCGGCCGGATGGAGAAGCACGATCACGAGGAAGTGCTATTCTGTTTCGATCGGCCTACGGGCCTCCGCGCCATCATTGCGATCCACAATACCACGCTGGGGCCGGCGCTTGGCGGCACGCGTATGTGGCCGTATGCGAGTGAAGCGGATGCCTTGCACGATGTGCTTCGCCTGAGCCGTGGGATGACCTACAAGAGCTCGCTCGCTGGTCTCGATCTGGGCGGTGGAAAAGCGGTGATCATCGGTGATGCGCGCACGCAGAAGACCGAGGCGATGTTCCGCCGGTTCGGCCAGTTCGTGGAAAGCTTGAACGGCCGTTACATCACCGCGGAGGATGTTGGCATGAGCACCACGGAAATGGTGAACATCCGCAAGGAAACGAGCTACGTAGCTGGTCTTCCGATCGAAATGGGTGGCAGCGGCGATCCAAGTCCGGTAACGGCCTATGGCGTTTATGTGGGCATGAAGGCCGCAGCGAAAAAAGCCTACGGCGCGGATTCCTTGAAAGGACGCAAGGTGGCGGTGCAGGGCGCGGGAAATGTTGGAAAGTATCTGGTGGAACATCTGGTAAAGGATGGCGCGAACGTTTTCCTTACCGATATCCATGAAGAGAAACTGGCTGCGATCAAAGCGCAACTGCCTTCTGTAACGATCGTTGGATCGGACGAGATCTATGATCTTGACGTTGACATCTATTCGCCCTGCGCGCTGGGTGCCACGGTGAACGATGAGACACTGGCGCGCTTGAAATGCAGCGTGATCGCCGGTGCGGCCAACAACCAGCTCGCCGATGAATCGATCCACGGGCTCGCGGTGATGGAGAAGGGGATCCTCTATGTACCCGATTTCCTCATCAATGCTGGTGGCATCATCAACTGTGCGTGGGAACGCAAGGGCTACAACCGCCAGGCCGCGCTCAACCAGACCGAAGAGATCTACAACACGGCTTTGAAGTGTTTCGAAGCGAGCGCCGATCAGAAGATACCGACCTACCTGGCGGCGAACCAGGCAGCGGAGCAGAGGGTGAACAGTATGCGTGGGGCCGGGATCCGTTTCTGAGAGGGAAATGCTCAATCGCAGGTATCTACGCATCAAGGTATTCCAATCGCTGTACGCCTACTGGCAAAGCGACAGTGCGAGCGCCGCGCGGCTGGAGAAGGAACTCTTCCAAAGCATCGAGCGCACGTACGATCTGTTCCTCCAGCTTCTGCTAACCTTCGGTGAATTGCGGCACATCGCCGAGCTGCGGATCGAGGAGCGGCGGAACAAACGCCTGCCGACACCCGAGGACCTGAACCCGAACATGCGGTTCGTGGAGAACCCGGTGTTGCGTGCGATCGCGAGCAGTGAACGATTGCGGATCGAAACGGAGAAACGACGGATCAGCTGGGTGGGGCACAAGGAGCTTTTCACCAAATTGCTCAAGGAAGTCGAAGCATCCGATGCGTACAAGAAGTACATGTCCGATCCGCTGCCAACGTACAAGAAGGATCAGGCATTCCTGATCGAACTTTTCAGCGATCACATTGCGAACCACGAAGCCTTGCAGGATGTTTTCGAAAGCCGGAGCATCTACTGGCTCGAGGATCTGGACCTGGCCGCAACGCTGGTGAAACGCGGGATCGAACAGATGCGCGAAACGGACAAAGGCGATCTGCCGATGCCTGAACTTTCGCGCGATCCGAAGGAAGAGACCGATTTCGTCACCACGCTTTTCCGCAAGTCGGTGGAATATGATGAGGAGCACGAAAAGGCGATCGGCGAGAAGGCGAGCAATTGGGAAAGTGATCGCATCGCGCTCAGCGACATGATCCTGATGAAAATGGCGCTTACGGAAGTTCGCGTCTTCGATCAGATCCCGGTGAAAGTGACCTTGAACGAATACATCGAGATCGCAAAAGCGTACAGCACACCGAAGAGCAAGAACTTCATCAACGGCGTGCTGGACAAGATCTTCATCGAGATGAAGGCGAACGGCAAGATCCGAAAGGTCGGTCGCGGGCTTCTTGAAAGTTGAAATGATGAATTTCAGGATACCTCATATCGCTTCACTTCTGATCGTTCTGATGATCGGTCTATCCGGTTGCCAGCTCACCGATCATTCGGAGAAAGGAGAGATATCCGTGCAGGATATCAATTCACCTGTTTCGGGTTACGATGATGTCGATCCGGAAGATCTGCCGAAGATCACTTTTCAAGAGACGCACATGGACATGGGGCAGATCGTGCAGGGCGCGAAAGTGTCGCGCCAATTCACGTTCAAGAACACCGGCGGAAGCGCGCTCGTGCTCACCGATGTACGCGGATCGTGCGGTTGCACCGTGGGCAAGGAATGGCCCAAACATCCGATCAAGCCCGGTGGTACGGGATCGATCGAAGTGGTATTCGATAGCGAAGGCCGCAGCGGCCGCCAGGATAAGACCATCACGGTGGTTGCGAACACCACGCCTCCGAGCACGGTGCTCACCATTTCCGGCGAAGTGATCGGGCCGGCGAACATGCAGCCCGTGGAATAACAGACAGAAGATCAAAAAGATGAACGCACTGGTTTTACTTCAAGCAGCAGGCAACACGGAGAATCCCACCAGTTTCTGGGTGATGATGGGTCTGCTCATGATCGTGTTCTACTTCTTCATGATCCGTCCGCAACAGAAAAAGGCGAAGGAAGCGAAGAAGTTCCGCGAATCGTTGCAGAAGGGAAGCAAGGTGATCACGATCGGCGGCGTACACGGCCGCGTGATCGAAGTGGCCGATACCACGGTTCTGCTCGAGGTGGACAGCAATGTGAAGATCCGTTTTGAGAAGAGCGCGATCGCGATGGATACGTCCATGCAATTGAACGAGGCGACGGCGAAACAAGCTGTTTGATCGCGCCGATCCGCGTTACTTCGCGCCATGTTGCGGATCGGCCTCACCGGCGGTATCGGAAGCGGCAAGAGCATCGTCGCGAGGATCTTCAATGTTCTGGAGATCCCTGTTCTTGATTCCGATCTGATCGCACGCGAGTTGATGCAGAATGATCCGGACCTTATAGCGCAGCTTAAGGAAAGGTTCGGTGCTTCGATCTATATGGACGGCAAGCTTGATCGGAAGAAATTGGGCGCGATCGTCTTCAATGATCCAAAGGCCTTGGCGGATCTGAATTCGTGGGTGCATCCTGCGGTACGGAAGGGTTTCAGTGAATGGGCCGATCGGCAGAATTCACCTTATGTGCTGATGGAATCCGCGATCCTGGCTGAAAGCGGCGGTTACAGGAATTTCGATCGGATCATCGTAGTGACTGCGCCGGAAGAGATCCGGATACAACGCGTGATGAAGCGCGATGGAGTAGGAGAGGAATCGGTGCGCGCACGCATGCGTAACCAGGCGAGTGAAGAAGAAAGGTTGAAGATCGCCGATCATATCATTGTGAACGACGATCGGCAATTGGTGATCCCACAGGTGCTTTCGATCCACCGGAACTTGCTTGATCTGGATTGATCCATGCAGCGGCCGATCCCACTGAACATCGTAACGTTCATCTTCGGAACATTAAGCATTCCGCTGGCCTTCCTGCGGCATTTGTGTTCACTCGCGGTTGTGGTCGGTTTCCTTGCGATCGCGTTCGCGCTCTGGGGAAAATGGTATTCGAGAAAATATCCGGATCGCTTCACACTGAAAAGCCTGAAGAGAATGCGGATCGGCGGTTATGCGGGTTCGATCGGTCTGCTTGCAGGAATAATGATGTGGATCCTGTGGGCTACGAACTATCTGCTGCGTTAGGCGCACTGCGCCTTCACGATCGGCCGGATGTGTTCGACCACGCTTTCCTCCCCGAAATTCCCGATCAAACGTTGGAGCAACATCGCTGTGCCTTCGGCATCGCTTGCTGCACGATGCTTAGCGGTGAACGGGATCCCGAAATAGCGGCAGAGACTTCCGAGGTTGTAATGTTGAAGCTGCGGAAGAAATTTGCGTGAAAGCTTTTCGGTGCACAGGGTTCTTCGCTCGAAGACCAAGCCGATCCGGGCGAATTCATGTTCCAACGCTGTGAGATCATAGCGCACGTTGTGCGCGACCAGGATCCGATCCTCGGTGATCGTCGCGAATGAACGGGCCACCTCAAGAAAGATCGGTGCATCACTGAGCATGCGATCATCGATCCCGGTGAGTTTCCTTATGAACGGCGGCACTTCGATCCGTGGATCCACGAAACTGTCCCAGCGCAGGCGCTCGATCCTTCCATCGAAGGCGAGCACGGCCACTTCGATCACCCTGCCTTCGCACGGATCGCCGCTGGTGGTCTCCACATCAATTACCGCGTACCGTTCCTTCATCAGGGCTTCATACGCCGATCGGGCCCCGCTGGTTATACAGTCGGCCGGTGTGATGTGTACGATCGGGTCGATCATCGCCGCAAAAGAACGGATCGGAAGCATGTGGCGGTCATTTTCATTTCCGCAACATACTTCTATTTTCGCATCAAGCTCCACCACCATGCCGATCGAAACCATCTCCGAGACCCGCGCCGCGGTACTTGAAATGTTGCCCGGCAGGATCATGGTGGTCCGCTTCAAACAAGGCGTAGCGCTGGATCTGGCCAATGTTTCCGAAGTGATCGGGAGGCGCACACGGATGGCGGGCGGACAACGCATTGCGAGCGTGACCGTGCTTCCCGTGGACCTGGACGCCGAGGTGGATGTTTTCGTGAACGACCATGCACAGGATGTGAAGGAGTTCACCTGGGCGGAGGTTTGTGTTTCCGAGAACATGCATCACCGCAGGCTGGCCGAACTCTATTATTCGAACTTTCCGCAACCTTTCCCGACCGGGGTCTTCGCTACGGAACAGGAAGCGATCAACTGGCTCCATTCCATCATGGATCCTGTGCCGGTGGCGTGATGCGCGCGATCTATTCCTTTTTCTACCATACCCTCGCAGGTTGGAAGATCGTTGATGAACGTCCGAAGGACCTTGATCGATACCTTGTTGTGGTGGCACCACACACGAGCAATTGGGATTTCTTCGTGGGACTTTGTGTGCGCAACCTCGCGGGCATGGGCGATGTGAAATACCTCGCGAAACAGTCCCTCTTCAAAGGTGTTTTTGGCTGGTTCTTCCGCAAGATGGGCGGCTATCCGGTGGATCGGAGCAAACACAACAACCTGGTGGATGCCGTGATCGCGATGTTCGATCGGGGCGAGATCAGCAAGATCGCGATCACCCCGGAAGGCACACGTTCCTATCAACCCAATTGGAAAACAGGTTTCCATCGCATTGCGACCGGGGCCGGCGTTCCGATCATTCTTGGATCGTTCGATTATCCAGCGAAGACCACGTTCCTCAGTGCGCCTTTTCCATTGACCGACGATCCCGAAAAGGACATAGAAAGAATGAAGGATTGGTTCCGGCCACACAAAGGCAGGCATCCAGAGAATGGTGTAAGGTGATCAGCCCCAGGCGATCGTGCTACATTGCGTACCCGGAACACCGATCCGGTACACGAGTTGCTATCACCGCAGGAATTCCGATCCATGAGAACCACCATCCTTACGATCGCTCTGGCGATCGGCAGCGCAGCAGCTGCACAGCAACAATTCCCCCAGGTAACGGGCGAGACCGTGAACGGTGATAACGTAACGCTTCCGCGATCGGACGGTGCGAAGTACACGATCGTAGGTCTCGCATACAGCCCGAAAGCTTCGGAAATGCTGGATGACTGGCTCGAACCGGCGTACCTGCGTTTCGTTGCGAAGCACGGACTTTTCGCCGGTGAATATGATGCGGATATCTACTTCGTACCGGTGTTCGCTGGTTTGAACAAGGCCACGTACGAACCTTCGATGAAGAAGTTCAAGAAGAGCGCTTCACCCGAGATCGTGGACCATGTGCTGTTCTCGAAACAGGATCTCGATCCACTGCGCCAACAACTGGACATGAACAGGGAGGAGATCCCGCATTTCTTCGTGCTCGATCGTGAAGGGAAGATCCTTTATCGCACCAAAGGACCTTATACGGACGAAAAGCTCGAGGCGATAGAGGATATCCTGATGAACTGAGGAGCGCGATCTATTTTTGGACCACCGAACAGCCAGATGACGATGATCACATTCACATTCTCCGCCCTGATGGGCGTACTTCTTGCTTCGTGCAGCGCGGGCAATGGGGAGCGTACTGAAAAAGTTGTTGCTGCGAACACCGGGGAGATATCAATGGAACAGAACAAAGGCACCAAGGAGGACGGCATCTATGCCAACATCAAGACGAACAAGGGAATGATCACCATCAAGCTGGAACACGAAAAAGCGCCGATGAC
>JAEZDL010000020.1 GCA_023418095.1 Bacteroidota bacterium
CTCTCTCTCTCTCTCTCTCCACTAATGCGCCAAGTGCGCTCAAACGAAGAAGCCTCCAGCGCGCTAACGCTGAAGGCCTCGGTCGCTCATGTTCCACCAACTCGCGAAAGAAGATGAATACAAGCTAACACAGGTAACGCGCCTGCCTGGGTGGCAGGCAGCGTTACAGCGCATCCATGGCGTCCATTCATGGAATGCCTCCGTAGAGGCGCCGCGGATCTGAGGCATCACTTTAGCGCCACAAAAAGACCGGACCCTTTGCTACCCGAATAAACCATCGCCTGCGTGCGGTGCGGGAAACGCATCAAGATTGAACTTTGAACAACATGCTACACCACACCAACAACGGCAGGCAGCAGGGCAGGGGCTTACACCTTCTGCTTGGCTGCTTGCTGTTCGATGTGGCTCTCCGCTGTGAAGCGCAGAACCTTGTTCCTAACCCCGGATTCGAGGAAGCTGATACCTGCTTGGTCCTGAACACCTATTACTACCCCGAAACTGGACCTCTGCATTGGTTTACAGGTGGTGGGTCGACTGATCACTTCCAAAGCTGTCTGCCATATGGTGCTTTTAATGGTGTGCCACTGAATGTGGTTACCTTCCAAATGCCATACGAAGGTGAAGCATATGGAGGTGTGGTGACCTATAACCAACAGTTTGGCGTTCGCGAATACTGGATGGTCCAGTTGCTGTCGCCATTGCTCATAGGCCAGACCTATTATGCTAGCTTCTACGCCAACGCAGCTTTCCGTGATGACGGCCAAAGCAATCAAGCATGGATCGCATCAAGCGGAATGGGGATGCTCTTTACGGTAGAATCGCGTCAGTTCGAGCCTGGCGATCCGTTGCCCATACCGGAAAATCATGCTCACATTTACCATTCAGGCATTCTTGCTGATACTATCGATTGGGTGCTAATCAGCGGAACCTTCGTGGCGGATAGTGCCTATCAATATGTTATGATCGGCAATCACTTCGATGATGCGAACATAGATACGTTGCACTTTGAGTATCGGCCAATTCCCGGGCGTGGATACACACTCATTGACAAGGTGTGTGTGTCACCAGATCCAGAGGGGTGTGCGTTAGTTACAGGAACGCTAGAAGCATTATCGGAATACCTTTCAGTGTACCCGAATCCTGCGCGAGATTTGATCGTTGTTCGTGGACTGCGGCAGCCTTCGGGAGCAGAAGTACTGGATGGAACTGGACGGGTGGTATGGACTGGGATAGTCTCTGCAAACTTGTTCACTCTTGAAGTTGGGTCATTTGCCCGAGGGAGTTATATGCTTCGATTGGATGAAGGTTTCGGAAGCAGGTCGTTCAAGTTCATGTTGATCGAGTAGCGGAAGTCCGGTCTTTCGGTCGAGAAACAAACTTGAAAGACCATGAGAACAAAAAAAACAAGAATGTCAGTTTTGCTGGCAATGGCTGCTCTATGTGCCGGTTCTGTGCAGGCGCAAGTCTCCACTGCAGCAAATAATAGTATAAACTCTGCAACCGATTTTGTCGGTTGGGATAACTCAGTAACGAATGATCCGCTGCAGATCCGCCACAATGACGGAAGCCAGCCGATCGAGTTTTATACCACCGGAGACGCGGTCTCCGAAATGTGGCTTACGCCAACATTGGTCGGCCTATTTCAGGGCTATCCTGCTTTGGATGTTTCAGGTAATCTTGGTGTTGGCAATGGCTTTGATATGGCAAATCCGCCATTGTCTCTTCTTCATCTGAGGAACAATTCACCGAGCATTAGTCTTGGCTATCGGGATTGGATGCGAGCTGGTGTTTTTAGTTCCCAAGGGTTGGATGGAATGTACGTGGGTTTGAGAAGTGAGGGTACACCAAGTGAAAATTCAGCGGTAATAAGTTGGGGCTGCCAACAGAACTTCAGTATGGCGTGCTAGCTGGTGAACTTGAAGAAGTACTTCCTTCGTTAGTTGCTCATAACGCTGTTGCTGCCATTGAGGACTCTTTGGGCACAGTAATCCATCCTGAAATAACTTTCAAAGGGGTTAATTATTCCGCATTGATCCCTATTCTGATCGCAAGGTCATAAAGAACAACAAGCGTTGGTTGACCAACAGGCTGCTGAGATCGCTGAACAACAAGCTCAGATAACAGAACAGGTAGCACAGAATGAAGCTGCTGCGGCATAAAGGCAAGAACTGCGCGATCGCCTCGACCAACTCGAAGAACTACTCGCAGTCTGTTGCCAGAATCCTGATGGCGGCACACGCGATCTGATCGATGACGGCACGGGCCTCAATGATCCGGCTGACGATCGCAACCTGCGCATTCAGCCCAATCCATTCAACGAGCAGACAACAGTCTACTACAACCTGGAGCGCAATGGTCGTATGCAACTAATGGCCAACAGCAGCGATGGCAAGCAGTTGCGCGTGTTGCACGAAGCGCAAATGGAAGCCGGCGAATACCAATACGAATGGCACACCGCCGATCTGAGCGCTGGTATCTACTATGTAACGCTTCTTCTCAATGGTGAGCCGATCGTGAAGAAAGCCGTGAAGGTGAATTAGCAACAAATTTTTCGCAAGAAAGCCCTGCCGATCGGCGGGGCTTTCTTTTTGGACCTACAAGCTCAGCAGATCCTTGAAACGCATTGCCTGCCTGCGTGAAACCTCGATCTGTTCGCCGCTCTTGAGCTTCAGCATCAAACCGCCGTTGAACCAGGGTTCGATCTTTTCCACCCAGCGCAGGTTCACGATGTGTTTGCGGTTCGCGCGGAAGAAGATGTGCGGATCGAGCTTTTCCTCCAGCTTATTGAGCGATCGAAGCACCAGCGGTTTCTGATCGGAGAAACGCACACGGATGTAGTTCCCTTCACTCTCGAAGTAGCGCACTTCCTTCAGCATTACGAACCAGCATTTCTCACCGTCCTTCAGGAAGACTTGATCATCCTCGTGCAGCTCCTTGCGCTGGTCCTCGCTGCTTTCCTGTGATTCCTGCAGCTTGTTCACCGCCGCTTCCAATCGCTCCGGGTCGATCGGTTTTAGCAGGTAATCCAGCGCGTTCACCTCGAACGCTTTCAAGGCATGTTCATCATACGCCGTAACAAAGATCACCTGTGGCGCGGGATCGAGCGATTCCAGCAGCTCGAATCCGGTGCGGCCCGGCATGTTCACATCGAGGAAGAGAAGATCTGGCCGCTTCTCCGCGATCATCGTTTCCGCTTCATCGGCATTGGCCGCTTCGCCCACGATCTCCACATTACCGAATTTCTCCAGTAGCGACGAAAGTTCCTTTCGCGCCAGCCGTTCATCATCCACTATGATCGCCTTCATGTGTTCTTCTTGGGTTGTTGCTTCACTGCTTCGCGTTCGATCGGGATCTCCACTTCGGTGATCACCATGCCATCGCGGTTGCTTATGTTCATGTGCGCTTTTCCGCCGTAGATCATCTCTAGACGCTTCAGCGTATTGCGCACGCCGATACCGGTGCCATTTATCTCGCCGGGTTGGTAGATGCCGCTGTTCTTCACGGTGAGCACAAGGCATTCGAATCCGCGCTGCGCGCCGATGATCACTTCACCACCTTCCGGGAATTTCGCGATCCCGTGCTTCACGGCGTTCTCCACGAGCGTTTGCAACATCATGGGCGGCACCGGTATCCGATCGATGCCGGGTTCAACCTCGAACTTCACGCGCAACCGTTCCTCGAAACGCATCGCCTCAAGGCCGAGGTACGCTTTCACTATGTCGATCTCCTCACCGAGCGGCACCACTTTGCGTTTCACCGTGGCCATGGCATTTCGCAGGATCGCGCTCAGCAGGGTGATCGATCGTTTTGCCTGATCTGGATCCTCATCGATCAACGCACGGATGCCGTTCAACGCATTGAACATGAAGTGCGGGTTCATCTGCGCCCGCAGGTTGCTCAATTGATTTTCGCGATTGGCGGTTTCAAGGCGCAGGTTGCGGATCTCCTCACGCCGGTGCTTCATGAAATAATTGTACGCGAAATAGGCGAGCGACCAGATGAAGAGCACCACGATCCAATTGAGAGATCGCCCGAAGAGCGTGACGAAGCCACTGGAGAGAAGCGGTTCGTATTCGGTGAAGGCCAGGTCGTGCAGGATCGTTTCCGCCAGGAAGGCGATCACGCCCATGGCCACCGATCCCAGTGTAAGCCGCGGTAGTACATGGCCGATCGGCCGTTCGAGCCAGTGGCTTTTGAGGATCAGCGATCTGAAAAGATGCGATGTCCCGATGCCGATCACGAACCCGGCGAGCAACATCTTCAGCAGATCGGCGGTGGCCGTGCCGTTGAAGAAATTCCAGATCCAGAGGAAGCCCAGGTAGAAACCCCAGCCGCTCACCTGCGTGCTCCAGTACAGCGCGTGCTGTGCCTTCAGCTGGTTTACCTTGAGTGGTGATGACATGGCCGGGGAGCCGAATATATCGGGAGCGTGGCGATCGGCGTGCCCGATCACACCGGCGGTCCAACCTGCTGATGGGCGATGAAAATGGGAGGGGTAACTTTGCAGGTCTATGAATTTTCTCGGTCACCTGTTCCTTTCCGGCGAAGAGCCGCTGGTGATCGTGGGCAATTTCATGGCAGATGCCGTGAAAGGCAGGGACTTGAGCCGTTTCGATCCGGCGATACAGCGGGGCATAAGGCTGCATCGCGCGATCGATTCCTTCACGGACCGGCATCCGCTCGTTGTAACCGGACGGGATCGGGCACGTATACACGCAGGGAGATATGCGGGTGTGGTGATGGACCTGTTCTATGACCACTTGCTGGCCGCCAATTGGGAGCGGTGGCACCCGGAACGATTGGAGCGATTCGCTCAACGGATGTACGGCATTCTACATATCCACAGGGAACTGCTCCCGCCACGCACCCGGCAGATGCTGCCGTACATGGTGCAGGGCGACTGGCTTTCCTCCTACGCATCGCTCGCTGGAGTGGGCCGCGCATTGACCGGCCTATCGCAACGGGCAAGGGAAGGAGGCGCGATGCACGGGGCTGAAAGGATATTGGCCGAAAATTTGAACGAGTACACGATCGAATTCAATGGATTCCTTCCGCAGGTGCGCGATCACGTGAACGAACTGAAATGATCCACAAAGGCACATGGACGTGGTGGCTCGGCATCCTGGCGGTGCTGGTGTGCATAGGCCTGCTGGCCATGCGCAGAACGCCCACCATGGCGCACGCTTCGGATGGCATGTGGAAGGTGGATCCCGTGGAACGCGACCTCGATGTGATAAGGGGTGATACGCTGCGTGTGCTGGTGCTCCGCGATCCGATGACCTGGGAGGAAAGGCCCAAGGCCACCACCGGTTTCGAATGGGAGCTGCTCAAGCGTTATGCGAAGAAGGAGGGCCTGCACCTGAAGGCCGTTCCCATGGAGCACATCGATTCCATGATCATGGCGCTGCAGATCGGCAGGGGCGATGTGATCGCCGCACAATGCACACCGCGCCGCGATCGGAAACAATGGCTCAGCTTCACTTCACCCTACCGCATGGTGCGCCCGGTGCTTGCCACGTTGCGGCCCGATCCGATCGCCAACAGCGATGGCAACGGGCAGGTGATCACCTCGCGTACCGACACGGCCGAGATCAGCGCATGGAGCCCCTTCGCCGATCCCGATCACCGCTTCGATGTGGAGGGAAAGAGAAGGATACCGTTACACATGGATCCTCTGGTGACACCCGAAGATCTGCTGATGGAGGTGGTATTGGGCAAACATGGCGCAACCATCGTTACCGAAGCTCGGGCAGCGCATGAGGCGGGCCGTTTCCCCGTGATCGAATTCAGTGCTCCGATCGGGCCTGCGCAACCACTTTGCTTCGCGGTGCGCAAGAACGCGCGCCGTTTGCTGAAAAGCATGAACGCCTGGATGGACAGCAAGGATGAACGCGAAGCACGTGTACTGATCATCCGGTCGTATTCCACGAAGATCCCACGATCGGGCCCGCTGCAGACCCGTAAACCGATCCCCGTGGTAGGCGATAGCATTTCACCTTACGATGCACATTTCCAGGCGCACGCAGAGGCGATCGCATGGGATTGGGAACTTCTGGCCGCCATGGCGTTCAAGGAATCGCGATTCGACAGTCTTGCTGTGTCAAAAGTGGGGGCACAGGGCATCATGCAGATCATGCCCACCACTGCACGGGAGCTCGGTCTTTCACCGGATGATGCCGTGAAGGACCATGTGCGTGCGGCTGCGAAGTACCTGGCCCGGCTCGATGAGATGTGGAAGCGCGCGGTGCCCGACAAGGACCAACGCCTTCGCTTCGTGCTGGCATCCTACAACGCCGGCCCCGGCCACATCATCGATGCGCAACGCCTGGCGGCGAAGCTCGGCCTCGATCCCAAGCGTTGGGAACACAACGTGGAGCGTGCGGTATTGCTGAAGGCGAAGCCACGTTATTTCATGATGCCCGAGATGAAGAACGGCTATTGCATCGGCAGCCAGGTGTTCCATTACGTGCGCGACATCGTCGCGATGTACCGTCAGCTCAAGGCACGGCCGCGATCGGCGAACAAGGAGTTGATCAGCGCCATCCCGGATCCCGCAGGTTCGTAGAGCCGATCGCTGTACACGGTGATCAGCACCTTCAAGTGATCCGGTCCTTCAGGCCCGCCCCAATTCTCGATCAACACATTCCCGAAAAGCTGCGTTAGTGGGGGCTGTAACCGATCCGAGGGGATCGAAGGTTTCAGG
This sequence comes from Bacteroidota bacterium, assembly GCA_023418095.1. Classification (GTDB taxonomy): domain Bacteria; phylum Bacteroidota; class Bacteroidia; order Flavobacteriales_F; family PHOS-HE28; genus PHOS-HE28. The sequence goes on from JAEZDL010000020.1 coordinate 6,704, forward strand.
TAATACCGTTCACGCACACCACCTTTCAGATCGATGCGGTGATCGGAAAGATGGATGCGATAACCTTCGGCGATCACGCGTTCCTTGAATTCCTCCAGAAGGAATTGAAGATCCTCCGGTTCGCGATCCGCCGGAAGTTTCACTTGCACACCGGTAGCCTGCGCAGAAGAGAAGATGTGCAGATCGGTATCGGAGGAAAGCTGTTCGCGGTGAAAAAGATCCCTGAGATGTTGCAACTAGATCGGACCGGCCCTTCGCTTTCCAGCGTTCGAAGCGCGCCTTGAAACCTTCGCTTCGCACCAGTCGCCCATGATGCAGCTGACCTGATCGTTGCACCGGCCCACCGAACAGTTCTTCCTTCAGCGCATCGAACCGATCCATCCTGTGAAATTACCGCTTGTCAAGAGATCGGTGGCTTGTTCCGATCGGTGCGGCCTGCATAAATTGCGATGTCATGCTCCACCGATCGGCCCTTTTCCTTCTCTTTTTCATTCTTGTTGAAACACTTTCAGCCCAGCATCCTTCGATCCTTCCGAAAGGGCTGGCACCGCACGAGATCGATCTGATCCTGGCATATCGCGAAAGCCGGGCCGGCGTCGATCGCGGGATCAATACGCCGCCACCAGTGCCAGTGCGAACCATGGCCGAGTGGGAGGAAGTGCAAACGCTGTGCATCACATGGCGCGATTTTCCATCGATCCTGAAACAGATCGTGCGGCATGCGAAAGAGGAATGTGAAGTGTTGATCATCTGTGGATCGAGCGGCGGCAATTCCCAAGCATCGATCACCAGTTACCTGCTCGCGAACAATGCCGGCGGACCGCCGCTGGCGAACATGAACAATATTAGCTTCCGTGTGGCCTCCAGCAACAGCATCTGGATCCGTGATTACGGACCGGAAACGATGTATTTCAATGAAGTTGATTCACTTGTGCTACTGGATTGGATCTACAATCGCCCGCGGCCTGCGGACGATCTGATCTCCGATGCGATCGGCCTTCAGAAGGGGATCGCTGTGTTCAGCACCACTCAGGCACCGAACGATCTTGTGCACACCGGTGGCAATTTCATGGCCGATGGTTTCGGAACGGCTTTCTCCTCCAACCTGGTGATCGAAGAGAACGGACCCGGTGGAAGTTTCAACCAGACTGATCGCACGCCCGCTTCGATCGATGCGCTGATGGGACAGTGGATGGGCATCGGCGCAGGCCGATATGTGAAGATGAACACGCTGCCTTACGATGGGATCCATCACATCGATATGCATATGAAACTGCTTGACGAGGAAACCCTGCTCGTGGGGCAATTCCCCACCGGGGTTTCAGATGGGCCGCAGATCGAAGCGAACCTTCAATTCGTATTGAACAATTTCAATTCTGTGTTCGGAACGCCATATGAAGTCGTGCGGATACCGATGATCCCGAGCACCGGTGGCGCGTATCCGCCGAACGCGAATTATCGCACGTATGCCAACAACATCTTCATCAATGGAACGGTGCTGGTGCCGACGTATCGCACGCAATACGACACCACCGGATTGCGCATCTTGCGCGAAGCATTGCCGGGTTATAAAGTGATCGGGATCGATTGCGACAATGCCGACGGCAACATCATCGCACAAAGTGGTGCGATCCATTGCATCACGAAGACGATCGGCGTGAACGATCCGCTGCTGATCCGCCACCAGCGGCTGCGTGACACGGATGATCCATTCAACCCATACACTGTTGAAGCATATATCCGCCACAAGAGCGGGATCGCTTCGGCGCAGGTCCATTGGAGCACGGACACCGCTGCTGGTTTCAATGCGGTTCCGATGACGGCATCGGGCGGAAATGAATGGAGCGCTGCGATCCCGGCACAACCGGCCGGCACAGACATCTTCTATTACATCAGCGCCACGGCGAACAACGGCAAGCAGATCACGCGACCGATCGTTGCGCCCGATGGTTGGTGGAAATTCGAGGTATTACCGGGTGTGAGCGGGGTTCCTGTCGCGGTGAAGGCTTTTCTTGAAGGTGCGTTCGATCAGGCCAGTGGTTTGATGCGCGATGATCTTCGCGTGCAAGGCTTGATCCCGATCGAAGAACCTTATTCCGATCTCGGTTTCAACATGAATGGCGGGGTTGGAACGACAACCGATCCTTCGGTTCTTTCAGTGAGCGGGAACAACGCGATCGTGGATTGGGTCGTTGTTGAACTCCGATCCGCGGGATCGCCCGGAACGGTGATAAGCACGCGCACGGCTTTGATGCAGCGCGATGGTGATGTGGTGGCAGCCAATGCTGGAACGCTGACGTTCGCTGTCGCGCCGGGGAATTATCACGTGGCGATCAGGCACAGGAATCATCTTGGATGCATGACGGCTTCGCCGATCGCGCTTTCCAACCCACCGGTCACGATCGATCTTACTTCTCCTTCAACTGCGCTTTGGGGTACGAATGCACAGAAGACGATCGGATCGGTGCGCGCGCTTTGGGCCGGAAATGTAAATGCTGATGCAGTGATGAAATACACCGGTTCAGGGAACGATCGCGATCCGATCCTGCTGCGCGTTGGCGGGTTGATCCCCACGAACACTGTGGCCGGTTATCATCCCGAGGATGTGAACTTGAACGGGATGGTTTCCTACACGGGAGCTTCCAACGATCGCGATCCGATCCTGTTGAACATCGGCGGAGTGATCCCAACAAATACACGGATCCAACAAATTCCGTGATCGGGAAGCCAACGATGGCGGCCGGATCGAACCATTCGTAACTGCGATCACTGTAGCTTTGATCGTTCACACTTTCCATGAAGCATCTTCCACTTCTTTTCCTCTCTCTCCTGATCACGATCCCGGCGTTGCAAGCGCAGCACGATCAATTGCCCAAAGGCCTTGCGCCGCACGAGGTCCCTCTGATCCCCGGATATCGCGATTCACGCGCAAATGCATCGCGTGGCATCACCGCTCCGCCCGATTTTCCGGTGCGCACGATGGCAGAATGGGAGGAAGTTCAAAGCCTGGTGGTGACCTGGCGCAGTTATCCCGAGATCCTGAAACAGATCGTGCGTCATGCGAAGGAGGAATGCGAAGTGATCATCGTTTGTGAGGACGAAGGTGATGTGATCGGTTATCTGCAGAACGACCTGTACGGCGGCCCGATCGATGATCTCACCAACATCACGTTCCTCAACGCAGAAAGCAACAGCATCTGGGTGCGCGATTACGGCATGGAGACGATCTACCGCAACGAGGTGGATACCCTGATGCTGCTGGATTGGATCTACAACCGCCCACGGCCGGATGATGATGCGCTGAGCGATGCGATCGCACAGCACATGGGCCTTCCGATCTACAGCACTACCGCCGCGCCTAACGATCTGGTGCATACAGGCGGAAATTTCATGGCCGATGGTTTCGGCACCGCGTTCAGCTCGAAACTGGTGTTGGACGAGAATGGACCTTCGGGCGATTTCAACCAGACCGTGAAGGATCAGGCGCAGGTGGAAGCGATCATGAGTGATTTCATGGGCATCGATCCGGGGCGATACATTCTTATGGAAACCCTTCCATACGATGAGATCCATCACATCGACATGCATATGAAGTTGCTGGATGAGGAAACCTTGCTCGTGGGGGAATTCCCGGCTGGGTTGAGCGATGGTCCTCAGATCGAAGCGAACATCGGGTTCATCAACGGGTACAATTCGGTGTTCGGAACACCGTATGAATTTGTGCGCATTCCAATGCCGCCGAGCACCGGTGGGAATTTCCCGCCGAACGCCAGCTACCGCACCTACGCGAACAACATCTTCATCAACGGCACTGTGCTCGTGCCGACATACCGCACCGAGTATGATACCACAGGACTTCGAATTCTTCGCGAGTCGCTGCCCGGGTACAACGTGATCGGGATCGATTGCGACGGCCAGGATGCGAACATCATCAGCGCGAGCGGTGCGATCCACTGTATCACCAAAACGATCGGCGTTGAAGATCCGCTGTTGATCCGTCACCAGCGTCTGCGCGACACGTACGAGACGGTTCTTCCTTATGAAGTGAACGCGTACATCCGCCACCGCAGCGGGATCGCTTCGGCCCGTGTCCATTGGACCACGGACACCACGCAGGCATTTGCTTCAATTGAAATGACCGCACTTGCCGGAAACGAATGGACGGCTTCGATCCCAGCGCAACCGGCCGGAACGGAGATCTTCTACTATATTGAAGGTGAAGCGAACAACGGCAAAGTGCAGGTGCGCCCGATCGTCGCGCCGGAAGGCTGGTGGAAGTTCGACGTTCTTGATCTCACCGCGAATATTCCTGATGTCGCCGGGCCAGCGATCGTGGAGGTTTTCCCGAATCCCACCTCTTCCCTGGTCATGGCGACGATCGAAGGCACCGGTGATCAGAATGTGAGCATTTCATTGCACGATGCGCTGGGACGTGAAGTGATGCGGATCCACAACGGAAGGATGCCTGCGGATGGTCGTGTTTTCGCCGATCTGAGCTATTTGAGCGAAGGTGCGTATTTGATCGTGGTGGAGAATCGCAATGGCCGCCAAGTGAGCAAGGTGGTGAAGCGGTGATCTGGCTTTTCGATCCGGGATCGCACCCGAGCATCTGCCTCGATCCGATCTATCATTCTACCTTGCGCGCCGCATGAAGCAGGCGATCATCAACCTCAGCAAGAAGTACATTCCGCACGATGTACGGTTGCTGTTGCGTCGCTTGAATTGGAAGCGGCTGTATGTTGCGCAATCGCTGTTCAACAACGGATCTGCGGAGGTCTTTTGCCCGATCGAAGAGCGGATGTACAAGCGGTTCATCGCCAGGAAAGGCGATCGGCTTAGTCCTGGGAACGGCGCACACAGCCGCCAGCGGCTGGTGTGGCATTTCCTGAAACACCGGATCGGGATCCTTTCAAAACCGATGAAAGTGTTGCACATCGCGCCGGAGCTCGCGTTCATGCGGATCCTTCAACAGCAAAAGCACCTGGATTATCTGCCTGGCGACAAGATGGTGGCTGGTTATAGCGATCAAAAAGGTGTGCGCAACCTGGATCTCACTGCGCTCGATCTGGAAAGCGATCGCTTCGATCTGCTGATCTGCAATCACGTTCTTGAACACATTCCCGATGATGCCGCTGCGATGCGCGAGATGCATCGCGTTCTTAAGAAAGGCGGAAAGGCGGTGATCACCGTTCCGATCGATGAGAAATTGCAGCGGACATTCGAGGATCCGACGATCTCTTCACCGGCCGATCGGAAGAAGCATTTCGGCCAATGGGATCATGTGCGTTTCTATTCGTTGGATATAAAGGATCGTCTTGAAAAGGCTGGTTTCACAGTGGATGTGGTCCGTTACGGCAGGGAGTTCACGAAGCAGGAGTACGATCGCTTCGGCTTCTGCGACGATCCGATCTTCGTGGCCACGAAGTGATCAGAGTTCACGCGCTTTCCGGCGTTGTCCCTGGCGCTCATCATCATCATGGAAATAGTAGCGCAGGTCCAGCGTGAGATATGTTCCATTCAGCGCGGTGCGCATTGAATACGGAAAGAAGTTCGGTGCGTAGTACGTGAATTCCGCCACTGCCATGTCGTTGAACGGCCGGTGGTAGCTCGCGCCGAGGTAGAAGATCCCCGACTTATCGGTGCGGTATTCAACACCCATGTTCCCCAAGATCCCGAAACGCACCCAATCATACCGGAAGATGTAGATGCGGCCCTTCTCCACGTCGCGCTGCACATCGCTCGGATACATGTCTATCGAGGCGCCAAGCGCCGCATTCATCCAGGTGCGTTGCCCCAGCCGGATGTAGACAAGGCCTTGAACGGGGATCTCGTAACCAGTGAATCGCACCCGATCGCTTCCCACATAGCCGCTTGTATCGTTCACTAACGTGAAGTCGTAAGCTCTTCGGATCTGGCTGATGCCTGTCTCGAACGAGATCGAATTGGTGATCCCAACGCGAACGTTCATCCCGAATGCGAAACCACCTTTCAACTCGATCTCACCTTTCAGATCGGGACGTTCCACCACGGTAAGTGGATCGAAGAATACCAGCGGGATCACGGGCTTCAGCTGAATGCCGAAACGCGTTGAATTCTCTTGCGCAGGACAGAGGATCGCGAAAAAGAAGGAAGTGATCAGAATTCCCGATCGGCCGAAACGAGCAGTTGCTGTCCGGCGCGAAGCACGGATCTTTTCGATATGCCGTTCAGTTCGCAAAGCGATTCGATGCTCGTTCCATACTGCTGGGCGATGCCGTAAAGATGATCACCTTTTTGCACCGTATGGAAACGCGTTCCCAGCGGATACGCCGCATAGCTCCAACGGGTTTTCTTCAATACCAGTACGTCGCAGGAAAGGCTTCCCGAGGAAAGGTCGATGAAGCGCGACGGATCGATCGGGATCCCCTTGAAACGGACCTCCAAATGAAGATGGCTGCCGAAACTGCGGCCCGTGTTACCCCCAAGACCGATCACCTGGCCGGCATCAACGATGTCGCCTGCGTTCACCTTGATCCGATGCAGGTGCGCGTAGTAAGTCTCCAGCCCGTTGTAATGGCGGATCACCACAAGTTTGCCGAAACTGCCGAACGTGCCTGCATAGCGGATAACGCCCGGGAACATCGAGGCGACGGCTTCGCCGGTATTCAGATCGAGATCGATGCCGTTGTGGTTGCGGCCATCGCGCCAGCCGAAACGTGATGTGCAAACCCCGGGAACCGGCAACGAGAATCCGCAGTTCGCATCCTGATCCACCAGGCGGACCAGCAACACGCTGTCCTGCGCGCTCAATTCAGGTCCGTAGCAATTCGGCCGATCGGTGATCCACGCGCCGTACAGATCATGCCCGGGGATGTGGTGATCATGGTCCCAGGCCACATAGCTCGCTTCATCCACCGAAGCCTGGCTGGGCATTTCGCTCATGTACAGGTTGATCTCGTTGATCAACGCGTAGGGCACTGTTTCCAGATCGAAGAGCGAATCGATCAGCATGCTCATCTGCATGTCGTCCATGCTGCGGATCTGCTGGAAGAGCTTCAGATCGCGTATCAGATCGGTGGGAACGGGATCGAGCGAGCAGAGTGAATCCAGCAGCTGTTCGAGCACTTCGTCGGTCAGCACCACGGCGCCATCCAGAAGCTTTTCGCCTCCGTATTGCACCACCGCCGCAACGGTGTCTGGTTCGTAAGTAATGTACTGGTCCTGAGAGAATAAGGACGATGATAGCGCCAACGCGAAAAGCGTGGTCAGGGCTGCGGTGATCCTGTTCATCGGCCTCTTGTACGCAAAAGAGGCTGGCGAAGATATCCGCCTGATCCAAAGCCGGTAGCGGATCCGACGAACCGCTTGAACGATCCGGCGGATCGCCGTTACGATCGGTTCAAGGAACCGACCACTGCCAGAATGATCGCTGCGGCCACGAAAATGAAGATGAACCAGCGGAAGATCGGATCGCTGATGAACGGTTGCCGGTGCCGGCCCAGCACAATGTAGTTCACTTCCACCGCCCGTTCGCGGAACTGCTTCTTCACCCCGATCAGAAAAGGCGGCCCACCGGAATCATCGGCCTCGAAAGGGATCGCTTTCATCGTGAGCCCATCCATGAACTCACCGGCCATCTGCAAGGTCGGGAAGTTGAACACCATGTACCGGTGATCGGATGGATGATCCTCGAAATTCGTAAGGTTCAAGCGCATCGATCAGGAATTCTTCCAGGTCACGAACTGATCGAGCGGTTTGCGGTAGCCTTTCGGACATTCGAGCGCAGGGTAACCGATGAAGAAAAGTCCGAGTGCCCGATCGCCTTCGCCCAAGCCGATGTGATCACGGAACCGATCGCCCATAAGGATCGCGCTGGTGGCCCAGAAGCCGCCGAGGCCATAAGCGGTACAGGTAAGCCACATGTTCTGCAC
>JAEZDL010000028.1 GCA_023418095.1 Bacteroidota bacterium
ATGAGTTTTTGGTGTTCAAACCAACGCTCGCCCAGGGTTTCAGCAGCATCATCGAAAAGAAGCTCGGCAACAAGGATCGCAAGATGACCTACGGGGTCGAACCCGGCAAGGCCACGCATACCGTTCCGGTGGAAAGATCCATGCGCAACCGGTTCTGCATAAACGATGAACAAGTCCTGGAGATCGCGCGTAGCGTAGCCGCGATCGAAAAATATTACAGTGAATTGAAGGGCCACTGGTGCCCGATGGACGTGGAATGGGCCGTGGATGGATTGACCAAACAACTGTTCATCGTGCAGGCACGTCCCGAAACGATCCACAGCCGAAAGGCCACCGATCGTGTGGTCGATTTCCGGATCGAAAAGGAAGGCATCGATCTGCAGGAGATCGCACGCGGCATTGCGATCGGCGACAAGATCGGAACAGGTAAGGTGCGCATCATGTACGGTCTCGATGGCCGCGACGGCAGCACCGATGGCAATGATTTCAAACCTGGCGACATCCTGGTAACGGAAATGACCGATCCGGATTGGGAGCCGATCATGAAGAAGGCCGCCGCGATCATCACCAACAAAGGTGGCCGCACCTGCCACGCCGCTATTGTGGCGCGTGAGATGGGTGTGCCGGCGATCGTGGGCTGCGGCGACGCTACCGAAAAACTCGAGAACGACCAATTGATCACCGCTTCCTGCTGCGAGGGCGACGTGGGCATCATCTACAACGGCGCCATCCCCTTCAGCAAGCATGAAACGATGCTCACCGACATGCCAGCCGTACGCACGCCGATCATGCTCAACGTCGCTTCGCCCGATCTGGCCTTCAAATTCGCTCATCTTCCCAATGCTGGCGTAGGGCTTGCACGCGAGGAATTCATCATCAACAACTACATCCAGGCACACCCGCTCGCTCTGCTCCAGCATAAGGAACTCGGTGATGCCGCCCTCAGTGGCAAGATCAGCTACCTGATCAACGGCTACGAGAATGAAGAGACCTTCTTCATCAAACGCCTCAGTTATGGCATCGCCAAGATCGCATCGGCCTTCTATCCCAACAAGGTGATCGTGCGTTTCAGCGATTTCAAGAGCAATGAATACCGCAACCTTCTCGGCGGCGAATATTTCGAGCCGGAGGAGGAGAACCCCATGATCGGCTGGCGCGGTGCATCACGCTACTACAGCGATGCGTACCGTGAAGCGTTCGGCATGGAATGCAAGGCGATCCGCCGCGTGCGCGAGAAGATGGGCTTGAAGAACGTGGTGGTGATGGTCCCCTTCTGCCGCACCGTTGGCGAATTGAAGAAGGTGGAGGAAGTGATGGCCGAACATGGGCTCGTGCGCGGTAAGGAAGGCCTGGAGCTCTACCTCATGGCCGAGATCCCGAGCAACATCATACTCGCCGAGCAATTCGCCGCGCACATCGATGGTTTCAGCATAGGCAGCAACGATCTCACACAGCTCACCCTCGGTCTCGATCGCGACAGTGCGCTCGTCTCACACATCTACGATGAACGCGATCCCGCGGTGAAGGCGATGCTGAAAATGCTCATCACCACCGCAAAACGCACCGGCACCAAGGTGGGCATCTGCGGCCAGGGTCCAAGCGATTATCCCGATTTCGCACAGTTCCTCGTCGAGCTCGGCATCGATAGCATCAGCGTTACGCCCGACAGTCTGCTAAAAACGATCAACGCGATCCATCAGGTGGAAACGCGCATCACGGACGCTACCGCAAAAGTCCAGTCGAACGCCATGGCCAAAGCGGTCTGATCCATTTGGGCGTTGCCCCGCATTCGGTGAAGCAAAGGCGGTTCCCGCCATGCTTCACCGAGGGCGGGGCCGGGCCTCCCGCTGCAAGTCCTCCCCCGGGTTCCACCCGTGGTCCGGGCTTTCCGCTAAAGTCCCTAACGCACCTTCGCGGCCGGTCACTTGTTGAAACCGATCCCCAGGTAGAATTGTGCCTGCGCGTTACGCGCGTTCCGCAATATGTCGTTGTCGGCAGCGCCGATCGTACCCAGGCCGATCGTATAACGCGCACCGAGGTACACCCGGCCCAGATCCAACCCCACCCCACCGAGCAGGCCATAATCCGTGTCCAGGAATTCGTTCTCGCGCAAGGCAACGAGTTCATCCTGCACCTCCTGTGGATGCCGGATCGAAGCGTTCAGCAGATGGCTCGCATAGCCGCCCACATGCAGTTCTGCCGGCCCGATGCTGAACACCAGGAACAGCGGGGCCTGCAGATATTGCAAACGCACATGTGAATCGTTCAAGGAATCGTTCAGCATCACATCGGTGCCCATGGAATTGTACAAGGCCTCCAATTGAACGCCGGGCGCCACCGGCGGCTTCAGCCTGAAGAACATTCCGGCATGCCAGCCCACGATGCCTTCCAGGTCGGCCACATTGTCCATTCGAATATCATCTTTGGAGACCCCGGCCTTCAGGCCGAGATCGAACAACTTCTGTGCGCGCAACTGGCTCGAAGCGATCGCGAGCAGCGCCATCAAGGTGAAGGTGCGGATCATTATGGGGATCTTTGGGTCGGGCCTATCATCCGATCCTGTGCCGCAATATCATACGGCAGCGATCCATTTTCAATGTGCATGCGCTTTCGCCCGTCCAGCGCAGCTTTCATACCTTTGATCTTGTGGTAAGGCCTTTGCCTGCAGAAGATTTCCTGGCCGCGGAATTTCCGATCGTGGATGTGCGCTCGCCCGGCGAATTCAACCGTGCCCATATCCCCGGCGCGATCCCAGTTCCGCTTTTCACGGACCAGGAACGATCGGTGATCGGTACGCTTTACAAAAACGAAGGCCGCGATCGGGCGGTATTGGAAGGACTTCGGTACATAGGCCCGCGCATGGCCGAAATGGTGGAAGCGATCACTGCGATGGCCCCAGATCGAAAGGTTCGCCTGCACTGCTGGCGCGGCGGTGAACGCAGCGGGAGCGTCGCCTGGCTCCTGTCAAAGGCCGGTTTCAAGGAAGTGATCATTCTTGCCGGTGGTTACAAGGCCTTCAGGCAGCAAGTGCTCCGTTCCTTCGATCGGCCCTTGGATCTGCGTGTGCTCGGTGGATTCACCGGCACCGGCAAAACGCTGATCCTTCAAAAATTGAAAAAGGCCGGCCAGCAGGTCATCGACCTCGAGCACCTTGCCTGCCACAAGGGATCATCGTTCGGATCGCTCGGCCAGCCGGCACAACCCACGACCGAACAGTTCGAGAACCTTATCTGGAAGGAACTTCAGGCGCTCGATCCATCGCTTCCGATCTGGATCGAAGACGAAAGCCCCATGATCGGGAAAGTGCGCATCCCGGCTCCCCTGTTCTCCCTGATGCGCGAGGCTCCGCTCCTTTTCCTCGATCTTCCGCTGGAACAACGTGCAGTTCAACTCGTGGAGGAATATGGATCGCAATCGCGCATCGAACTTTCCGCCGCGATCGAAAGGATCGCCAAGCGCCTGGGGCCGCAACATGCCAAGGCTGCGCTGAAAGCTTTGGATGATGATGATCTGTACACCACGGCGCTGATCACATTGCGTTATTATGACAAGGCTTACCTGCGTGGCCAGGCCGATCGGCACCCCGATCGTATCACCCGCATTCCAATTTCCCGCAACGAGATCCCGGATCTCATCGAACGACTAAAGGAAAATGTCAGTATCGGTATCTGAAGGACCGGTGAAGCTCACCAGTTTCAGCCACGGCGCCGGGTGTGGTTGCAAGATCGCGCCGGCAACGCTCGATCGTATCCTGAAAGGCCGCATCGCCGGATCCAGGGATCCGCGGTTGCTGGTGGGTTACGGATCGCGCGACGATGCTGCCGTGCTCGATATCGGTGATGGCCGGGCGCTGATCAGCACGACCGACTTCTTCAGCCCGATCGTGGATGATGCGTTCGATTTCGGCCGGGTGGCCGCCGTGAACGCGCTCAGTGACATCTACGCCATGGGCGGCAAACCCTTGCTGGCAGTGGCGATCCTGGGCTGGCCGGTGGAAAAACTTCCAGCGGAACTGGCCGCTGAAGTGGTCGATGGCGCACGAAAAGCGTGTGCCGATGCGG
>JAEZDL010000106.1 GCA_023418095.1 Bacteroidota bacterium
CCACCACGCAGATCCTGCTGAAGGACAACGAGGTGTACAGCTACCAGAACCAGATGTACAAAAGCCTGGGCTATGTGGGGGCCTATGGCGATATCGTGAACCAGAAACGCGTGCTCACTTCGCACGATCTGATCAATGCCACGCTCGACCGGCTCGATTTCGATGTGTCGTACTATGTGGTGGGCCGCTTCAAGCGATCGCAGGTGCATGCCACTTTGCCTTTCACCGTACATATGGATGTGATCGAACCGCGCCTCTACAACAGGCCGATCGACCTTCATATCCTGGACGAACGGGAATTCCAGCTCAGCTATGAGAAGGATGGAGAGATCACAAAGAAGGTATTCCCCTTCAACGAGCTGGTGCGCGATCCCGATGGTGAGTACCTCATAAAAGTGGTGGCCTCACCTTACCTCAACGCGCAAACGGTGAAGAACCTTGCGGAGACGGATTACCAGTTCATCCGCCACGAACGCAACTCGCTCATAAGCCAGTTCAAGAACAGGATCGAGGTGGTGAACCACGATTACACCACCATACTGCAGGTAACGGTGGAAGATGAGGTCTCTTCACGGGCCAAGATGTTCCTGGATACGCTTTCCAAGGTCTACATCAACTACACGTTGCAAAGCGAATTCGATATCAATGAGAACACCCTCATGTACATCGATCGGCAGATCGATGAAGTGAGCGTGATACTCGAGCACCATGAGGATGAGTTGCAGGATTACAAGGTGAACAAGGACATCCTCGATCTGGGAAAAGAGGAGAACATGTACTTCCAGGAACTCGTGAAGTACGACCAGATGCGGCGCAAGCTGGAATTGGAGATACGATCGCTCAATTCACTTCAGGATTATGTCCTCAACAGCCAGGATGAGCGCCTTCTGCCACCTGCCGTTTACATCACCGAAGATGATTTTCTGCGCACTACGCTTAACCAGCTGTACGAGATGCAGATGACGCGCAACAACATGTTGTACGCCGGCACCGAGAGCAATATGGGCATCGCCCAGATGGACTCCACGTTCCAGTTGAACCGCATGAACCTGCTGGTCTATATAAAGAATTCCAAGGCGGCGATGACCGACAAGATCGCCGATATAGAACTTCAGCTGCGCGATTATGAACAGATGATCCGCCGCCTGCCCAAAAGTCAGCGCGATATGCTCAATATTGAGCGGCGGCTGCAGGTGAACGAAAAGATGTACCTCTTCCTGCTCGAGAAGCGCGCAAGCACCGTGATCGCAAAGGCGGGGATCGTTCCGCAGACCAAGGTGATCGAATCGGCACGGCCGCTCGGCGTGGTTAAACCGGACAAGACGCGGATCTTCTACACCTTCCTGCTTGGCGGTGTGGTGCTCTCGATGCTCATGGTGTTCGTGCGCATCCTCTTCTACGATCGCATCGAGAATGCCGATGAATTGAAGGAACTTACACCGCTGCCCATCTTCGGGGAGATCATCGCCAGCGAGAAGGCGGAAGAGAACTATGTGGTGGTGGATACCGATCCCAAGGCCGCGATCACCGAATCGTTCCGTACGGTGCGAACGAATCTGGAATACATCGGTGTTGAAGGTGATCGAGGCAAGGTGATCATGGTAACGAGCTATCGCCCCAACGAAGGAAAGACCTTCTGTTCGGTGAACCTGAGCGCAATCCTTTCCAAGGCCGGAAAACGCGTACTGCTGCTCGAGCTCGATCTGCATAAACCCAAGGTGGGCAAAGGTCTCGGCCTGGTGAGCAATGCCGGGTTGAGCAACATCCTGATCGGAAAACTGGATTGGCGCGAAGCGGTGATGAAGACGCAATTCGAGAATTTCGATGTGTTGCTCTCCGGTCCAACACCACCGAATGCTTCGGAATTGGTCCTTAGCCGCCATCTGGAAAGGCTTTTCAAGGAAGCGTGCCTGGAGTATGATTATGTATTGGTGGATACCCCGCCGGTGGGCCTGATCACCGATGCGGTGTTGATGATGAAGTATGTGGATGCCACGCTTTTCGTGGTGAACACCCGGTTCGCGAACAAGGACCACATCACCAATGCGATGGAGGTGCTCAACGCCAGCACCAACAAGAACAACGGCTTCATCCTGAACGGCGTACGGATCAAGAAGAGCAAGTACTACTACAACACCAACTACGGTTACGGCTACCGCTATGCCTACGGCTACGGCAGCGGCTACGGGTATGGCTACGGCTACGGCCGTCGATCGAAAGCGGACCAGAACGGATCGGCCAGGAAGAAAAAGCCGGAGTCTGCGCAAATGAGCTGATCGGTGAAGCAGGAAGGTGAACAGGTGCATTGGGATGTGGTGATCGGGCCGCAACGGCCGTGGTGGCAGCTCGGCTTGCGGGAGCTTTGGGCGTACCGCGATCTGCTCGCGCTCATGATCCGCCGCGATGTGGTGGCCGTTCACAAGCAAACGGTGATCGGGCCGCTGTGGCATTTCGTAACGCCGCTCTTCACCACCTTGATCTTCGCGCTCATGTTCGGCCGGATCGCAAAATTGCCGACCGATGGTGTGCCGCCGACCCTGTTCTATCTCTCCGGCCTGATCCCGTGGGGCTTCTTCGCCAGCACGCTCACCAAGACCTCGCAATCCTTCATTTCGCAGGCGCACCTGCTCACCAAGGTGTATTTCCCAAGGCTGATCGTGCCACTGAGCATTACGCTGGCGAACTTCGTGAGCTTCGCGATCCAGTTGCTCCTGCTTTCCGGCTTCATTGCCTACTTCGCGTTTTTCGGATCGGACTTCAGTTGGAGCTTCACTTCACAGTTGCTGCTGTTGCCGTTGATCATCCTGCTGATCGGGTTGCTCGGGCTTGGCGTGGGCGTGATCGTGGCCGGCGCCACCATCCGCTTCCGCGACCTCAACTTCCTGATCGGCTTCGGTGTGCAACTGCTGATGTACGTGAGCCCGGTGATCTTTCCACCTTCCATGTTGCAGGGAACGCTCGGCAAGATCGTGGGCATCAATCCAATGACCCCGCTGATCAATGCTTTTCGCGCTTCGGTCTTCGGTGGGCACATTGATGTGAACTCGCTTCTGTATTCGATCGTATTCATCGCGGCAACCCTGCTCTTCGGGCTCGCCTTCTACCAACGCCAGGAACGTTCGTTCGCGGACGTAGTGTGATGCGGAACAAAAGCGGACTTGTGATCCGAGTGGCCGATCTGCACAAGCATTACCGGCTTGGTGTGGTGGGTGCCACGCAGCTGAACGACGAGATCCGCGGGTTCATCGCAAAACTGTTCGGTCGCACCGATCCACGCCGGCCTGTGGATGAGGAAGGCATCGGGATCAACACGAAGAAGGACTTCTGGGCCCTGCGCGGCGTAAGCTTCGATGTGGAACAGGGCGAAACGGTGGGCATCGTGGGGCGCAACGGCGCGGGCAAAAGCACGCTGCTGAAACTGCTTTCGCGCATCACGCTTCCCACGCGCGGAGAGATCAAATTGCGCGGCCGGATCTCCAGCCTGCTCGAAGTAGGCACTGGTTTCCATCCCGAACTCACCGGCTTGGAGAACATCTACCTCAATGGCGCGATCCTGGGCATGCGCCAGCACGAGATCAAGGCTAAGCTCGATGAGATCATCGCGTTCAGCGGGATCGAGCACCACATCGATTCACCGATCAAGCGCTATAGTAGCGGCATGAAGGTTCGCCTCGGTTTCGCGGTTGCCGCCCACCTTGAGCCTGAGATCCTCATCGTGGATGAAGTGCTTGCCGTGGGCGACGCGGAATTCCAGAAACGCTGCCTCGGGAAAATGCGTGAAGTGAGCCGGAACGAAGGCCGCACCATCCTTTTCGTGAGCCACAACATGGCGGCGGTGAAGAGCCTTTGCGCCCGCACGATCGTGCTTGAGCAGGGCAGGCTGGCCTACGATGGGGAAACATCGAAGGCGATCAGCCATTACATGCAGGGCGATGCCGAAACCTCCAACACGAGGCATTTCGGCAGGGAGTTCGATCATCCGGAGATCCACCTGAAGGAGATCAGGCTGTGCGCGAAAGGGGAGGATCCCGATACGCCGCTGGATGAGCACCAGGCGATCGATATGCATGTGGAGTTCGATCTGAAGCGCAATGGCCCGCGCCGCCGGCTCGTGTTCCTGCTCAACACCGATGATGGTGTGCAGCTCTTCACCCTTACCCATGCCACGGCCGGTGTAACGTTGCGCGATGGGCCGAACCACATCGTCTGTTCCTTCCCGAAAGGTTTCCTTAACATCGGATCGTATTACCTCACCGCGTATCTCTTCGAGGATGTGAGCACCATGCTCTTCCACGTGGAGGACATCATGCAATTCCATGTGCAGGAAGGACAGCGAAAGCTCGGCGGCTGGATGGGGCGTGAACGAGGCTTCATAAAACCGCGTTTCGAGTGGACGCACGAACCGGTACTTGTTCCCACCACTTGAGCCAAAGCACGCCATCGCGTAAATTGTACAGCGTATCGATCATCGAACAGCAGTGAGCAAAATGAGACCCCTTCCCTTCGTGCCGCAGGCTGTCGATCCCAACGATGCACCGATCCACGTCACCCGCGCGTTCCTGCCGCCGCAGGAGGAATATCTCAGGTGGCTGAACAAGGCCTGGCAAAGCCACGTGCTCACCAACAACGGCCCGATCCACCAGGAACTTGAGGAAACATTGCGCGCGCGTTTCGAAGTGCCGCATCTGCGGTTGATGGCCAACGGCACGCTCGCGATCCAATTGGCGCTCAGGGCGCTCGGGGTGAAGGGAAAAGTCATCACCACGCCATACAGCTACGTGGCCACCACCAGCGCGATCCTGTGGGAAGGTTGCGAGCCGGTCTACGTCGACATCAAACCCGATACGCTCTGCATCGATCCAGCGCTGATCGAGGCGGCGATCACTCCCGATACCACGGCGATCCTGGCTACACACGTGTACGGCATACCGTGCGATGTGGAAGCGATCGATGCGATCGCGAAGAAGCATGGCCTGAAGGTGATCTACGATGCCGCGCACGCCTTCGATGTGAAGTACAAGGGCCGCAGCATTCTGCAATGGGGCGATGCGAGCACGCTCAGCTTCCACGCCACCAAGCTTTTCCATACGGTGGAAGGTGGCGCTGTGGTGTTGCATAATGAAGAGGCCGACCGGCAATTGCGGTTGCTCCGCAGTTTCGGCCACAATGGCGACGAGCATTTCTGCCTGGGCATGAACGCCAAGATGAGCGAAGTGCACGCGGCGATGGGAATGGCGGTCTTGCCGCACATGGAAGGCATCCTCACCGCCCGAAAGCGGATCACCGATCGCTACAATGAGGCCATGGCCGATCTGCCGGTCCAACGTCCGCTGGTCTCGGATCGGAATGCATATAATCATGCCTATTACCCGATCCTGTTGCGAAGTGCCGAAGAGCGTGAGTCGGTGTTGAAGAACATGGCACAACATGGTGTGATGTGCCGCCGGTATTTCTTCCCGTCGCTCAACTGCCTGCCGTATGTATCGCCTGGATCGATGCCGGTCTCGGAATGGGCGGCCGCCTCGGCGATCTGCCTGCCTTTCCACGATCAACTTACCGAAGCGCAGATCGATCGGGTGGTGATGGCATTGAAGAACAGCCTGGCCACCGCGCCTGCCTTGGTGGCTGAAGTGATATGATCACCACCAAGATCCGATCCACGAGACCTATGCGCGCATGAGGCTGGCGATCATGCAACCCTATCTCTTCCCCTACATCGGTTATTTCCAACTGATGCACGCGGCGGACAGGTTCGTGGTGTACGATGATGTGAACTATATAAAAGGGGGCTGGATCAACCGCAACCGCATTGCTGTGAACGGCGAGCCGCACATGTTCACGCTGCCATTGCGCAACGCGGGATCGAACGTGCACATCGATCGGATCGAGGTGGGCGGGAACGATTACTTGAAATGGCGAGAGAAATTCCTGCGCACGCTGCAGCAGGCGTATGCCAAGGCGCCTTTCCGCGATGACGTGATCACGCTGGTGACCGATGTGCTTCAGGAGCGGCCAGGCCTGCTCGCCGATCTGTTGCGCAGAAGCTTGCAGGCGGTGATCGAACGGATCGGTATCGCGATCGAAGTGGTGCCAACCTCTTCGATCTACGGGAATTCCGATCTATCCGGAACGGAACGTGTGCTCGACATCTGCGTACGCGAGCAGGCGGATGTCTATGTGAACGCGATCGGCGGAAAGGAGCTGTATTCGAAAGAGGAGTTCATGGATCGGAGGATCGATCTGCGATTCATTCGAAGCAGGCCGGAGCTTCCGTCGTTCTCGATCATTGATGTGATGATGAACGTTCCACCCGGTCGGGTGCTCGTAATGCTCGGCGCATACGATCTGGAATAGTTCCTTACCAGATCCATGATCTTCGGGAGTTTACCAACTTTGGCCGAACAAGTATGAGCCGGAAGAATGTTCTGATCTATCCATCTGGAGCGGACAATGCGCTCGAAGTCTATCGCTCGATCCGTCATTCGGTCCACCTGAATGTGATCCCTGCATCCGGCAAGGCCGATCATAGTGAGATCGTATACGGGCAGCCTGTGGAGTATCTGCCGTATTATCAGGAGGAAGGTTTCGTTGAAGCGCTGAATGAATTGGTACAACGCAGGAACATCGACCTTCTCTTCACCACGTATGATTCCGTAGGACTTTTTCTTTCGTCGGTCCGTGACAGGTTGCTTTGCAAGTTGATCCTTTCCGATCATGCGACCATGTTGATTTGCCGGCATAAACGGTTGATGTACCGCGTGCTGAAGGATATCGAAGCTTGTCCCGAAGTATTCGAGGAACCATCGGACGGCATCGCTTATCCGATCTTCGCCAAACCTGACGTGGGCGAAGGTTCGCGCGGCACGCATTTCGTTGCGGACCGTGAACGGCATGATGAATTGAAGAAGCTTGATCCCGAGCTTGTCTTCGTGGAATATCTACCTGGAAAAGAGTACACGATCGATTGCTTCACCGATCGAAAAGGTGAATTGTTGTTCGTGGGACCGAGGGAGCGCGTGGAAACGCGCATGGGAATGTCCTTCCGGGCACGGGCTGTGAAGGAGCGAGAAGCTTTCGAGAAGATCGCCGTACAGATCAATGATCGGATCCGTTTCCGTGGTCTGTGGTTCTTCCAGTTGAAGGAGGATGCTAACGGCGATCTGAAACTTCTGGAAGTCGCGGCGCGCGCGGCGAGCACCATGGGCTACTTCAGGCATAAGGGAGTGAATCTCCCACTTCTTTCCGTTTTCGATGCGATGGACATGGATGTGCAGGTGCATGAAAGTGCGCATGACGTGGAGTTGTTCCGATCCACCGAGAACCGTTACAAGTATTCATTCAACTACGAAAAGGTGTACCTGGATCTGGATGATACTTTGATCATGAACGGAAAAGTGAACACGGATGTGATCGCATTCGTTCATCAATGTGTGGACGGTGGCAAGCAAGTGCATCTGATCACGAAGCATGAATTCGATATCGCGGCAACGTTGCGTAAGCATCGCATTTCCATGGATCTATTCGCCTCGGTGATCCATGTTCCGTTGAGCGATCGTAAGGTGGACCATATCGATCCGCACGGCGCGATCTTCATAGACAACTGGCACAAAGAGCGATCGGAAGTTCGCGATCGCTTTGGCATTCCTGTGTTCGATGTGGACGCAGTGCCTTCATTGATACTTGGATAGAAGGATGGCACAATTGAGGATCGCGATGTTCTCTTTCGGGGATATCAATAATTATGGTGATCTCTTGTTCGCTCACATCTTCGGGATGGAGATGCGATCACGTTTGAAGGGCGTGCCGATCGATCTCTATGCGCCAACTTCAGGGAACTTCCAGGGTCTGCAGTACAATGCTTATTCAAGAAGGAAGATCGAAGGTCGATACGATGCCCTGATCCTGGCCGGTGGTGAAGTCGTTCATTTCTTCGATGAGCGTACATGGAAACCCGTCTATGCCAAGATGAATGCCCGGCTGGAAAGCGATCTGCCTTCAGACGTTGTATGGGATTGGGCCGGTCTGGAGGTTCCGTTCAAAGCGTGGATCTCGGTCGGCGTTCGTCCATTCGAGGACAGAATGGACGAAGAGAAGTTGCGCAGTGCTCTTGAAGGCCTGGATCATCTTTCCGTGCGTGGCGTCCTTTCAAAAAAGATCCTCGAACAAGGTGATCTGAATTTCTATGATCCGAGGATCACGATCACCCCGGACCTTGGTTGGTTGTTCCCGAAATTCCTGGATCGGCAGGGAAAGCGTGGCAAGCTTTTCTCTGCTATCACCGGTGGAGAGAAAGAGTACGCCCTCTATCAAGTGAACAATATCACCGAGGATGAAGCGGCGATCATAGCAACGCAGTTGTGCGAATTTCAGAGAGAACAAGGCATCAGGGTGCTTTTGCTTCCGGTGATCCATGCCTGGGAAGATGTGAAGTACCTGCGCATGATCGAAGAAAGATCGAACGGAGAACTGAAGCTTCTGCCCAATGAACTTGGTCTTCTGGAAATGGCCGATCTTATGGTGAATGCGCGGATCGTGCTTTCATCAAGCCTTCACACCGCGATAACTGCATTGGCAGCGTGCGTTCCTGCAGGTATCATTAACAAATGGCAGGGCACGAAACTGCAGGATCTATTCGGGCACCAGTTCCGGTTGCACTTCCTGGATAAGGATGTTTCCAAAACTTTGCAGATGATGCAGGGATTGGTGACCGAAGGAAAGAACACCGAAATATTGGAAGCGTACGCGCGATTCATGGTGCTGAGACTGGAGAAACTATTCGACGAATTGGCCGATCGGATCGCCTCTTCACCTTCGCGATGAAGAATGAACAAGACATGATCCAGGGTGTACCATTGGTCAGCATCCTTTGCATGTCCTATAACCATGAGCGTTTCATCGCGAAGGCGCTTGATGGTTTCCTGGCACAGCAGATCGATCTTCCGATCGAGGTGATCGTGCACGATGATGCCAGCACCGATCGTTCGGCTGAGATCATCAAAGAATATCAGGATCGGCATCCGGATGTGATCAAGGGGATCTATCAGGTGCAGAACCAGAAGAAATTGGGTGGTGGCCGCGTCACGAGAACATTATACACCGCTGCCAAAGCCAAATACATCGCGCTCTGCGAGGGCGATGATCATTGGATCGATCCGCACAAACTTCAGCGGCAGATCGATGCGCTGGAGGCAGATCCGAAAGCCGTGGCCTGCTTCACCGATGCGTACAACGAGACCAACGGCGAACGCACGCCTTACATGGACGCCGGTTATGCGACCTCGCCAAAAAGCCATGTGATCGGCCAGAAGGAGATCATCACCGGCCAGGGGATCCCCACATGTACGTTCGTGTTCCGCAACATGGACATGGAGCCGATCTATGCTGCACTGCGCACTGCGCCTGTGGGCGATACGTTGCTATTCGCCTACCTCAGCAATTTCGGCCATTTCATCTACCAGCCTGAACGCACCGGCGTAAGGGTCGTACATCCGGGCGGTGCCTATTCCATGCGAAGCGCGGTGCACAAACTGGACATCCATCTTCGGACCCTTCCCTTCATGGACCAGCTCAGCGATCACAAATACAGCGATGTGATCGCGGCTCGGCGCAGGAAAGCCCTGGACCTGGCCTGGCACGAGGCGGTGCACACCAACAACCGGGAACTTGCCCGCTACGTATTCCCCCTGATCAATCGGGAGCGCAGCGCATTCGGCTGGAACACCACCACCACGTTGCGCAATTTCTTCAGGGCATACTGGCCGCTGCCCGAAAGGATCTATTCCCGCCTGAGCGGCGCCTCCGCATGAAGGGCCGCAAGATCCTGGTCGCCTATTTCACGCACTACGCCGATCTGTACGGCGCCAACCGATCGCTGCTCGATCTGGTCGGGGAACTTCGCGATCGGGGTGTGGTGCAACCCTTCGTGATCTGCGCGGCCGAAGGTCCGCTCATCGATCGGTTGAAGCAGCTGGGGATCGACCATGCGATCGTGCCGTTCTCCGTGTGGATGGCGAAACGCGTGTACATGGGGCGGCCGCATCACCGGCTGGTGCAGTGGCTGGGTTATCGCAGAGCATCGCGCGAACGGTTGCGGAAGGACAAGGCCCTTGTATCCCAACTGGCGCAGCTCCTGCGCGAAAGGCGGATCGAAGTGCTGCACGTGAATTCCAGTGTGATCGGCATCGGGCATCTTTTGAAGGAAAAGCTGAAGTTGCCGCTGATCTGGCACATTCGCGAACTGGTCTTCAAGCATTACGGTCTCCATCCTGACGTAGGTCCCAATGGCTTCCGTCGTGCGCTGTTGAAGGCCGATCGGGTGATCGCCATCAGCGAAGCAGTGAAACAGGAGCTTGGTGGGTTGAAGAACTGCGTGGTGATCCACAACGGCATCATAAGTGATGAAGCCTATCGCCAGCGAATGGATCGGAAGCCCCGATCCACAGGTGATCCCTTCACTTTCACGCTGATCGGTTATTTCCATCGGAGCAAGGGCCAGATCGAAGCGATCGAGGCTTTTGCCCGCGTGAAGGAAAGAGCACCGCGGATCGAACTGTTGATCGCAGGTTCGGGGAATGCGAACGAGATCCGTGCACGTGTGGATTCCCTCGGGATCGCGAATGCGGTGGAGTTCGCCGGTTTTGTGAACGATCCCGATCGGCTTTATGAAAGGACCGATGTTCTCCTGAATTGCAGCCGGCACGAAGCGCTGGGCCGTGTCACGATCGAAGCGATGTTCCACCGCGTGCCGGTGATCGGCCATGCTTCAGGCGCCACGCCGGAATTGATCCAGCACGGCCGAACGGGTTTCCTGTATCACACACCGGAAGAGCTTGCCGCCGCCATGATGAGGATGCTGCAACAGCCGCAGCTGCGATCGGAAATGGGGGAGGAGGCCTTCCGGGCACTGGGCGATCGCTTCTCGATACGGGGCCGATCGCAGGATGTTCTCCGGTTGTACAGGGAGCTGGTGTGATCGCCCGAGCACCCGCACTTGGCGCATTCTTCCGTAATTGATGAACTTCGCGCTGCCCTTGCTCCTCACGGAGATCGGCGGGGAACAGGAATGAGCGCACATCCGAGCAGCATATATCTGGGAATGCCGTTGCAGCGCGACACCCAGGATATCTACATCGCGCGTACGCAGATCGAAACTGCCTTGCGCAAAGCCCTGCCTCATTTCAGCGGCGAGTTCCTTGATGTGGGCTGCGGCAAACAACCGTACCGTGAACTGATCCTGTCGCAGCCGGGCGTGAAGCGATACATCGGCCTGGACCTGGAACAGGCGGTGGATCCGGCCTACAGCCGCATACTGCCGGACATCACCTGGAACGGAACGCGGATCCCATTGGAAGATGCGTCGATCGATTGCGCAATGGCCACTGAAGTGCTCGAGCATTGCCCCGATCCGGCCATGGTGCTGAAGGAGATATGGCGTGTGCTGCGGCCAGGCGGCGTGCTCTTCCTCACCGTTCCATTCCTGTGGCCCTTGCACGATGTGCCGTACGACGAATACCGTTACACGCCTTTCGCCATGGACCGGTTACTGAAGGATGCCGGGTTCACCCAGGTGCGATCGGAACCGATGGGCGGTTGGGACGCGAGCCTGGCGCAGATGATCGGATTGTATGTGATGCGTGCCCCGATGAGCGCACGTAGAAGGCATCTGCTCAGTACGATCACGCTCCCGATCGTTCGCCGCCTGATCAAAAGGGACCGGATCGCCGATGCGATGAGCAAACCGATGATCACCGGCCTGTATGCGCTGGCCCGAAAGCAATAGGCATGGCAGAGCGTGGGAATGAACATGCGGGGAAAGGGAAAAAGCTGCGGATCGCGGTGTGCCATCCCGCGGTGGATCCGCCCACGTTCATACAACACCACATCGATCGGCTGCAGGAGGTCGTGCTTGTTCTCTACGATGGTATCACGCCGCGGCGGACGTTGCAGGGGCACACGTTCATGCGCACCACGTTGAACGGTCGCATGATCGATCTGGTGCAGGCGAAGCTGCGCGGCGATACGTTGCAGGGCGAACATGCCCGGCGGATCGCGAAGATGTTGAAGGCGTACCGGATCGATGTGGTGCTCGCCGAGTTCGGATACGTGGCCATGGAAATGCTGGATGCGTGCAGGAAGGCCGGTGTACCGATGGTGGCGCATTTCTTCGGGATCGATGCCCATGGCCGGAAATACCTTGATCGTTACCGCAATTATTCCAGGATCTTCCAGGAAGGCTGTCCTGTTGTGGTGGTGAGCCGCGAGATGGAACGGCAGCTGATCGGCCTGGGCGCCGATCCGCGTTCGGTTCATTACATCTGTTGCGGTGTTGATGTGCGGATGTTCAATTCGGGCGATCCGGCATCTGCACCGCCACACTTTGTCGCAGTGGGCCGTTTCGTGGAGAAGAAGGCACCACACATCACCCTGCTTGCGTTCGCCGAGGTGCTGAAGGCAAGACCCGATGCAAGGCTCACGATGATCGGCGATGGCCGGTTGTGGGAGGTGGGTCACCAGATCGTGCAGGCGCTGGGCCTTGGTGATCGCGTAGATCTTGCCGGACCTGCAACGCCAAAGGAAGTATTGGAGAGGATGTTGCAGAGCCGCGCCTTCGTGCAACACAGCGTGAATGCGATGGACGGTGATTCCGAAGGCACTCCGGTCGCGATCCAGGAGGCCATGGCCACCGGACTTCCAGTGATCTCAACGCGTCACGCCGGCATCATGGACATCATGGAACATCGCGTGCATGGCCTGCTCTGCGATCCGCTGGACCTGCGGCAGATGGCGGCGCACATGATCGAACTGGCGAACGATCCCGCATTGGCCGGCGAATTGGGCCGCAATGCGATGGAACATGCACGCGTTGCGTTCCCATTGGAAAGGCAGATCGGTCCTCTGCAGGAAGTCCTGTTCAACGCAGTGAAGCAAAGGGCATGAAGATCATCATCACAGGTGCGAGCGGATTCATCGGCGGGGCGTTGCTTGATCGCCTTCGCGGTGCTCACGAGGTGATCTGCCTTTCAAGTTCGGAAACCGGTCGTGCCAGGTTGCTGGAGCGCCATCCCGATCAGGAAGTCTACATCTGGAAACGCGGCGCCGATGAGCGCATGAACGCGGCCATTTCCGGTGCTGCGGCATTGGTGCATCTCGCCTGGTCAACGGTTCCGCGCACGGCCGATCAGGCGCCGGCGCTGGATCTGCTGGAGAACGTTCAACTTGGTATCCCGTTGCTCGATCTCGCATTGCGATCGGGCGTGGAACGGTTCATCTTTCTTTCTTCCGGCGGAAGTGTTTACGGGCCGCAGGAAGAGTTGCCCATCACAGAGGATCGTATCCCGCGGCCGCTTTCCGCCTATGGTATTTCCAAACTTGCGTTCGAGCATTACCTGGGATCCTTTTGTGCGCGTGGATCGATGCGCCCGATCATTTTCAGGCCCGGCAACATCTATGGCCGTGCACGAGGCCTCGAGCGGCCCCAAGGCGTGATCGAACATTGGATGCACCAGATCGCGGAGGAAAGACCGATCGCTGTTTGGGGTGATCTTTCCGTGGTGCGCGATTTCGTACATATCGATGACATGATCGAAGTGTTGATGCGCGCGCTGACGTATGAAGGTGAACACGACATCTTCAACGTGGGCACCGGCGTTGGCACTTCACTTGCGCAGATCCTGGAAATGCTCAGCGGGATCACCGGCAGGCAGGTGCAGATCACCCATCATCCTCCGGCCACGGCCGGAATGCCCGATCGGAACATTCTTTCTCCACAAAGACTGTCGCGTGAGTTCGGGTTCTTGCCGGAAGGACGGTTGCAGAACGGCCTGGCCGGCCTGTGGAGGAAGATCGAGCATCTTGAACGATCAGGCGCATGAGCAGGGTGCCTCGCATCTCACTGATCACGCCCAGTTACCAGCAGGCGGAATACCTGGAGGAATGCCTGCGATCGGTGCATGGTCAAGGGTATCCGCAGCTCGATCATCTCGTGGCCGATGGCGGAAGCACCGATGGATCGAAGGAGATCATCAAGGCGTATTCCGGACAGCTCAGCTGGTGGTGCAGTGAGCGGGACAAAGGACAGAGCGATTCGTTGAACAAGGCGCTCCAACATGCCAGCGGCGAGATCTTCGGATGGATCAACAGCGATGATCTGCTGCTTCCGGGATCGCTGGCCCACATCGGTGAAGTGTTCTCGTCCGATCCCGATCTGCTGATCTACGAAGGAGGCCGCATCATCCTCAATGCCGATGGATCGCGTGTGCCCGCGAAGGGCAACGATGCGAAGGATCGGAAGCAGCTCTTCACGCGCCCGTGCATCAACCAGCAATCCACCTTCTACCGCATGAGCGCGGTGAAGGCCGCCGGTGGTGTCGATCCTGCCCTGCACCATGTGATGGACCTTGAACTTTGGTGGCGGATCCTTTTCATGTCCGGTACGGATCGGATCCGGATCGATGGGTTCCCGATCGCGGATTTCCGCATGCATGAAATGAGCAAGACAGGCCAGGGGCTTGATCCATTCATCGCAGAGCAGGCGGCGATCCTTCACAGCGCGTGCACCATCAATGGGGAAATGGAATTGGCAGCGATCCTCGCGTGCGGCCATGATCTTCCGCAGGGATCGAGACCGATGGATGTTTCCGCCGGGAACCGTGAACTGGTGCGGGAGATGACGCTCGCCTTCCTGTTGAAGTGGAACAAGCGGATCTACAACGAAAGGCAGTTCCGCATGATGAAGGCCCTGCTCCCGATCGTGGATCGGGCCGAGCTTGTCGCGATCGACGGCCAGGAGATCGTGGCCGGGCTGTACGATCAACTCGCACCACGCAACTGGCTGCTTTTCCGCGCGAGCCGCAAATGGGAACACCTTTTCGGATGAAGGCCAGCGTGGTGATCCCGGTGTACAACAAGGCGCCGTTCCTGAAGGAATGCCTGGACAGCGTTCTGGCGCAGACCTTCACGGACATCGAGGTGATCGCCGTGGATGACCGCAGTACCGATGGTAGTATGGAGATCCTCCGATCGTACACCGATCCGCGGTTGAAGGTGATCCAGATGGAACGCAACAGCGGTCCGGGACCGGCCGCGCAGGCCGGTCACGATGCCGCACAGGGCGAATACATCATACGCGTGGATGCCGATGATATCCAGCATCCGCAGCGTTTTGCGAAACAGATCGCCTTCATGGACCGGCATCCTTCGATCGGCGTTTCCGGCACGGCGATGCAGCGCCTCAACAACCGGTCGCTGATGATGCCACCGCTAACCGATCGGGCCTGCCGCGCGGCGGCGATCTTCATCGTGCCGGTGCTCCAACCTTCCATGATCCTGCGGCGCGAAGTGCTGGTGAGGAACAATGTGAAGTATGAGGCCCATTGGCCCAGGTACGGCGAGGATTGGTTGCTCCTGCTGCGGCTTTTTCCGCACACCGAATTCGCGAACCTGCCTGATATCCTGGTCACCTACCGCGAAGGCGGGATCTCATCGGGCCGCGATACGCAGGATATGCATCCGCTCTTCCGCGCGGCGTTCAAGGCCTTCGCGTTGCCAACGCCCACCACGGAGGAATTGCATCTGCACGGCATGATCGTGAAGCATTTCCATGATCCGCCCGATGCTGCTGCGATCCGAAAATTCCATGGCTGGCTGGGCCACCTGAAGGAATGGAATGAAAGGAACAGGATCTTCGCGAAAAAGGAATTCGATGGAAGGCTGGCAGCTGCATGGACGGAGCTTTTCTATTTTTTACCACCTTTCGGTCCCGGTCCGGTCTGGGAATACCTCAGGTTGAAAGGCGAATTCAGTTTTGCGAGATTGTACTACATGCTCAGAACCCTGGACCTGCGGCCCGATCGATCGAAATTCTCGCGCGCACGCCGTGTGTGAACCTTCCAGGCGATGAAGAAGATCCTGGTGGTGGTGGGTGCAAGGCCGAACTTCGTGAAGGTCGCGCGCCTGAAGGCCATCGCCATGGAACGCTCACCCGATCTGCGGATCGAACTGGTGCATACCGGCCAGCATTCCGCAGCGGAGATGACGCACGTTTTCTTCGAGCAGTTCGGCACCCGGCCCGATCATTTCCTGCGGATCGCGGAAAGCACACCGGTCGCACGCCTGGGACAGATGCTGATCGGGTTGGACCGTTGCATGAGTGAACTGAAGCCCGATCTGGTGATGGTGGTGGGCGATGTGGACAGTACGCTGGCGGGCGCGCTGGCGGCGAGCCGCAACGGCATCAGGCTCGCGCATCTTGAAAGCGGGTTGCGCAGTTTCGACCGGTCGATGCCGGAGGAAGTGAACCGGATACTCGTCGATCGCATCGCGGATCTGCATTTCGTTACGGAGGAGAGCGGGCGGCTGAATCTTCTGCGTGAAGGGATCGCTGCGGAAAAGATCCATCTGGTCGGGAACACCATGATCGATGCGTTGGTCGCATTCGCGGACGCGATCGAAGGTTCACCGATCCTGCAGGAACTCGGGCTCGATGGCGGTGGACATATATTGGTGACCATGCACCGGCCCGCCACGGTGGATCGGCGCGAGGGATTGGAGAAAATGCTCGAGGTGCTCGAAACGTTGTCCGCCGGAACCACTGTGATCCATCCGATGCATCCGCGTACGCGCAGGCAACTTGAGAACTTCGGACTTTTCGATCGCCTGGCTTCGAACCGGCGGATCAGGACGATCGCACCGCTGGATCACTTCTCGTTCCAGAAGCTGCTTTCCACCAGTTCCTGCGTGATCACGGATAGCGGCGGCGTGCAGGAGGAGACCACCTTCCGGCAGGTGCCGTGCATAACGCTGCGTGCCAATACGGAAAGGCCTGTTACTGTTACCGAAGGCACGAACCGGCTGCTGCCACTGGACCCCGAGGCGATCGCTGAGGCGATCGGGCGGATCCGCGACGGCCTGTGGCCGAAAGGAACGATCCCCCAACTTTGGGACGGCCACGCGACCGAACGCGTGCTGGAAGTGCTTCGCCGGGTGATTTGATCCTCTACGTCACATACAACGATCAACCCTCTGGCGTCTATTGGAGCCAGGTGACCGATGTGGTGGCATACCTGAATTCGATCGGCGATGAACGCGTGCGCCTGGTGGCGATGGTCTCCATGCGCGGCTATTTCCGTTCGTTGCGCACCATTCGCGAACACAGCCCCGGCGCGTGGGTCGTGCCCATGGTGCCGCGCGTGCAGAACTGGCGCATCAATTGGTTGTGGCTCGGTGCGATCGCATTCTTTACGCGACCCCGAGGCATCATTGCGCGCGGCATTTTCGCCAATGCGATCGCACTGCGTTTGCGCGGTAAAAAGCTGGTGGAGCGTGTTTGCTTCGATGGACGCGGAGCGTATGGCGTGGAGTGGCAGGAATACCGGATCATCGACGATGATGACCTGATCGCACAATGCCAGCAGCTCGAGGCCGATGCCGTGCATCGATCGGATTTCAGGCTGGCCGTGAGCGAGGCTCTGGTAGCCCATTGGCGTGAACGCTATGGTTACGATCGCAACGATCATGTGGTGATCCCCTGTACCCTCGGTTCCGATCGGAAGGAAAAGGCGAATGATCCGGCCGCCTTCCGCCGCTCGCTCGGCTGGGATCCATCCGATCTGGTGCTGGTGTATTCCGGTGGAACAGGCGGCTGGCAATCGCTGGACCTGCTGGCGAAAGTGCTCGATGGCATCCTCTTCAGGGATCCATCCACGCGTGTGCTCTTCCTGAGCGGGCGCGATAGTTATATCGATCATCTGGCCACGCATTATCCCGGCCGGGTCGTGCAACGCTGGATCCCGCATGAAGAAGTGCATGCAGCGCTCGCCGCGTGCGATGTGGGCCTGCTTGTGCGCTCGCGATCGGTCACCAACGAAGTGGCATCGCCCACCAAGTTCGCAGAATACCTCAATGCCGGGCTGCCGGTGCTGATCTCGCCGCACATCGGTGATCTGGGCGAATTCGTGCGGCGTTACAAGGCCGGCTGGGTCCACGAGGAACATGTGGTGCCCGCGATCGAAAGACCTTCAGAGAAGGAACGTGTGAGATTGAAAGAGCTGTCGAAGGAAATGTTCACGAAGAAGGCATATCAACAGGAATACCGCACCATACTTCAGAGATCGGGAAGTGAAAGGGTGAAGCGCGCCGAGGGTTCACCGCTGATCTCCATCGTGGTTCCTTCCTTCAACAAGAAGCGTTACCTGGCCGAAATGATCGGATCGGTGAAGGCGCAGACCTATCCGAACTGGGAATTGCTCTTCGTGGATGATGCTTCCACCGATGGAACGCAGGAGATGATCGCATCGATCGCTGCTGAAGAACCGAGGATACGGACGCATTTCCTTGCGGCGAACCGTGGCGCGAACCATTGCCGCAACAAGGGGATCGAGCTGGCGGAAGGGGAGTACGTGATCTTTCTGGATGCCGATGATCTGCTGGGTGAGGATTGCTTGCGCAACAGGCTGGCGGTGATCGATCGGGAGGATCTGGACCTGTGCGTGTTCACCATGGAGGTGTTCAAGGCTGCCAGGGGTGACAGCACCCACCGTTGGATCCCTTCCTCCCGCGATCCGCTTGCGGATTTCTTCCGCCATAGACTGCCCTGGTCGGTGATGCAGCCGATCTGGAAACGCGGTTTCCTCCAACGGATCGGTGGTTTCGATGAGTCGTTCAAGCGCCACCAGGACGTTGAATTCCATACGCGGGCCTTGCTGGAGCCCGGCGTGCGCTACCGAACGGTGATCGGCGAGCCGGATTGTTTCTACCGGATCTCGGAGGAACGCAAGGTGTTGCGGCCGTACGAATTGCTGGATGGATTCGCGGAAAGCTCGCTCAGCTATCATTCGAAGTTCCTGGAAGAGGCCACCGCGCGTGGAAAACGATCCATGATCCTGGGGATCATCTACCAGACGTATCTGCAGATCTTGTTGAACTTCAAGAACAAGGTGATCGGCCGCAAGGAGTTCGATGCGCTGGAAGGAAAATTGTTCAGTCCCAAGGTGCAGGATGAAATGGGGCCGACGGCAAAGGCGCTCTTCCGCCTCGCGCGTCTCTACAACCTGATGCCGGTGAGGATCCCCGGGATCAACATGATGATCTACCGGGCGATCACGGGTTGATCACGCGAACAACTGACGCAGCCGGTTCGCCAGCTTGAAGCCGAACAGGCGGTGCAGCAAGAGATAGATCGCTCCGGTAGCCGTGGACCTTTGCGGTTGAAAATCCTTCGGGATCATGCGATCATACAGCTCGATCGCTTTTTCCGGCGCGTGCAGGTACAACGTGCGGATATCATCGAACAACACCTGGTGGAATGGGCGCAGATCCAGGCGATCCCCGTTGGCGATCAGGTGGGCGAGGATCTGCTCCCGTAACTCCACGGAGCGGATCCAATTGCGATCGATGTTGGTCTGCGAAATGCTTCCGCCCGTACGCTGATGGATCTCGGTGAGGATCCGATCATCGTAGATCACACCGGCGCCGTTCTTCAGCATCCTGAACATCAGGTCGTATTCCTGGCTGCTCCCGAGGTTCTCGTTCCAGCCGCCAGCCGCCTGCACTGCAGCCCGCGACCACAGGTTGGTGGAGGTGATGCTCATGCGGTGCGCCATCAGGTCGAACCAGGGATCGCGGCGGTGAACTTCCTGTTCCACGGTCCTTATGACATTCCCGTTCGGTCCGATCGTACGCGAACTTCCGATGATCAGATCAGGCCGCTCCGATCGGTTTGCGAGCTCCATCTGGTGCGCGATCTTTTCCGGAAGGATCACATCATCGGCATCGAGGAATTGCAGATAGGTGCCCTGCGCCCGGGCCAGCCCGGCATTGCGCGCAGCGCAGGCGCCACGGTTCGGTCGGGTGATCACGGTGATCCGCCCGGGATCGGAACTCTGCAGTTCGCGCAATAGGCGTGGTGTTCCATCCGAACTTCCATCGTCCACACAAATGATCTCCAGCTCGGCATGCGTTTGTCGCAACGCACTTTCAACCGCGCGGGCCACGAAGAGCTCCACATTGAAGCACGGTATGATCACCGACACTTTCATAGATCCGGCGCGAAGGTAGATGGATCGCCGTGGCGCTTTTCCGCCACGATCGCGGTTCTCCCTAATTTCGCGGCATGGGAAGTAGGGTGCTCGTTACCGGTGGGGCCGGATTCATCGGATCGGCGTTGATCGGGCATCTTCTGCGCAACGGCGAGGAGGTGTTCGTGATCGACGATCTTTCGTTCGGCCGTCGCGAGCTCGTGCCCATCCCCGATGAGCGTTTCTTCGTTCAGGACATCCGCGATCGGCAGGCGGTCTCGCGAACGATCGCATCGATCGCACCCGGGCAGGTGATCCATCTCGCCGCAGTGCATTTCATCCCTTACTGCAACGCGCATCCCATCGAGGCCACGGAGATCAACATCGCCGGCACGATCAACATTCTCGATGCATGCGCCAGCGCCGGATCGGTGCGACAGGTCTTCGTGGCGAGCACCGCGGCGGTGTACCCGATCGCGAGCGGAGCGTTGGGCGAGGAGCATGAGATCGGTCCGCTGGACATCTACGGCATCACCAAGCTTGCCACGGAAAAACTCGCCAGTGAATTCCACCTGCGCACGGGTATTCCGGTGATCGCCGGCCGGTTCTTCAATGCGTTCGGTCCGAATGAAACGAATCCGCACCTGATCCCCGAGATACAACGACAGGTGATGTCGGGGTCGCGTGAGCTGAAGCTCGGCAACCTCGATCCGAAACGTGATTTCATCCACACCGATGACATGGCCAATGCGATGATCGCACTGCTCGCCCACGTGCGCACGGGTTTCGAGATCTTCAATATCGGGCGTGGGATCGAGTACAGTGTCCGCGAGGTGGTGGAAGCTTTCGAAAGACAATTGGGCGAGCGGCTGAACATCGTGGTGGATCCCGCCCGCGTACGAAAGGTCGAGCGCATGCATCTGCTGGCCGATGTCTCGAAGTTGAAGGAGCGCACCGGCTGGGAGCCGAAGTGGAGCATCGATGAAGGTGTGGCGACCCTGCTGCGCGAAGATGTTCCGCTGGCCTGATCCTCATCCACCGTGCGCACGATCCATATCTGCCTTTGCACCGATGGCGTGTTCCCGCACGCGCTCGGCGGCATGCAACGTCATTCGCGCTTGCTCGCGGAAGAACTCGCGAAGAAACCGGGGATCCGGCTGTCCGTGATCCATCCGCATGGTGAGCGGATCTTCGATCCGGAGCTTGGGATCGATGAAGTTCCCGTTCCACCGATCGATACGCAGGCGATCTATTTCAGGGAGCTCTGGCGTTACAGTGGATCGGTGGCCGATCGGCTCGATGCGCTTTCGCCGGATGTGATCATCTCCCAGGGCTTTTCGGTGTGGAAGGGGATCGAACGCTTCACCAGCAAATTGATCGTTCACCCGCACGGCCTTGAGATGTTCCAGGCGATGGGCTTGAAGGAAAAGCTCGTGAGCATTCCGTTCAGGCTCGCCCTGCGTGCGATCATGCGCCGGGCGCGGCATGTGATCTCGCTCGGTGGCCGCCTCACACCCATCATCCGCAGGCAGGTGAACGGCAGTGCGGCTTCGATCGATGTGATCCCGAATGCTGTGGATGTTCCTGCGCAGATCACACCTTACACTTCATCGAATGAATTGAAATTCCTGTTCGCCGGAAGGTTCGCGTTCAACAAGGGGATCGATGTGTTGATGCACGTGGCCGATCGGTTGCAACGGGAACCGGCTGCAATACCGCTGGAATTCGTGCTCGCAGGCGATGGTCCTCTTCTGCCAGCGTTCAAGGCGAAAGGAATTCCACGGAATGTGACGTTGCTCGGCCGCGTTGACGATCCCGAATTGTTCAGGCTTTACGCCGAATGCGATGCACTGATCCTGCCCACGCGATTCGAGGGAATGCCCACCGTGGTGCTGGAGGCGATGGCCCGTGCGCGCCCGATCTTCGTGAGCGATGTCGGTGCCACTGCGGAATTGGTGAACGACTCGAACGGTTCCCTTCTGCCGAAAGGAGATGCCGATGCGTTGTATGCTGCGATCGTGCATTTCGCTTCGCTCGATCCGGGCACGCGGGCCGCGATGGGCCGCCGATCGTACGAACTCGCCCGGTCGAAGTACCATTGGCCCGTGGTGGCCGATCGGTTCGTGGACCTCGCGCGCAAGATCAGCGCGTGAAGCAGCAGCGGAAGTATTTCGCGGCAGCGGGATCCCCGGTCGTGGCGATGCCGGTCGCGGCCGCCTCGCAAGTGCCATTGCCCGCGATGCGCACACTATAGTCCTCGTTCGCGGTATTGTTCGTCCATTCCCACACCGATGGCATGTTCTGTAGACCAAGGACTGCGGCATCCGTGCACGCGGAGTAGAATTCACCCCAGGAGCACAGGCGCAGCCCTTGCGATCCGCAGGTGTGGATCGCGTCCCAGAATTCCTGCTGCGGTAAGCGATCCACCTGTATGCAGAACTGTTCGTTCACCGCCACGAGACCTTCCGGGCAACCTCGCGGGATCCGTGGCGATCCGTTCATCAATTGGAACCCGTTCCCGTCGAAGACGATCGAAAGGATGGTGCCTTCCGGGATCCACATCCCATCGATGTTCGTGGCGTTCCCGTAGGTTACGTTGAACGGACCGTGCTCGTTCACCATCACCTGCACCGCACCGTTCACCGGCGCTGGCGATCGCACCAGAAGCTGGGTTCCCGGTATCGGCGCCTGATCCAGGCCCTGCAGATCGATCTGCCAGAGCGATCCACCGGCGGGTTCGGAATAACGATGTGCATTGCCCAACTCGGTAGCGGCGTTGATCATGGCATCGGGCGCAACGATCGATGGCACTCCGGTGATCTGCCGCTGTGCTGGATCGGTGCTGTTGAGCTCGATCCGCCTATCCACCTTGATCTGTGCGGCCGCGATCACCACGAGCGAATGGAACACTATGATCAGCACGTATCTCATCGCGGGTGGTAACAGCAACGGGCCTTCCCCTGGTTGATGACAGGATTCGCCGAGCGCTGGCTCTTGCAGTTGTACCGGCCGGCCTGATCGGCGGTGTGGGAATGGTTCGAGGTATCATCGATCCATTCCCATTCGGTGAAAAGCCCGGTGAGCTGTGGGCCGTTCAGCGTGCAGCCGAGGTGGAACTCATCCCAGGTGCAGAGCTTCCCGCCTTTGGCGTTGCAATGGTCGGTGGCGTTGTAGATGATCATGTTCGCGCTGGGCGCCACGTCTATGCAAAGTCCGTCGTGGATCGCCACGCTTCCCGGCGGGCAGCCCTTTTCCACTGGCGCGAGAATGATCCAACGGTCAACCGCGTTCACCACTTCGATCACCGATCCGGCGCGCAAATGGCCGGGGATAGGTGCCGCCCCGTCCGATCGCAGAAGCGGAAGATCCGCAAGGCCACTTGTGCCAAGTTGAAGCGCACCGCTGAGATCGTTCGGGCAGAGGAATCGCAGCAACATTCCGGGACGGTAGGCATCGATCGGTACATCACTGGAAAGCTCGATCGTATTCGCGTTCACGACCGCATCCGTCCAATGCGCGATGCCAAGGACCGATGTTCCCACCGTGATGGCGGAAGTTGGCCAGGTGGGCGAGGCCACGCCATCGATCACGCGTTCACCTGGATCGCCCATGAGGCGGATCTCCCGATCCAGCACCACCTGTGCATGGCCAAGGATCGGCACGATCCAAAGGAGAAGCAACAGGCACCTCATCTGTTCCTGCAACATCGTATCTGCCCCGATGTGGTGGGCCCTGCGGTTCGGCCGTGCTGGCACGAAGGCACGTTGAACGGATCGCCATCGCCAGAGCCCGTGGACCCAAAGCCCATCTGCTTCGCATCGGCGCCGTTGTTGCCGGCGTGATCCACCCATTCACCGGCAAGAACTGTGGCGTTGAAACCGGCATCGGTGCGGCAACCCTGGATCCATTCAGAGAAAGTGCACAGCCGCGCATCCATGTTGCGGCAGTGGATCACTGCCTGGTAGAACGTGGCCGATCCGTAGCTGGAATCGCTGATGCAGAAGTCTGGCCCCACAGCACGGAAACCCTGCGGACAAGTGCGGTACGTGTTGCCGATCACCTGGAAGGCCGAGCCATCGAACACGAGCCGCGCAGGAACTCCGGGCAGTAGATCGGCGCTATCCAGCGGGATCCCGCCCCATTTCACGATCGGAAAGGCACCCAGGCCGTTGAGGTCCAGGGTGGCGTTCGATCCGTTCGCCATGTCAGGTACGATGGTGATCGCCATGCCAGGTGCATAGGCCGTTGCAGGCGGAACAAGGTTCGCGGTGATCGCTGCGGAACCGGTGGCCGCTGCATAAGCCATGCTGGTGGCCCGCGCCGCTTCCAGGCTCACAGCGGCATCGAACACACCCGGATCGGCCAGGCCGATCACCTGCTTGTCGGCCGCCTGATCACCGTTCAATTCGATGCGCACGGGCACATCCCACTGTGCTTGCGACAGATGAATGAACAGGAAGAACGCAAAGGCAGCGCCGGGCTTCATGTCCTTACCAGTTTGAAGACATGCCTGCCATTTATCCGGAGGAGGAGATTTCCGATCGGCCGGCCCGAGAGATCGAGCTTGATCGGGCTATCACGGATCGTACCGATCATCTGCACCGGTAGTTCCTTTCCGGCTGCATCAAAGATTTCGATCCTTTCGATCGGGAGATCGTTCCGTGAAGTGATGGTAACCAGATCGGAAGTGATCGTGGGGAATACCAGATACCCGGCTTCGCCGATCTCATCGATACCGGTGGTGGAATTGAAATGGAACGCGGTGATGTACGGGCGCGGTGAATGATCGGTGGCGATCAACGAGACCTGATCCGCGCCCAAACTGGATGGCATGGGAACCCAGAATGAAGAAGGATCCTCGGAATCGTGCAATCGCAGATCCGCGGGGAACAGGCCGTTGAGTTCGGTGGAATCGAAATGAAGAACGAGCTGGCTGAGCCCGGCAGGCGTGCCTTCCTCGAACTTGAACCAGCGTGCAATGCTTTCATCCCCGTTGCCCAGTGTGAAGGGAAGATGTCCGCGCACCAACTCCAGCGGCCCGATCGGCCCGGCCGAGGTGAGTTCAAGGCCAAGTCCTCCGGGCTGAGATCCATTCACCGGTGATGACTCCGTGATCCAGGCATGTTCGGTGCCCGATCCCACGATCGGCGCCCCGGGCGCTTCTGCAAGCAATGCTCCATCCCGGAATTCGATCCGGCCGTCGTTGGTCACCTGCGAGCCTGCCAGGAGTTCCCAGCTGATCGGACCTTGCAATTGCAGCGTGGTGCCTGGTTGCACGAGCATGTTCCCTCCCACGAGTTGTGCTTGCTGGGCGTTGGAAATGAAGGAAAGTGACAGGAAGATGGCAACGATCGCCGCTCGCATCGGAGCAAATATAGCGGGCTGCGTTCCCGGCAGGTTCCCTAGCTTTAGGCCCAAAGCGGCGCCACGCATGGATATCAAGGGATTTCTGGCCGATCACAGCGGCCATTTCTCACCTTACGACATACCGGGAGCGATCTTTTCGATGCTTGTGGCGGCATTGATCACCTGGCTTGTGGCCGTATTCGGTGGAAGAGTGGACGGAGCTGAGGCGCGATCCCTGGCGCTCTGGTCGGCTTCCGCCGCGCTGGGCGTGATCTTCACGAAGATGCAGCTTCCGCTCGCGATCGCTCTCGTGGCGCTTGCATTGATCGTAAGGCCTTCATTCACCAACAGGCGGGAACAGTTGCTGCTTTTCGGTGCGTTGGTGATCGGTTTCGGTTGCGGCAGTGGTGCCGCGCTGATCATGGCCATCGTTTCGATACCTTATCTATTGATCGTGCGCTGGGCGATGCCTGCCCGGGCAGGTCGCCAGATCGATGAAGGATAGCCGGGATCCCGTGAATGCACCATTCTGGTTGATGCTGTCGATCGTGGCGATCGGGCTGATCGGTGCTTCCATGGCGCCCGGTGATCGTTCGCTCGGCTCCACTTCCGCATCCATTCCTGTGGTCGAAGGCCCTTCAGGGATCGCGGAGGAAGGTGATCCCATCACGGTGCGGTCCACCGGTGGAGGTGATCTGCTCGTCTCGATCGGTGCGGAAGATCCAGCAAGGTCCGGTACGGAATTCCGATCGAAGGTCTCTACCGATCATGCGGCCGCATCGCGCATTCTTGCCATCCCCCTGGCCATGCAATGGCGCCACCCGAAAGCGGGTCTGCCGGCTGCGCAGATCGTGAAGGCGGCCGAGATCGATCCCCTGGGCCGGATCGGTCCGCGAAAGGTCCGTACTTTCCTTTTCCACGATCATGGTGATCTGCCGGTGATCTCGCTGGTCGCGGATCACAATGCGCTGTTCAGTGCCGATAGCGGGATCATGGTGGTGGGCAATTATTACCTGCGCGCTGAAGAAAAGGATCTGCGTTCGTACCAACGGGATCCACGGTGGTGGAAATATCCGGGCAATTTCATGGGCCGCGGAAAGGAATGGCAGCGCGATGGCCATCTTGAATTCTTCGATCGCGATGGACAGCCGGCCACTTCCGCGGAAGTTGGAGTGAGGATCAATGGGCAGATGACACGTGGATTTCCGCAGCACGCGCTCCGGTTGCTTTTCAATTCACCTTTCGATCCGTGGAACGAAGGGATCGCCGGCTATCGATCGATGGTGCTGCGCGCAGCGGGGAACGATCAGATAAAGGCGATGATGCGCGATGCGTTCCAGCAGGAGCTCTGCGCCGATCTTCCGTTCGAGGTCTCGAAGGCCTGGCCGGCCGTGCTCTACATCAACGGAGCATATTGGGGCGTGCACCATCTGCGTGAGCGGATCGATGATGATGAACTGGCGCGGCGTTATTCCATTCCAGCGAAGCAGATCACCATTCTGGAGGATGCGGTGGCGCTTTACAAAGGTGATCGGCAGCAAGTACAGGAATTCACGCGCCTGCTCGCACAGGTGGAAAATGGATCGATGGATATGGACCGGTTGCGCGGAGCGATGGATGTGGACGGGTTCCTTGCCTACATGGCGAGCCAGATGATCCTGGGCAATATGGATTGGCCGGAACAGAACGTGAAATACTGGCGGTTCACCGGTGAAAAAGGGGAAGGTGTGCGCGATGGGCGTTGGTATTTCATCATGGGCGATTCCGATCTTTCCTTTGGTGCCAACGCCTCGCCCGGGACCGATCCATTCATCCGCGTGCGGAATTCCAGCGCACCCATCGCACGGCTGTTCCGAGCCATGATGCGCGATCCGGGGATCCAGCAGGCCTTCGAGCGAAAGATGGATCAGCTGATGGAGGGGGAACTTTCCACCGCCCGAATGCTGGAAGGGATCGATCGCATGGTGGCATTGATCGGGCCGGAGATGGACAGGCATACCGCGCGCTGGCGCAAACCGGCCGATCGCGCAGCCTGGGAACGCGAGGTGCAGGTGATGCGTGATTTCGCCAGGCGCCGCGCAGCTGTCGTGAAGGAAAGGTCGGCCTCGATCGGGAACATATTCGCCCAGGAGCAATGATCGACCTGATCCGCCACCATCTCGCCTTCATCATCATCGCCATTTCGTGGGTGCTGGTGGCGGTGTATGGCCAGGCTTTGATCTATGCGTGGCTTCCCTTCACCATACTTCTGCTGAAAGCGAAGGAACAGTGGCCTGAACTCCTCATGGGGCTGCTTCTTTTCCTGGTGCTTTCCGACATGGACAAGCACATCAACGAGATGTTCATCATCAAATCGGTGAAGAACGTGTTCATCGTGATGCTCGCGCTGTTCTTCATCATCGAGCGCAACCGTTTCTTTCCGTTCAGCCGGGTGTTCAACATCTTCCTTCCGTTCTTCATCTACAGCTTTTTCCCGCTGATCTGGAGCAAGGTGATGTTCCTGGGTTTCCAGAAGACGATCAGCTACGGCCTCATGTTCCTGATCATTCCGAATTACGTGCTCTACAATTACCGGATGATGGGCTGGCAGTTCTTCACCAACCTCATCCGGTTCATGGCGATGATCCTGGTGGCAGGCTTCGTGGTGAGCTTCTTCACGGATATCTCCACCGATATCGGCGGGCGTTTCCGGGGGCTCTTCGGCAACCCGAACGGCATGGCGATCTACTGCTTTTTATGCATCCTTCTCTTCACGGTGCTCATCTCGATCAACAAGCAGGCCTTCACCTTCCGCGAGAAAGTGGTGTTGTACGCCATCTTCTTCTATTTCCTGATCGCCTCCGGATCGCGCGCATCGCTGGCGGCCACCATGATCTTCATCTTCTTCGCGCGCTTCTTCTCGTATTCACCCTTTCTCGGTTTCGTGGTGCTGCTGGCGATCTTCGGAGTGGCTGAAGTGATCTCGGCCAACCTGCAGCCGATCATTCTTGCGCTCGGGCTGGAGGAATATTTCCGGTTGAATACGCTTGAGGATGGGAGCGGCCGCTACTTCGCCTGGGAGTTCGCCTGGGGCCATGCCCAGAAGTTCTTCGTGTTCGGCGGCGGGTTCGCCAACGATGAGGCGCTGATGAAATATTACCGGCTTTACCTGGAACGCATGGGCCACCAGGGCGGCGTGCACAATAGTTACCTGTCGTTCTGGCTCAACGTGGGCCTGGTGGGGCTGGTGATCTTCCTGCGCAGCTTCTTCCTGTTGTTCTTCAAGGCAGGTAAACTTGTGCCCATGAGCCTTGCCGTCATGTTCTCGGTCCTCTTCTCGATCATGTACGAATCGTGGCTCGTGGGATCGCTCAACCCCTATACCATCGTGATGTTGATGATCATGACCGTGCTTTCGGAGGAGGAGATCGTGAACTGGGAGGCGCATTCCTCGCTGGAACACGAAGCAGCGCCGGAAAAGGAGGTCGAATACCTGATCGCTCCGGCACGATAAGAATCCTCACCGTGGATCGATCCCCGAAAACCCGTCGCCGGAAGATGAAGAAAAGTTCGCGGATCGCACTGGTCCTTGGTGTGTTGGTGCTGCTCGCCGGCCTCGCCGCGTTCCTTGCCGATCGCAAGTTGAAAGGCCTGGGCCATCCCGGTCTGGTACGTTTCGCAAGGCAGGTTGCGGTGAATTATCCGAAAGGTTTCCAGGTGGCTCCGATCGAACTTGAATTGAAGGTGGACGCCGCCGATCTGCAACGGTTGCAACAGGTGGTGGAGGATGCGCGCGCCCGCGGCGTGATCGTGCCCGAAGGCAACGAATATGTTCCGGCGGAACTGATCTCGCCCGAAGGTGTTTCAAAGGCGAAGGTGCGCATCAAGGGAAAGCTCACCGATCATGTGAAGGGCGACAAATGGTCCTTCCGGGTGATCACTAAGAAGAACGGTGGTTTCAATGGAATGCGGCGTTTTTCATTGCAACATCCCGGCACGCGCAATTACCTGTACGACTGGTTCTACCATAAGCTGATGGAAGGCGAAGGCATCATCGCGCTGCGTTATGGTTTCGTGCGGCTTCGCTTCAATGATGAGGATCTCGGCGTGTACGCGTACGAGGAGCATTTCGGTCCTGAATTGCTGGAGAACAATGGCCGTTCCGAAGGCCCGATCTTCCGTTTCGATCCATCGCTGTATTGGGAACACCGCCTCAACGAGATGCGGAAGTTGAAAGTGGATGGCCCGTATGCGGAGTATCAGGCAGCATCGGTGGATGCGTTCGGATCGAGCGAGATCGCCGAAGATCCCGGATTGCGGCGCCAGTTCGAAGAGGCGGTGGCGCTGATCGAGCAGTTCCGCCGCGGAAAGCTCCCGGCTTCACAGGTGTTCGATGCTGACAAGATCGCGAGGCGTCATGCGATCCTCGATCTTATCGGCGGTCACCACAGCATGGATTTCAGTGACGTGAAGTTCTACTACGACCCGATCGCACAGCGCGTGGAACCGGTGGCGTACGAAAGTTTCAGCGCGTTCAAGATCAGGCAGCTCGCGGGCAGTTACAGGTTCACCGGCAAGTTCAACGAGAGCATGGACCTTCACGATGCCTATTTCAATGATCCATCGCTTTTCCGCCTTTACACGCATCATCTCGAACGCGTGTCGCGCCGCGATTATCTCGACAGTGCGTACGCTGTGCTTGGTCCAGCGATGGATAGTGCATCGGCCATCATCTACCAGGAATTCCCTTGGAAGGAAATGGATCGATCGATCTTCGAGAACAACCAGAAAGTGATCCGTCGCCTGCTCGATGTTCCGAAGGGTTTCCACGCATATCTGCAGGATCGCTCAGGCGATACGTTGAAGATCCTTGCAGTTCCGATCGAAGCACTGCCAGTGGAAGTGCATTCCATCGATGTGGGAAATGGACCTATCGCCCCCATCGATGCGGTGATCGTTCCAGCGCGCTTGCGCGGAAGGATGGGCGAACCGCTGGAAATGCATTTCCCGGCCGGGCCGATCGATAGCACGGCAAAGATCACCATCACCTACAGTGTGCTCGGCGCTTCCGTAAAGAAGGAATTGGAGGTATTCCCCTATGCACTGGAGCTGGATCGGATCTCGCTGGGATCGCTGCCATTCACGGATCTGCGATCGGTGCCGTTCATTGCGATCGACGAAGAGAAGAAGCAGATCCTTTTGCGATCGGGATCATGGGCGATCTCTTCCGATCTTCATCTGCCCGAAGGCTACAAGGTCATCGCCAGAGCACCTTTCGAACTGGATCTTCAACAAGGCGCTCGGTTGATCTCGCGATCACCGATCGAATTGAAGGGCGATGAGGAAATGCCGGTCCGGATCCATTCGTCGGACAAGAGCGGTGGAAGCGTTCTGCTGCTCGATGCGAAGACCGCTTCGAAATTCGATCATGTTACGATCGAAGATCTTGGCGTTTCCTCCACCGGCTTTGCTTCGCTCATTTTCCAATCGTCGCCGATCGAATTTTCGGATTGCCGGATCGGAGGCGGTCCATCGCGCGATCTTTTGCAACTGGTGCGGTCCACTTGCGTAGTGAAGAATTGCACATTCGCCGGCGGGCGCGATCAATTCTCTTCCATTTATTCCTTCGTGAAGATGGATGGAGCGGACATCTACGGCGCGGGCGATGATGCGATCGTTATACGTGGCGGCATGGTCCATCTACGGAACGTCTCGATCGAAAATGTGAAGGGCACCGCACTGAAGGCGAACGTTCACGCGGAGATCGATGCCGCAGAGATCTGGATCACCGATGTGGATCGGGGGATCGATATCGGCGAAGGATCGAGCTTGAAATTCACGGATGGGAACATCGCGGCGAGCGAGATCGCGATCGTTGTGGAGAAACCGGTGATCCGCTATGGGCCGGTGAATGCGCAGATCAGCGGGGTGGTGATCGAAGCACCTGAGCCTCACAAGATCGCCGGTGGCAACCAGGTGAAGATCGATGGCAGGGATCCGTTAACGAACGAAACGACCGGGAAATGAGATCCCTGGCGGTACTCTTCTTCTTCAGTGCCGTACTCTGTCATGCACAGATCTCACCCTTCAATGGAATTCCGATCGGTCCAGCGCCGGACGGTAATTATCGCCTCGTCATCAGCGGACATTTCCACGGCGCGAGCCATGACCGATCGGGTTATCCGGCCGCGACGTTGCTGGCGAACATCGATACGATCAATGGGCTGAACGCGCAGATCCTATTGAGCACCGGTGATCTGTTCCTCGATCCCGAGGCCGATCACCAGCGATACCATCATTCGTTCTTCAGCAAGCTGAACGTGCCTTTGTTCAATGCGCCGGGCAATCACGACAAGGGTGAATATTACGATCGGGAATTCGGCGGATCGGACCAGGTGATCACGATAGGGAACGATCGGATCGTCCTATTCGACACGGAACGCAACAATGGCAGCCTCGATGATGCTCAGATCGGTCAGCTCCATGACTTGCTTGAAGGGAATGCGCCCCGCCGAATTTTCATTGTTTCCCACCGGCCGATCTGGGCCGAGAAGGATGAACGTTACGGACCGCTTTTCGAAGGGAACACGCGCGCACTTCTCGGCACCAATTATTCGAAGGGGATCGAACCATTGATCGAACGGATCGCAGGGCGATCGGAGGTATTCTGGATCAGTGGGAGCATGGCGGGCGAAGCGCGATCGAGCATCTTCTTCCAGCCGCATGCGCGCAACATCACCTTCATCCAATCCGCGATCAGGAACGAACTGCGCGATGCCTTGTTGATCGCCGATGTGAAACCCGATACGATCATCTGGTCGGCGCTCTCGCTCACCGGCCAGCAATTGCTGCGGCCACAGGAATACGATGCGCAATGGTGGTGGTCCCACAAAGGAAAACGGGAAGGTTTCAACTGGCGGCTACTTCCTTACCTGGTCCTATCCACGGTAACGCATCGCGCATTCTGGTGGGGCCTGGCGGCGGGCATTCTCCTTCTTTCGATCGCACGGCTTGCATTGCGCCGGGGCGTTTGATCGGGCGCATGCTAGATTTGCCGCAACTACTCGACATGACGCGCATATTGGTCACCGGAGGT
Source organism: Bacteroidota bacterium (assembly GCA_023418095.1). Lineage (GTDB taxonomy): Bacteria > Bacteroidota > Bacteroidia > Flavobacteriales_F > PHOS-HE28 > PHOS-HE28. The sequence goes on from JAEZDL010000106.1 coordinate 32,434, forward strand.
GCAGGTTTCATCGCCAGCGACCTTGCCATCAAACTTGCTTCCGATCCGGCCAACGAAGTGGTGGTGGTGGACAACCTGCTCACCGGCGACATGTCCAAGTTGAACAAGGCGCCGAACCTCCATTTCATCAAATGCGACGTGAACCGCTTCGAGGACATCAGCGGTGTGTTCTACGCCAACTGCTTCAAGTACGTGTTCCATTATGCGGCAGTGGTGGGAGTGAAGCGCACCACCGAGAATCCAGTGATGGTTTTGCGCGACATCGATGGGATCCGCAACATACTCGATCTGGCGAAGAACACCGGCGTGAAGCGCGTGCTGTTCTCCTCTTCCAGCGAAGTGTACGGCGAACCAGTGGAGATCCCCCAGAACGAGCTCACCACGCCATTGAATTCGAAGCTGCCATATGCTATCGTGAAGAACATCGGTGAGGCGTTCCTTCGATCGTACCAGCGGGAATACGGGATCGACTACACCATCTTCCGCTTCTTCAACACCTATGGCCCGAAGCAAAGCCACGACTTCGTGATCTCGAAGTTCATACGCGCTGCACTCGCCGGCAACGACATCACCATCTATGGCGATGGCCAGCAGACACGCACCTTCTGTTACATCGATGACAACATCGATGCATGCCTGAACGCGTTCTACAACAACAAGGTGATCAACGATGTGGTGAACATCGGATCGGATGTGGAGATCACCATCAAAGCATTGGCGGAACTGATCATAGAGATCACGGGCAGCCGTTCGCGGATCGTGCATCTGCCGCCGCTGGAGGAAGGGGATATGACACGGCGGATGCCGGACATAACACGGATGCGCGAATTGCTGGGCCGCCCACCGATCCCATTGCGCCAGGGACTTGAGCGTATCCTCGCCGGGGTGGCGGTGCCGCGCTGATGTGCGGGATCGCAGGCATATACGGGCTCGAAAAGCTCCCCGATCCGCGCGCAGCGATCCGCAGCATGACCGATGCTTGTGCGCATCGCGGACCTGATGCGGCCGGTGAATGGATCGATGATACGGTAGCGCTCGGTCATCGAAGGCTCAGCATCATCGACCGCACTTCAGCTTCCGATCAACCATTCTCCAGCACCGATGGATCGCATGTGTCGATCTTCAACGGGGAGATCTACAATTACCGTGAACTGAAGCAGGAATTGGTGCAGGCCGGCCATTCCTTCCGCACGAATTCGGATACCGAGGTACTTCTTGCGGCATACATGGAATGGGGCGAGCAATGTCTGCAGAAATTGCACGGCATGTTCGCCTTCGCGATCTACGATGTCCGGAAGAAGGAAATGTTCATCGCACGTGACAGGCTCGGCATAAAACCGCTGTATTACCACAACGGGAACGAACACTTCATTTTCGGATCGGAACTTCGATCGGTACTCGCTTCAGGACTTGTTCCGCGTAAGCTGGACCATATTTCACTGATCGATCATTTGCGTTATCAAACAGTGCATGCGCCGGATACGATCGTGGCAGGAGTGAAGATGCTGATGCCCGGCCATTTCATGATCGTGGGCGATGGTGAGATGCGGATCGAACGTTGGTGGGATCTGAATTCATCGGCGAGACGTGATCCGATCGGAATGGATCGGAAAACCGTGGAGCGCGAGATCCGATCGCGGCTGACCAAAGCCGTTGAGCGAAGGCTGGTGGCCGATGTTCCGTTCGGCGCATTCCTGAGCGGAGGGATCGATTCCAGCGCGATCGTTGGGCTGATGAGCGAAGTGAGCACGACAGGAGTGCACACTTTCTCCGTGGTTTTCGATGAGGAGGAATTCAGTGAAGAGGAGTATGCTTCGATGGTGGCGAAGAAATTCGGGACACGGCACGAAGTGCTTCGTTTGAAGGCCACGGAAATGCTCGATCGTCTTCCATCGATCCTCGCTTCGATGGATCACCCGAGCGGCGATGGCGTGAACACGTGGATGGTGAGCCGGGCGACGAAACAAGCCGGTGTAACCATGGCACTTTCAGGGCTGGGCGGTGATGAATTGTTCGCCGGTTATCCGGTGTTCCGCCATGTGATGTCGTTGTGGCAGAAGCGGTACATCACGCAATTCCCCGGCTGGTCGCGAAGGATCGCGAGGGCATTGCTCATGCGTACAAAGCCCGAATTCGCACGATCGGCGTGGGCCGATGCCATGCTGCTCAACTCCTTTACGGTGGATGCCACTTATCCGCTCGCGCGGCTGCTCGCCACGGATCGTGATCTCCGATCGATCCTGAGCACGACCGATCTGCCGGCGAACAAGGTGCGAAGGATCATGCATCGCATCATCCGCGAGGAAGGTGCGCACGATCTGCCCTTCCTTGGCCAGGTCTCGATCGGCGAGCTTTCAACCTACCTGCCCAATGTGCTGCTGCGCGACACCGACCAGATGAGCATGGCGCATGCGCTTGAGGTACGCGTGCCGTTCCTGGACCATGAACTCGTGGAGTTCGTGATCGGGATCAGCGATCAAATGAAATATCCGCATACGCCCAAGCAATTGCTTGTTTCCGCCCTTGGCGATCTGCTTCCACCAGAGATCGTGCATCGCCGGAAAATGGGCTTCGTGCTTCCGTGGGAACAATGGATGCGCAATGAATTGCGTGACTTCTGTGCAGAACGGATCGCTTCACTTGGCCGCCGTTCCATGTTCCGCAAAGGTGCGTTGGAAGCGATGTGGAATTCATATTTGAACGGCGATCCGCGCGTGCGCTGGTTCCAACTCTGGTCCATGGTGGTGCTGGAGGATTGGATCCAGCGCAACGGGATCGAGGAGTGAAAAGAGAAAGAGGGACCGAAGTCCCTCTTTCAAGATCATCGTTCCGAACTGATCAGAACTTGGCGCGCGACTTACGGCCTACGCGCTTCGATCCACGGATCCAATTATAGCGCTGGCGGTAGAAGTTGGATTGGCCGCGAAGCACATAGCTGTACGTGAGTGTTGCGGTGAGGTAACTGTCATTGTGCGTGGGATCGCCGCGAACATCACCCGGACCATAGTTGTTCGGATGTGGCAGATCCACGTTCGGATCGAGCGAGACCGCGTAGGGCCGTTGGTTGGCGAGCTGGGCGGCAAGGCCGTTCGCGCCACCGGGCAGCAGAGCTGGATCGGCATATTCGGTGCTCGCATCGTCCAGGTAATCGGTAAAGGTGGTGCGCCAGCCGATATCCATGCCGAAACGGTGACGGCGCTTCTTGGTGAAGTGGAAACCGATGCCCGCTGGGATCGATACGCCGAGCTGCGAATATTCAACGAGCTCCGTGGTGAGTGGCCGCAGATCGTACACTTCACCCTGGTCGTTGAGCTGGCCTTTCGGGTTGTGGTAGTACACGCCCACGCCCACGTAACCGAACAGGCGGAAATCGGTGCGGTAGCGACCGCGGCCGCCGAGATCATTGTCCTGGTAGATGGTGAACTCGGGCCGCAGATACAACTCGAGCATGTTATTCCTGAAATTGAGGTTGCGGCCACGGCGCGGACGGTATTCGGTAAGGTTGTCAGCCCCCTGGATCCGGAAGTACATGAGGCCGGCGTTCAGGGAGAAGAGCCTGCTAAGCCTGCGGCGCGCGAAGCCACCCACGGCCCAGCGGGTCTGGCCCAGTTTCATATCCCACACGAAATCCCGGCGGGGTTGGTCCTTGCCACCCATCTCCCCGAGATAGTTCGATCCGCCGAGGTGAACCCCGAAGTCCCAGGCATATTGGGCTTCAGCCTTTTGCAGGCCGAAGAGACCGAGGGAGAAGATCAACGAAAAGCGTAAAAGATTCCTCATAGGGCGATCAATGGAATTCATTCCTCAACACGCAAACTTAGCAAAGTTCACTTCGATCCGCTACTTCATCCTCATCAAGTTGTTCAACCTTCACCCAAAGTGCGCTCGGCCGATCGGCGGAAGCCGGGTACTTTTGCACCAATGCTGCCGACGAACAGGGTGAACGAACTTTTTGGGATCCGCCATCCGCTGGTGCAGGCCGGCATGATCTGGTGTTCGGGCTGGGAGCTTGCATCCGCTGTATCCAATGCCGGTGGCCTGGGTGTGATCGGTTCCGGTTCGATGTACCCCGAAACGCTTCGTGTACATATCCGCAAATGCCGCGGTGCCACCGACCTACCTTTCGCGGTGAACGTGCCGATGCTCTATCCCTCGATCGAGCAACACATGGCGGTGATCATGGAAGAGAAAGTTCCGATCGTGATCACTTCCGCTGGAAATCCCGCGGCATGGACAGCGATCCTGAAGGGAAAAGGGATCACCGTGGTGCATGTGGTGAGCAGCGTGAAATTCGCATTGAAGGCCGAACAGGCCGGTGTTGATGCGATCGTTGCGGAAGGTTTTGAGGCCGGTGGCCATAATGGACGGGAGGAGACCACCACACTTGTACTGGTGCCCATGGTGGCCGATGCCGTGAAGATACCGGTGATCGCAGCGGGCGGCATCTGCGATGGCAGGAGCATGCTCGCAGCGTTCGCGCTGGGTGCGGAAGGTGTTCAGGTGGGAAGCCGTTTCGTATGCTCGATCGAATCCAGTGCGCACCAGGCCTTCAAGGAAAGGGTCGCGGGCGCCGGTGAAGGTGAAACGAGACTTACACTGAAGGAACTTGCACCAGTACGGCTGCTCCGGAACAAGTTCTTCGACGATGTGCAAAAAGCATATGCGAATTGTGCATCGGTGGATGAATTGAAGGCCTTGCTCGGCCGGGCCCGGGCCAAACGCGGTATGTTCGAAGGTGATCTGGAAGAAGGCGAGTTGGAGATCGGGCAGGTGAGCGGCCGCATCGATCGGATCAAGCCCGCGGCCGCGATCGTGGAAGAGATCATGAATGAATATCACGCCGCGCTCGGGGCGCTCAGCCCACCGGCGTTGACGCCACAATAGCGTGAATTGGCAACAAATGATAGTTGCGGCGCGTCTTAAGAACGTGATCGGCACCTGGATGGCGATATTCCCGATCGGCCGCCGGGCGTTGCTCCCGGTGCTCCTGATCGTTCCGTTCGGGGCGAATGCGGTCGTGCTCGATCCGCCGTCGGCGCGCTGTGCAACTGTCAACGTGGCCGGTGATGTCACCTTGAATTGGATCGCTCCGGCCGATCCGGGTGGCGATTTCCTGGAATACAGGATCTACAATTCCTCCTTGGAAAGCGGCCCCTACACATTGATCGGATCCATCGCTGCCTACGGCACCACCAATTTCTTCCATGCCGGTGCCAATGCCCTGATCGGGCCACAGTACTACTACCTCACCACGGTCTCCACTTCGCCTGCGCCCAATGAATCGATCGCCTCGGATACGCTCGTGACCCTTTTCCTCGAAGTGGACCAGAGCACACCGTTGGGAAATGCGGTATTGAGCTGGAACCAGCCCACGATCCTTCCCACGTCCGCATCCGACATTGCGATCTGGATGGAATATCCGCTAGGCAATTGGACCCTCCTTGCGAATGTTCCTTCCACCACCACGAACTACACCCACGTGATCTCCGTGTGCGAGGATTCGCTCACTTTCCGGGTCGGGCTATCCGATGCGAGCGGTTGCATTTCCTTCAGTTCACGCGATGGCGCTATTTTTCAGGATGCCACGCCACCTGCTTCGCCGGTGGTCACCGCTGTTTCCGTTGATTCACTCTCAGGACTTACCAACGTTTACTGGGATCCCAGTCCGGAAGGCGATACCGATGGCTACATCATCGTATTGGTAACACCCGGTGGCGGTGTGATCGTGGATACGGTCTTCGGCCAGAACAACACGAACTACGAATGGAGCTGGAGCGATCCGGAAAGCGGACCGGAATCGTTCACCGTGGCGGCTTTCGATACGTGCCAGGTGGGCGATCCGCCGAGCCCCAACACGAGCGCAACACTTCCCGAGCATACGACCATGCACCTGGCAACGGGATACGACCGGTGTTCCTCCACCATCTCCCTGTTCTGGACACCTTACGGCGGTTGGGCACCGGTGAGCTACCAGATACTTGTGCAGGCGAACGGTGGAGCCTGGAGCAGCTTCACCAACGTGCCAGGGGACCAGACCGATCTGCTTTTCGATGCCACGCCGGGCACGGCCTATTGCTTCATCATAAAGGCGATCGAAGGCCCGGGTCTGAGCACCTCGTTCTCCAGCGAAGCCTGCCGTTTCGCGGAATACCCGGCCGTGCCGCAATTCAATTACATCCGCACAGTTACGGTTACCGATCCAGAACAGATCATGATCGTGGACAGTGTGGACATGAACGCGCAGGTGAGCCTGTACCGCCTGGAACGATCGGACAATGGTGGTGAATGGCAGGAGATCGCAACAGCGGATGGTGCAGCTGGCCCAGTGATCACCTTCCTGGATGATGATGTGCAACCCGATCTGATCGCTTACCGGTATCGTGTGCAGGTGCAGGACAGTTGCGGAAGCGCATCGATCACGAGCAACATCGGTGGGAACATCGTACTGCAGGCAACGTCCGATCTGCGAAACTTCAACGAACTGAAGTGGAATTCATACCTGGATTGGGCCGGATCCGTGGCGAATTATGTGATCCACCGGGGCATCCATTTCGATCCGCTGGAACCGATCGGCGCAACCCCTCCAACACAACTGCAGTTCATCGATCAAGTGGGCGATCTTCTGGAGACCACCGGCCGTTTCTGCTACAAGATCCAGGCGATCGAATCCGGAAATCCCTCGGGCATAAATGCGACATCGGAAAGCAATGAGCAATGTGCGATCCAGGAGGAACTGGTGTACATACCGAACGCATTCACAGTGGGTGGTGTGAATCCGATCTTCATTCCAGTGATCGGTTATGTGGATGTGGCGGAATATGAATTCAGCATCATCAACCGCTGGGGCCAGCTGATCTGGACGACGAACGATCGCGATGAAGGCTGGGATGGTGAAGTGGACGGCATTCCTGCACCGACGGGCGTTTACGCGTACTACTGCTCATTCCACAATGGTGCTGGCCGGCGATTCGAGAAGCGTGGGATCGTAACGTTGCTTACGGCACTGGGCAATTGATGCGATCGGAAACGGGATCTGCGCCCGGGATGGGAGCGGCAGCCCAATGAAGCGGAGGCGTTGCTGCATTGCGAGCGAGGAGGCGACCAGCGGAAGCCACCGCAGCCGCAAATGCCGCCGCCGCAGCGAATTGGCTACAGCGTACAGCCCGTTGAGGCGCCCTGAAACTCAAGTTGTCCGTTGATAGTTGTCAGTTGTCAGGAATGAACTATACACGGACAACGATCAACTGACAACTGACGTTTCGCACCGAACGATTACCTTTGTGCATGGAAAGTTCAACTGCCTCTCCGGTAAGGAAGTCTGATCCATCTGCGCAGGCCAACGGCAGCGCCCCCCGCGATAAATTCATAGTTGAAGGCCTCACGTACGATGACGTGCTGCTGGTGCCTGCGTACAGCGAAGTGCTGCCTCGCGACGTGCAGATCAGGTCGCGTTTCTCGCGCAATATCATGTTGAACGTTCCGATCGTTTCCGCTGCGATGGATACGGTGACCGGTGCGGAACTCGCGATCGCGATCGCACAACAGGGTGGCATCGGGGTGATCCACAAGAACCAATCGATCGCCGATCAGGCAGCCGAGGTGCGGCGGGTGAAAAGATCGGAGAGCGGCATGATCATGGATCCGGTGAAGCTGGAGCAGGATGCGCTTGTGGGCGATGCGCGCAAACTGATGGCCGAGCACAAGATCGGCGGGATCCCGGTGGTGGATAAGGAGAACAAGCTCGTGGGTATCATCACCAATCGCGATCTGCGTTTCGAGAAGAAGATGAGCCGTCCGGTGGCCGAGGTGATGACGAAAGAGAATATCATCACCGCCAAGCCGGATACGGATATGGCGCAGGCCGAAGAGATCCTGCAGGAATTCAAGATCGAGAAGCTGCCCGTTGTCGATCCGCAGGGAAATCTTGTAGGGTTGATCACCTATAAGGATATCATTAAATTGAAGCAGCACCCGAACGCGTGCAAGGACCGCCACGGGAGGTTGCGCGTTGCTGCTGCGATCGGTGTTACGAGTGATTCACTCGACAGAGCCAAAGCATTGAAGGAGGCCGGCGTTGATGCGATCGTGATCGATACCGCGCATGGCCACAGCAAAGGCGTGATGGACATGTTGCGCAAGGCGAAGAAGGAATTGAAAGGCGTGGACATCGTTGTAGGGAACGTTGCCACTGCAGAAGCTGCGCAAGCCCTTGCGGAAGCCGGTGCCGATGCGGTGAAAGTGGGGATCGGTCCGGGAAGCATTTGCACCACGCGAGTGATCGCCGGCGTTGGGGTTCCACAGCTCACAGCGGTGATGGATTGCGCAGAAGCCTTGAAGGAAAGCGGCGTTCCAGTGATCGCCGATGGAGGTATTCGTTATACCGGTGATATTGTAAAAGCCCTGGCCGCTGGCGCTGGCACCGTAATGATCGGCAGCATGTTCGCCGGCGTGGAGGAAAGTCCGGGTGAAACGATCATCTATGAAGGCCGCCGTTTCAAGGCGTACCGTGGCATGGGATCGATCGAAGCGATGCAGCAGGGCAGCAAGGACCGGTACTTCCAGGATGCCGAGGACGACATCAAGAAGCTCGTGCCTGAAGGGATCAGTGGCCGGGTTCCCTACAAAGGAAAGTTATCGGAAGTGGTGCATCAGCTCGTGGGCGGTTTGCGCGCGGGGATGGGTTATTGCGGCGCAGCCGATATCGATGCGCTTACGCATGCGAAATTCATTCGCATCACCATGGCGGGAATGAAGGAAAGCCACCCGCACGACGTGTACATCACGCGGGAAGCACCGAACTACAGCCACCGGTAGGGGGACTGGCCGCGGTGTGAAGGCTGGTCGCCTCAAGTAACGCCGAGTCATCCACAATATTCGTGGATCGATGTGTGGCAGCTTGGGATCACTCCGATCCATGTATGGCCATTCATATGTCCGAAGCTGGATCGGACCATTTGCGCATGATCGAACCCAAGGAACATATGAATGGCCATGCATTGATCCTCCACAGGCATTGCAGAAGATCCATCTACCACAAACCTGATCCTAATGAACCGAAAAGGCCATGGATCAGAAGCCGATCCATGTATGGCCATTCATATGTCAAGAAGCTGGATCGGACCACTTGCGCATGATCGAACCCCAAGAACATATGAGTGGCCTTGCAGTGATCCTCCACAGGCATTGCAGAAGATCCATCTACCACAAACCTGGGCTGGCAATGAACCGTAAAGGCCAGGGTTCAGAAGCCGACTCATGTATGGCCATTCATATGTCAAGAAGCTGCATCGGACCATTTGCGCATGATCGGACCCAGGAACATATGAATGGCCATGCATGAGTCGCACACCGGGATCAACAAAGATCCCTGGCCACCAAGACCGATCCACCTTCCGTTAGAAACAGCCGGTGTAGCCCAGAAGCCAGTAAAGAATGATGAAGACCACGATGGTGCCAAGGCAGCCACCGCCGAGTTTGCTTGCGCCGTAACCGGCGAGAATTCCACGGAATAAGTTTCCCATTTCGGATCGGATAGTTTTTGATAATTGGACTAAAGGTAATGTCACTTCAGGCCCATCCGTTCGGTGATGCGCTGCCAGTACAATGGCATGCCCGATCAGTCGCGATCCGCAAGAGGGATCGAAAGCGTGAAGATGCTGCCTTTGCCAAGCCCCGGACTTTCCGCGGTGATGGAACCATTGTGCATGCCCACCAGGTTCTTCACCAGGTTGAGGCCGATGCCGAGTCCGCCCTGACCGCGACCGTTGCTGATCGAGACCTGGTTGAACATTTCGAAGATGCGATCCAAATTTTCAGGGGCCAGGCCGATCCCTGTATCCTTGATCCGAACCACGGCCTGTCCATCACTTTCATTCAGGTGAACAGAGATCCTGCCGCCCCGATCGGTGTATTTGGCGGCATTGGACAGCAGGTTGGTGAGCACCTGCACCATCCGATCCTCATCCGCATTGATGAAAACGGCCTGCTGCGGCAGATCCAATGAAAGTACGTGGCCTTGTTCCTTGATGAACGGATCGGTGGCTTCCGCGGCTTCAACTATCGCCTTTTTCAGGTCGAGCCGCTTCATGTACAACTCGATCTTGCCCCTGCTGATCCTGGAGATGTCCATCAGGTCATCGATCAGGTGCGTCATCCGTGACACCTGTCGTTTCATGATCGCGCGGGCATGCTGTGCCTCGCTTTCGGTCACTTCCATGTCCAGGATCTCGAGGGCACTCTTCAAAGGTGCCATCGGGTTGCGCAACTCATGCGACAAGGTGGCGAGGAATTCATCCTTCCGGCGCTCCGCGTCGGTCATCGCATCCTCATGCGCCTTTCGGTCGGTTATATCCTGCACCAGGGCGTACCATCCGTGGATCTGTCCATCTTCCGAACGATCGGGAACGAAGGTCACTTCAACGAATCTCGTTCCACCGAATTTGTATGGATGGAGCTGTTCGAACTTCTGGGTCTCGCCACCAAGCACACGCTGGATCCGTGGCAGGGTGGTCTGGTACACAGCTTCACCGACGATCTCCTTCAGATGTTTGCCGATGATATCATTGCGATCAACCTTGAACCAATCCGTGTACTTGCGGTTCACGAACCGGTAATAGTGATCCTTGTCCAGGTAGGAGATCAGTACAGGGATCGCATCTGTCACAAGACGCAACCTGTCGCGGCTGTGTTGTAATCGCTGGCCGATCCGCGCGTGTTCGATCGCAGACCAGGTCCTTTCGGATACATCCTTCATCAGACCGATCTCGCGCACGCTCCATGTGCGTGGTTCACTATGGTGAAGGGTGATGCCGCATTTGCACTTGCCTTCGCTCACATAGGGCGAGGTGAGTGAAGAGGCGATCCCCATGGAGGAGTACACCTGCATGAGTGATGCGGCTGATGGGTGCTCCAGGACATCGTTGATGATGAGCTGTCCGCCTTTGTGGAGTGACCGCATCGTTGCCGGATCGGTCATGCTTCGCAGATCATACGTTCCGGAAACGCTCATCATTCCCGGTCCACATTCCTCATGTACCAGTGTGGCGCTGTCGGTGGTCAGATCGTATTCCACGAAAACACAACGTGAAACTTCAAGATGTTCGCGAAGCTTCGAGCCCACCACGCGCATGATCATCTGCGGATCGGTGAGGTGCGCCAGCTGGTCGGCGATCTCCATCTGCAATGCCCGGTCCTGCTCGGCACTCTTCTGTTCGGTGATGTCGGTGGCCACCCCATGGATCGTGCCTTCCTGCTGGTAGGAACGCGCGTTCCACTGCAACCACACATGGTGCCCCGCCTTGTGGCGATACCGGTTCTGGAATGAATGGGTGCGTCTGCCCTCCAGAAGGGCAAGCGATTCCTCGATCGACCCTTTGCGGTCATCGGGATGTACAAGTGAGATCCAGGATCTGTGCAGGATCTCATCAGGCGGCCAGCCAAGAAGTTTTTCGAACGTGGGGCTCACCCATTGCAGATCACCCCCAGTGCCGATGATCACCTGCAGGTCCGATCCCAGGTCGAGGAAACGTTCGCGATCATTTTCAAGCCGGCGCCTTTCTGTTATATCCTGGATCACACCCCGCAATCGCAATGGCTCACCGCTGGGTTCCAGCTCCAATTCGCCATTGAATTCCACCCATTTCTGTTCACCCGTGGTCTTGATCCCGATCCTGCATATGTAATGGAATGCCGATCCGCTGGCGATCGTGGCTTCCATGGTCTGCCGGAAAAGCGGTACATCATCCGGATGAACGTATTCGTTGATGAATTCCGCATTGGAAAGCGGTCCGTCCGCAGGATCACGGCCGAAGATCCTGTACATCTCTTCGTTCTCCCAGATCGCGGTATCGGTGGGGATGTGCCAGTCGTAGATCCCCAGCTGCGCGGCCCGGGCGGCCATGCGCATGCGGCGCTCGCTCTCGCTGCCGGAAACAGGTTCCACCTTGGTAATGATCATGGTTGGATCGCGGGCGGGAATTTCGCGTGGTGCCGGTGGATCATTCGTAACAGGGAGGTTAAAGGTAAACCGAACCGTTGATCCGATCGTTCACTTCGGTGCGCTCCGCTCCGGCACCCGATCTGTTCCGATCCATCGCATGGAAGGCCCTTCACTGCTTCTCGCCCGGGAACAACTTCAACCGTTCAAAGGGGAGCAGATACTTGCCGTGCGCGGCAACACCAAGATCGAAAAGGAGCGGTTCGAGAAGGAGCGCGTGAAGGAGATCTTCAATTGGGGAAAACACCTGGTTTTCCAATTCGATCGGTTCGCATTGAAAGTGCATTTCCTCATGTTCGGCACGTACGAGGCCGATGTGGAAGGGATCACCGTTACCGGTGATTACAAACGCGCGCGCGAGCCACGACTCGCCTTCACCTTCAGGAATGGTGAATTGCGCATGTTCAGTTGCTCGGTGAAGATCATCGATGAGAAGAATTTCAAAAGGAATTACGATTTCTCGGTGGATGTGCTTCACCGGAAATGGGATCCGGAGAAGGCGATGCTCGCCCTGCGCGGGAACCTCGATGAAGAGATCGCCGATGTGCTTCTCGATCAGCAGATCTTCTCCGGCGTCGGCAACATCATCAAGAACGAAGTGTTGGCGCTCGCCGGCGTGAAGCCGGTCACAAAAGTGCGCCAGATCCCGTTGGCCAAGCGGCGCGAGATCGTTGGTCTGGCGCGATCGTTCTCACGCCAGTTCTACCGCTGGCGCAAGGTCTTCCAATTGGTGAAGCATCTTAGGATCCATCGAAAGTTCAAGTGCCCGAATTGCCGGGAAAAACTTCAGCGTGCGAAAACGGGAAAACGCAAGCGATGGAGCTATTGGTGCGATAGTTGCCAACGCTGATCGCGACTCACATGTCACGCTGAGCCCGCCGAAGCGCGAAACCGATGGTAGAACACATGTCACTGAGCCAGCCGAAGCGCCAAACCGATCATAAAGTACATGTCACGCTTAGCCCGCCAAAGCGCCAAACCGATCATAAAGTACATGTCACGCTTAGCCCGCCAAAGCCGCCAAACCGATCATAGAACACATGTCACGCTGAGCCCGCCGAAGCGTACCTTAAGTGCGTTGATCCCGGTTCAACGGTGGGAAAACCCGCCGTTCATATCCGAGCGCTTCAAAGCTCAAAGTCTTGAAGTCACCTGCGATCAAAGCCTCCTTCTTCTTTTTACCCCAACCTTTCAATTGCTTTTCACGCGCGATCGCCTGCGTGATATCGTGATACCATTCCACATGGCGCAGCCGTAGAGGTCGTCTATCATACGTGTAACAACCGGGATTGATGCCCTCACAATGCTCTTTGTACCGGCGCTCATAATTATTACTCACGCCAGTGTAAAAGGTGCCATCGCTGCATTCAATGATGTAGACGTAATAGTGGAATTGCACCTCGTGAAGTTAAGATGAAATTGCCCTTCGACGGGCTCAGGGTGACAACTACCTATCACCCTGAGCCCGCTGAAGCGTTAAACCGAAGTTGCAATACATGTCACGCTGAGCCGGCCGAAGCGCATGCATTGTGGATTACCCTTCGACGAGCTCAGGGTGACAACTACATGTTACGCTTAGCACGCTGATCGCGCTTCACTTCAACTCGATCCACACAGGGCAGTGATCGCTGGTCTTTTCCCAACCGCGCACATGCCTGTCCACACCTGCTCTTTTCAGGCGCGGCACGAGATGCTTGCTCAGCAGGAAGTGATCGATGCGCAGACCTGCGTTGCGCCCATAAGCGTTGCGGAAGTAATCGAAGAACGTGTAGATCACTTCGTTCGGGTACAAATGGCGGATCGCATCGGTCCAGCCTTGATCGATCAGCTTGAAGAACTCCGCGCGCACTTCGGGGCGGAAGAGCGCATCTTCCACCCAGCGCTCGGGTTTGTACACATCGAGCTCGGTGGGCATCACGTTGAAATCGCCCAGCAGGATCGCTGGTGAATCCTTCTTCAAAAGCTCAGCCGCGTGTTTGCGCAACCGCGCGAACCACTTCATCTTGAAATCGAACTTCGGGCCAGGCACGGGGTTGCCGTTGGGCAGGTAAAGGCACGCGATCGTGATCCCATCGATCACCGCCTCGATGTAGCGGCTGTGCAGATCTTCCGGATCGCCCGGCAGCACTTTCGTAACCTCCTGGATCGGTTTGTTACGTGTGAGGATCGCAACGCCATTCCAGCTTTTCTGGCCGTGCCAGATCGCTTCATAGCCGGCGGCATTGATCGCCTGCAACGGGAATTTCTCGTCCGGCGCCTTCAATTCCTGCAGGCACACCACATCGGGAGTGGTCTCCTCCAGCCAGCGCAACAGCACTGGCAGCCGGCCGTTCACCCCGTTCACATTGTAGGTTGCGATGCGCATTGCCGAAAGGTAACCATGCGGGAAACCGCGTACTCCTTTCCCGAGTGGTCATTGATGAGTTGAACGCTGTTCCGCGCATCTGGCGGAATGGCGGTCAACGGGCCTGCGCTTGCCGCAGGCCGCCTTTCGTGATCTTACTACTGGACGAAATGTACAGCCCTTCAACAGGGGTTATCACCGGGACGAGGGCGGCTTGCTGCAAGCGCATGTTGGCAGACGTTTTATTTTACTGTGGACAGGTATATAAACAGGTCATTGGGAGGTGGTTCTGTGCCTAATTCATAAGTAATTCGTTGGGGTTTTCTCAAGATCAAGACAGAATCATTCCTTTCAACGATATATGCATAGTCCACCCAATCCGAACCATAGATTTCAAGAATCTCTTCACGAATCATCGATTTATTCCGATTGATAGTATCCCCCTTCATTGTAATATGCTGTAATACCCCTCCACGCAGATCAAGCAAATCACCTATATTGACCTCTTGGCCATAAAGTTTATTAAGTTTCCATTTAAAATCAGCACTGAAATCATCACATGGTTTACAAACGGGAATATCCAGTGAATCAACTCGCCAAGTGACAGGATCTGGTGATTTCTCCTCCTCAAGTGAAGGAGTCGTCTGGGTACAAGCAATTGACAAGAGAGAAACTATGATTGTCAATCGATGCATCTTATAATGGCTGCCAACGGTTCGCAGCTAAACGCCGACAGATACTCCGGGACCAGCCTCGAAGCTCCGATCATTCAAGTTTACCACTTCTCTTTCGATCGAAGAACTGAGGGCCTGCTGGCGTTTAGGTGCTGTTGTGCTCAGTTTGCTTTCTTCCATTCCTCGATCCGATTCTTGAGTTCAGCTTTACGAGTCTCGAAAAGTTCTTTGTTGTCATAGACGGCTTCGCCAGTGAAATAACGTTCTTCTGCACCTCCATCATTCCGAAATCTCCAAACCCCATAATATTTCTGGAGCGCGTTGTACGCACAGAATCGAACGAAACCATCAGAATCATTCATGGCCCGCCAAAAGTATTTCAGTGCATTCTCTTCATCCAGACCGCTAATCCAATAATCTAGATTAATCTTAGACCATTGACTTCCATATTTTAAGACATCTTCAAGTCTTTCGAAATACTGATCATATCCGACCCAGTCATATAAAACTTTGGCCGCATAACATCTTGAATGTTCAGTTCTTCCTTTTTCCGCCGTCCATGTAAGCATAGGTAAGGCACGCTCATCTCTAAATTGAGCGACAGCCCTCATGAAATATTCCTGGTCACTCGGAAGTTCTTCGATGATCTTCTGCTTGGCCACTTCAAGTTCCTCCCCTTTCAAGCGCTGCCAAACACCTATATCTTCTTCTCCACGAGCGCGAATAACAATAGGTCCAGTAAAATAGTCATTCATGAACTTTTTGAAGTCCAATGAAGCTGACTTGTATTTACTACCCAGCGACTTCATACTTCAAATTGAGCACAACGGTTCGCCGCTAAACGCCGGCAGGTGACCCGGGACCAGCCTGCGATGCAGCGACCTTCAAGTTTAACGATTCCCATTCGATCGGAGAGCTGAGGGCCTGCTGGCGTTTAGGTGCTGTTGGTTGCAGTTCCTATTTGTACTCAAATGTATAAACAAGATATGGAGTCCTCTTTCCGTCTGAGGACCATTCTGTTCTTGTAACAAACCCCCTGTCATCGTAAAAGAAATACTCCTCGGTCTTTCTCATTCTAGTTTCCCATTCTTGAGTACCAAGATATAAAGCAATGATACGAACTATACGATTGTTTTCGTAAACGAATGATTTTGACCTAATCGGTGTTTGTCCTCCCTTGTCGTCAATGGCGAATTCTACTTCAAGATTAATATTTCCTGTTGTATCAAAATATTGGAGCATCTTTTGATCCGGGATTACTGTATCTAGAGAGAAAATCGGTGCAAAACCTGTTCGACTACGAATATGACGTACGCCATTATCGTAATAGTAGGAAGAATCTATTGTGTGAATTTGAGAAAAAGAATCGTAGAATATCTCACTAATAAGTCGACTTTCCTCATAAGTATAAGTGTTTATAAGCGTATCATTGTTACGTGTGTTGTAATAAATGCGCTGAATAGGCTTTCCAAATCCATTTAAGTTGTAATTAGTAACACCGGTGTCAATCTTATTAGCTCTTGAATGCCAAAAACCGATATGAATAGATTTAATTAGCGCATCATTGGAATAGAAGTACTCGGTCAAATCAAAGATCGGATCATCTTCTGTTTCTAAAAGTTTATGTGAGTATATCCGCCCCATTTCATCAATGAGCCATCGTTCATCATTGGTTACTGATCCCGAGTCGTGGTAGAATGAATTCACTTCTTTGATGTTGTACTTAATGTACAAATCTCTTTGGTCCAAATAGTCGAATTGAGCTAGAACAGCTATTGAAAGTAGATAGGTGCATATGACCGTCGTTAATCTCATTTCGTGAATTGCAACCAACGGGCCTGGGGGGGGGGGGGGGGGGCGGGTGG
>JAEZDL010000148.1 GCA_023418095.1 Bacteroidota bacterium
GCTGCTTTCCGGGATCGATCGTGACTGATCGCTGTGCGATACGCGATGCTGTAAAGCCATGTGCTGAATTTCGAAGTGCCACCAAAGCTGTGAAGGTTCTGGTAGGCTTTCACGAAACTGTCCTGCGTGGCCTCCTCGGCATCTTCGGTATTGCGCAACACGCGATGGCATACGGTGTACACCATGTGTTGGTAGGTGCGCACCACTTCCGCATACGCACGGCTGTCACCGGCGAGAACGCGCGAAAGGAGGCTCGCATCCATATGTGTGATGTGACGTGAACGGTTGGGAGGCGGTTACAAACTTGCGCTCAAGCCATCAGTTGCATTCGAAATTGCGATGAACGGCCGCGGTTCCGAATGAAAGGTGAAGGAATTTTCAATCGATCGTAACCGGATCGATCGGCGTCGCGTCAGATGAGCAACACAACAGAAGCAGCTATGGGAGACATAACTGGGATGATCGCGATCATGTTCACGGTGGGATCGATCTTCGGTATCGCGTATTTGTATTTCACCACGCGGCATCGTGAACGCATGGCGATGATCGAGCGGGGAATGGAGGTGGGGTTGCGAAAGCCTGCTCCCGATCCGCGCAAAGCGTTGAAGGATGGCATGCAATGGGTGGCGGCAGCGATCGGTCTTGGATTTGGGTATCTGCTCGATACCATGATCCCCGATCAGATCGAAGAAGTTTTCATCTACGTGGGCGCCGTGGCCTTCTGCGTCGGCATCGCCAACATCATCTATCACCTGAAATTCCATAAGAAGGAATTGCGCAACGATGATGTTGGAAGATCGGAACGTTTTGCCGCGTAGCAACGAGGGAAGCAGCTACCGTGCTGGAGCGGGATCTCGAAAGAGGTCCCGCTTTTTCATTGTGTGATCGGGATCGCGTGAATGCTCAAACTCCCAGATCCAGATCCACCGAATCGCGCAGTACGCGTAGCGCAGGATTTCGCTCGGCCATCAGGTTGAACCGATCGGCCACCGTGTACCGCGGGCGTACCTTCACTTCTTCCTTCACCACTTCCAACTCCAGGGTTGGATCCCCCAGCGATCGGCGGAGGTGGCCAAGGAGTTCGGGTTTCTCATTGCGCAGGTAATTCTCCTGCACTTCGTTCACGATCGAAAAACTCACTCGGCCGATACCGGCCACCTTCGGTTCACGATCGGTGAGCGTGGCATACAGGCTCGATCGACCTTCCTTCTTCTTCAATTCCGCGAACTCGCCCCATGCCCGGATCAACAACGAAGGATTCACTTCACGTGTGGAGGCGGCAGCAGGGCCTTCCACCTCTTCATCGATCTGCTCAACAACAGCTTCCTTAACGGACGTGGTGATCGCTGCAGGCTGGCTGATGCTCACCTGACCGACCACAAGCCGGCGTTTTGGCGTATAGGAATTCCTGTCGATCGGCGCGGCAACGCTCGCTACAGGAGCCGGAGTAGGAGCCGGGGTAGGAGCCGGGGCAGTTGCAGCAGGAACCAGAGCTGGTGTGGGAGCGATCGCGCGTGGGGGCGCACTCACATCAGGACTTTTTTTTTCCGTGCTCGCCGATCCATTCGCGCCTGGCATTGGGGTGTTCGATCCGAGCCTGCATAATTGGATCAAGGCAAGCTCCACCAGAAGACGTGGCTCCTTGCTGTTGCGGTACTGCGCATCGCACTGGGCGAGTTTGTCCAGTCCCTTGATCAGCATTTCGCGATCGGCGGCCTGGGCCTGCTGCCCGTAGCGCGTTGCAAGATCTTCGCTCACTTCCAAAAGCGGAAGGGTTCGTGGATCCTGGCTTACGAGCAGATCACGGAAATGGCGCGCCAGACCCGTGACGAAAAGATGTCCATCGAAGCCTTGCTGCAGGATGTGGTTGAACTCGACCAGAACGGAAGGCACATCACCACGGATCAATCCATCGGTAACGCGGAAGTAATGCTCATGATCAAGAACGTTCAGGTTCGTTAGAACATCCTGGTAGGTGAGCCTGTTACCTGAGAAGCTCACCAATTGATCGAAGATGCTCAGTGCATCGCGCAGGCCACCATCGGCTTTTTGCGCGATCGTATGCAACGCTTGCAGATCGGCCTCGATCCCCTCCTTTGCAGCGATCGAACCAAGATGCCTGCTGATATCGCCGATGCCGATCCGCCGGAAATCGAATACCTGGCAACGGCTTAGGATCGTTGGCAGGATCTTGTGTTTTTCTGTTGTCGCCAGAATGAAGATCGCGTAGGACGGCGGTTCTTCCAACGTTTTCAAAAATGCATTGAAAGCGGCGGAAGAAAGCATGTGCACCTCATCGATGATGTACACTTTCTTCGCGCCGACCTGTGGCGCGATCTGCACCTGAAGGTTCAGGTTGCGGATATCATCGACGCTGTTGTTGCTCGCCGCATCAAGCTCGAAGATGTTCATGGAATGACCTTCCTCGAACGTTTTGCAAGGCAGGCATTGCCCGCACGCGGTCACATCTTCCGATCGGTTCTCGCAATTGATCGTGCGTGCAAGAATGCGGGCGCAGGTGGTCTTGCCCACGCCCCGCGGTCCTGTGAAGAGAAAGGCATGGGCCAGATGACCGCTCTTGATCGCGTTCTTCAACGTGCTGGTGACAGCCTCCTGACCAACAACGGTATCGAAGGTGGCCGGGCGGTATTTTCTGGCGCTTACGATGAACTGATCCATGCTGATGGCGAAGATAGCCGGGCCGATCGGAACGCTGAAGTGTTGTGAAGAACTGTTGGGAAATGATCGGTGCGAAAGAAAGAGCCATGATAAGAACGCACAGCGCAGTCCGTAAATTTCATGCGCTTCACCATGATCCCTTTCTCCATCCTTGACCTGGCACCGATCGCTCATGGCTCCTCGGCCACGGATGCCTTCCGTAATTCGGTGGAATTGGCGCAGTTGGCTGAGAGGCTCGGTTACCAGCGTTTCTGGCTCGCGGAACATCATGGCATGCCCGGCATTGCGAGCGCCGCGACGGCGGTGGTGATCGGTCATGTCGCGGGCGCGACCAGAACGATGCGCGTAGGATCGGGCGGCGTGATGTTGCCCAACCATGCCCCTTTGGTGATCGCGGAACAATTCGGAACCCTCGAAGCGATGTATCCGGGCAGGATCGACCTTGGGATCGGGCGAGCTCCCGGCACCGATCAGCTTACGGCCCGGGCTTTACGCCGCGATCTGCACCAGAGCGTGGATCGGTTCCCGCAGGATGTTCAGGAATTGCAGCATTATTTCGAACCAGCTGCACCCGGCCAGGCGATCAGGGCGGTTCCGGGGGAAGGTTTACGCGTACCGATCTGGTTGCTCGGCTCCAGTTTGTATAGTGCCCAACTCGCCGGAATGCTGGGGCTTCCGTATGCCTTTGCTTCACATTTCGCGCCCGATCACATGGAGCAGGCGATCACGATCTATCGTGATCGTTTCACCCCAAGCCAGCAATTGAGCGATCCGTATGTGATGCTTACCGTGAACGCTTTTGTGGCCGATACGGATGCCGAGGCGCGCCGCCATTTCACATCGATGCAGGTGCAATTCGTGAACCTTTTGCGCGGCAAGCCAGGACAGGTACAGCCACCGATCGATGATATCGAGAGCTATTGGAAACAGGAGGAAAAAGCGTGGGTTCAGCGCTCGCTCGTAAGATCTTTCGTGGGATCACCGATCAACGTGGAGAACGCATTGCGCCAATTCATTTCCACCTACGGGCCAGATGAATTGATGATCGCCGGGCATTTCCATGATCCGAAAGCTCGTTTGCGATCGTACGAGTTGCTGGCTGGGATAAGGGATAAGCTGATCTAGAGTTATTGCAATGGGATCGAAGTGATCAAACATCTTTTATGATCATGTGGTGACCTCTTCCAGGATCCTGCAAAGAGGTGATCGGAGCTGCTAATGAAGCTGGATTTACCTTCGCCGGATCGAAAAGAGAATCTTTTCTCCGAAAGTACTGGGCAGTGTGATCGTTCTGACGGTCGCACTTGTTGTTGCAGGAATGGTGGTCCATCGTGCGATGGAAGCATCTTTCACACACGATGAGAGCTACACCTATCTCTATTACCCCAGACTTCCGGTAAGCGACCTGGTGCTTCACACGGAACCGTTCACCAATAATCATTTGCTCAATAGCCTTTTGATGAAATTCAGTTCATTGGTGTTCGGTGTTTCCGAATTCACTTTGCGGTTACCGAACGTATTGGCCTTGCTGCTTTATTTTTTCTTTTTATACATGATCTTTTGGCCATTGAGCGTGGCAGTTTCCGTGACCGCCTTCACCATGCTTGCAACCAATCCTTATATGATGGAGTTATTTTCCCTTGCTCGCGGATATGGCCTATCCTGGGGCTTTTTGCTCACGGGAGCTTATTACTTGTTGAAGATCTACGAGACATGGCGCATTAAATACATCATTTTATTTCAACTGGCATTTCTGTTGGCGACATTAAGCAGTTTTCCAGTGGTCACTACTTATGCCGCGTCTTTGGGCGCACTGATACTTCTTTGGGCAAAAGATCACCGGGCGGGTGTTGAAGCCGCGGATCGCCGTTCACTTTTCTCGATCATCGGTCTGACGGCCTTGAATTGCATGCTGCTCGCCATCCCGGTGATCCAGGTGCTTAATGAGAAGTTGGATTTTGGAGGGAAGGACGGATTTGTGCGATCCACCGGTGCCTCCATAGTGAATGGCCTTTGGTTCAAAGGGATCCCCGATCGGTTCCTCGTGCCAGTGTTCTTTGTGATCACACTCGTCCTTTTCGCCGGAGCGATCCGTTATTTCCGGAGAGAACGTGGGAACGAGCGATCATGGATCTTATTTTCTCTTGTGGCACTGGGAACATTCATCATCATAATGCTCCAAAACGTAATACTCGGGATCGATCTTCCGATCCAACGCTTTGCATTATACATGGTGCCCGTGAGCGCTCTACCGATCGCTTATGCGATCGACAGTTCCTCACGATCCAAATGGGTCGGAGTATGTGCGCTGGTTGTGCTATCGGCGAGACCGGTCATCCATTTTTTCAAGGATTTCGGCGTGGAACATAGCGTGGAATGGCAATATGATGTCTCAACCAAGGACGCGATGCGTGCCATTAGGGATCATCTTGAAAGGAAACCGACGGATCTGCCGGTCAGGATAGGGGCCAACTGGCTTTTCGAACCCACCATGAACTTCTATCGCGAGATCTGGCATCTGGTATCCATTGAACAAATTGACCGTACAGGTATCTCCGATCGGGATGCATACAGATATCTGCATCAGGGCGAAGATGATGGGACCTGGCACCGGATGGCCGAGTATGAAGCTAGCAATACTGTCTTGTTAGGCCGAGATGCCAATAGCACTATGATAGATCCAGCCGCCGATCGATAATATTCAGACCCATCGAGATCCCGAGCATGGTAGCCTCAGGAACATACCAGCTACAGCCCTTCGCCTCTGCTCAGGATGGACTCCCAGCCTGTTAAGGCGCCTATTTATGAGTCGTGAGTCGGAAGTCTGAAGTCGAAAGTCGGAACTTTCATATCTCAAGTCTGGCTTCAACCTTTTCCACTCCTCAACTCCCAACCTCTTCAACCCTCAACCTCCAACAACCTCAACATCAAATAAAATCCCTACCTTTGCCGCCCATTTAACCGAAAGGACAATATGACCAACCGGTACGAGACCGTCTTCATCTTAACTCCCGTTTTGTCTGAGGATCAGGCAAAGGAGGCGGTAAACAAGTTCAAAGACCTGATAAAAGCAGGCAATGGCAAGATCCGCCATGAAGAGGACTGGGGGATGCGCAAGCTGGCGTATCCGATCCAGAAGAAGTCCACGGGCTTCTACCACCTGATCGAGTTCGAAGCGGACCCCGCGTTCGTTACCAAGCTCGAGACCGAATACCGCCGCGATGAACGGATCATCCGTTTCCTCACCGTGGTGATGGACAAGCACCACATCTCCTTTGCGGAAAAGCGCCGCGACCGGAAGCCTGCGGCTGCGAAGAAGACCATTGAACCAACGAACGTGAACGCGTAACAAGCCATGTCAGCAGATAACAGCGAGATCCGCTATCTCACGCCGATCGCGATCGAGACCAAGAAGGAGAAGTATTGCCGCTTCAAGAAGATGGGCATTACTTACATCGATTACAAGGACGCCGATTTCCTGCTGCGTTTCGTGAACGAGCAGGGCAAGATCCTTCCACGCCGCCTTACCGGCACCAGCCTGAAGTACCAGCGCAAGGTCGGCCAGGCGATCAAGCGCAGCCGCCATTTGGCCCTTATGCCTTACGTGGCCGATATGCTGAAGTAAACCACTGACACCAGCCTACGACAATGGAAGTTATCCTGAAACAAGACGTGGAGCATCTTGGCTATGCCAACGATGTGGTGAAAGTGCGCGATGGATTCGCACGGAATTTCCTGTTGCCACGCGGTTTCGCTGTGGCGGCAACGCCGAGCGAGAAGAAGCAGCTGGCCGAGACCATGAAGCAGCGCGCCCATAAGGAAGCGAAGATCAAGGAGAAGGCGGAATCCGTGGCCAACGGCCTGGCGGATAAGACCTTGAAGATAGGCGCCAAGGTGGGTGAGAAGGGCAAGATCTTCGGCAGCGTGAACACGATCCAGATCGCCGATGCCATTCGTGCCTTAGGCTTCGAAGTGGATCGCAAGAACATCAAGATCAAGGGTGAAGCGATCAAGAGCATCGGCAAGTACGAGGCGGAGGTCGTTTTCCACCGCGATGTGGTCCGTTCCATTCCTTTCGAGGTGGTGGAAGAGTGATCATTCGATCGTTACTGAACATGAAAAGCGGGCTTCGGTCCGCTTTTCTGCTTTCGATCGGTCATTCGATCGGATCGATCATACAGCACAGCCTTACCTTTGCAGCAATCAAAATATAGATGAGCCAGATCTTCGACCTTGATATGATCAAAGCGGTTTACACCCGGTTGCCGGAACGTGTGAAGGCCGCCAGGAAATTGGTTGGCAAACCGCTTACGCTCACAGAGAAGATCCTCTACTCACATCTATGGAACGAGACCACGAACGAGCCTTTCGTTCGTGGCGGCAGCTATGTCGATTTCGCTCCCGATCGTGTGGCCATGCAGGATGCCACGGCGCAAATGGCGCTTCTGCAGTTCAGCACCACCGGCCGCGACCGGGTGGCGGTGCCGAGCACCGTGCATTGCGATCACCTGATCCAGGCGCGGGTCGGGGCCAGCGCCGATCTGCAGGAAGCGATGCTGAAGAGCAACGAAGTATTCACTTTCCTGGAAAGCATCAGCAACAAATACGGGATCGGTTTCTGGAAACCCGGCGCCGGGATCATTCACCAAGTGGTGCTGGAACAGTATGCATTCCCCGGTGGCCTGATGATCGGGACCGACAGCCATACGGTGAACGCCGGCGGGCTGGGTATGATCGCGATAGGTGTGGGCGGTGCCGATGCTTGCGATGTGATGAGCGGGCTGGCGTGGGAATTGAAATGGCCGAAGATCATCGGGGTGAAGCTCACGGGTAAGCTCAGCGGTTGGGCCTCACCAAAAGACGTGATCCTGAAGGTGGCTGGGATCCTCACCGTAAAGGGAGGGACCGGCGCGATCATCGAATATTTCGGGCCAGGTGCTGAAAGCTTGAGTTGCACCGGCAAAGGCACGATCTGCAACATGGGCGCGGAGGTGGGTGCCACCACCAGTACATTCGGTTACGACGACAGCATGCGCCGCTACCTGAACGGTACCGGTAGGGAAGTGGTGGCGGTGATGGCCGATGCGATCGCCGAACACCTTCAGGGCGACAAGGAAGTGTATGCCGATCCGGGCAAATATTTCGATCAGGTGATCGAGATCGATCTGAGCACATTGGAACCTCACGTGAACGGACCGTTCACACCGGATCTGGCCTGGCCGATCAGCCGGTTCGCTGCAGCGGTGAAGGAAAATGAGTGGCCAGCCAAACTGGAAGTGGGCTTGATCGGAAGTTGCACCAACAGCAGCTATGAAGATCTTACCCGAAGTGCGAGCGTCGCAAAACAGGCTGCGACGAAGAAATTGAAGGTGAAGAGCGAGTTCACCATCACGCCGGGCAGTGAACAAGTAAGGTACACCGCTGAACGCGATGGCATTCTCCAGACCTTCGATGAGATGGGTGGTGTGGTGCTGGCGAACGCCTGCGGGCCCTGCATTGGCCAGTGGGCAAGGCATTCCGATGACCCGAACCGCAAGAACTCGATCATCACCAGCTTCAACCGCAACTTCGCCAAGCGCAACGATGGAAATCCGAATACTCACGCTTTCGTTGCAAGTCCGGAGATCGTGACGGCCTTT
The DNA here is from genome assembly GCA_023418095.1 of Bacteroidota bacterium. Taxonomy (GTDB): domain Bacteria; phylum Bacteroidota; class Bacteroidia; order Flavobacteriales_F; family PHOS-HE28; genus PHOS-HE28. Next base: position 8,319 of record JAEZDL010000148.1, read on the forward strand.
GCGATCGCCGGTGATCTCACGTTCAACCCGCTCACCGATCGGTTGAAAAACGAGGATGGTGAAGAAGTGATGCTTGATGAACCCGTGGGCGTGGAACTGCCGCCGATGGGCTTCGATGTAAAGGATGCGGGCTACAAGGCTCCTGCAGCCGATGGGCGGAATGTGCAGGTGATTGTGAAGCCGGAGAGCGAACGCCTACAGTTGTTGGAACCTTTCCCGGCGTGGGATGGCATGAACATCACCGATGCAGTGGTGTTGATCAAGGCGAAAGGGAAGTGCACCACAGATCACATCAGTATGGCGGGTCCCTGGTTGCGTTATCGCGGGCACCTGGACAACATCAGCAACAACACTTTGATCGGGGCTATCAACTTCTTCAATGGTGAGACCGACAAGGTGAAGAACCAGCTGACCGGCGAATATGGTGCGGTGCCCGCTACGCAACGTGCCTACAAAGCCGCGCGGGTGAAGAGCATCATTGTTGGCGACCATAATTATGGTGAAGGCAGTAGCCGTGAACATGCGGCCATGCAGCCGCGGCACCTGGGTGTGGCAGCGGTGCTTGTGAAGAGTTTCGCGCGGATCCATGAGACGAACCTGAAGAAACAGGGAATGCTCGCTCTTACCTTCAGGCAGGAAAGTGATTACGACCTGATCCAGGAGGACGATCGGATCGACGTGATCGATCTGGTGGATTTCGCACCGGGAAGGCCCCTTACGATGGTATTGAAGCATACCGACGGCAGCCGCGACACGATCATGTGCGAGCATACCTACAACCACCAGCAAGTTGAATGGTTCAAGGCCGGTGGGGCCCTCAACCTGATCCGGGCTCAACAAAAGGTATAGAAAGGTTTCCACGGAAATGGAAGGGGTGTCGCAGGATCACCCCTTCTTTTTTGGTTGAGATCCTTGCTGAATGGAATGTTATTCACTTGATAATCAACTCAAAGCGTTCGGGCGTTTGCTTTGGATCCGTCGTGCGCCGGCATCAATGGTCTGGTATTGGTGAGAAGCACGGGCGGTAAAAAAAGAAAAATCCATTGAACCAATGAACATCCTGAAAACAATAATGATCGGTACTGCTATTTGTGGTGCCAGCTATCTATCTGCACAGACCACGCAGTTGTCGTTGGGTGCAGACGTTGGCGTTCCGTTCGGTGATATGTCCGATGATGGCGCCAGCTTGA
>JAEZDL010000228.1 GCA_023418095.1 Bacteroidota bacterium
GTGTTGATCACCCACACCACGATCGATGCCGCCACCGCCGCTGCGATCGATACGATCTTCTTCGAGATCATAGCCGCACCGGCCTATGACCAGGATGCACTTGATATCCTTCAGAAGAAGAAGAACCGTGTGATCCTGGAACGCAGGCCAGCCACTTCCAACGGACGTAACCTGGAAGTTAGATCCGCGTTGAACGGGCTGCTCGTGCAATCCAAGGATACCGCCGTTGAAGGCCCCGGCCAGATGCGATCCGTCACAACCAAAGCTCCAGACGCCGGAGAACTTCGTGATCTGGTCTTCGCCAATATTCTGGTGAAGCATACAAAGAGCAATGCGATCGTGCTGGCGAAAGGCTATCAGTTGCTCGCCAGCGGCACCGGCCAGACCAGCCGCGTGGATGCACTTCAGCAGGCCATCGCAAAGGCCGCGAAATTCAACTTCCCGCTGCAGGGTGCGGTAATGGCCAGCGACGCGTTCTTCCCTTTCCCTGATTGCGTGGAGATCGCGCACAAGGCCGGTATAACCGCGGTGGTGCAGCCGGGCGGAAGCATCCGCGATCAGGAAAGCATCGACTATTGCAACAGCAACGGCTTGGCCATGTGCCTCACCGGAAACCGCCATTTCAAACACTGAACGATCAGGCTCATGGGCTGGTTCAACTTCTTCACTCAAGAGATCGCGATAGACCTTGGCACCGCCAACACGCTGATCATCCACAACGACAAGGTGGTAGTGGATGAACCGAGCATCGTGGCGCTCGATCGCACGTCCGGCAAAGTGATCGCCGTGGGAAGACAGGCGCAGCAGATGCACGGCAAAACGCATGAGAACATCAAGACCGTTCGTCCGCTGAAGGATGGTGTGATCGCCGATTTCAAGGCCGCTGAGGATATGATCAAGGGAATGATCCGCATGATCAAACCCGGCCGGCAGCTCTTCACCCCCAACCTGCGCATGGTGATCTGCATTCCCAGCGGGATCACCGAAGTGGAAAAGCGCGCGGTGAAGGACAGCAGCGAACACGCAGGTGCGAAGGAAGTGTACCTCATCCACGAACCCATGGCCGCTGCGATCGGGATCGGGATCGATGTGGAGGAGCCGATGGGCAACATGATCATCGATATCGGTGGTGGTACGAGTGAGATCGCGGTGATCGCGCTCGGTGGGATCGTCTGCGACAAGAACATCCGTGTGGCCGGTGATGAATTCACCCAGGACATCGAGGAATACATGCGGCGCCAGCATAACATCCTTGTTGGTGAACGCACAGCCGAACAGATCAAGATCGAAGTAGGTGCGGCTACGATCGATCTGGACAATCCACCGCCGGATTACGCAGTACGCGGTCGCGATCTTATGACCGGGATCCCGAAGGAGATCACCGTTACCTACGTGGAGATCGCACAGGCGCTGGACAAGAGTATCAGCAAGATCGAAGAAGCGATCCTGAGCGCACTGGAATCCACTCCGCCGGAATTGAGCGCCGATATCTACAAGACCGGCATATATCTGGCGGGCGGCGGTGCGTTGTTAAGAGGATTGGACAAGAGGATCAGCATAAAGACGAAGCTTCCCGTGCATGTGAGCGAAGATCCGTTGCGCGCCGTGGCGCGCGGAACGGGCATCGCTTTGAAGAACATCGATCGATTCCAGTTCCTGATGCGGGAATAAGGACGAGCATCGCCTCGTTCCCACCGCGCAGGATCTCCATTGATCAGGCAATACGATGAGGGACCTGTTCCGCTTCCTGTACCGAGCGCGCAACACGTTGCTTTTTCTCGCCTTGTTGATCGGCTCGTTGTACGTGCTCTCCAACGAAAGCATCCATCACCGCAGCCGTGCGATCAGCTCTTCGAATGCGATCGCAGGAACGATCTTCTCCTGGCGTAAGGAGATCACCGATTACGCGAACCTGAAGGAAGTGAACCGAAGGCTGGCACAGGAGAACGTGGATTGGCGCAACCGCCACAAGTCATCCTACTCTCCGGTGGAAGCGAAATTCGTACGGATCAACGATTCGATCCACATGCAGGAATACAGCTACCTGCCGGCGAAGGTGGTGAACAGCACATGGCATCGATCCCGGAATTTCCTCACGCTCAACAAGGGCTCCAAGGATGGTGTGCGGGACAATATGGGCGTGATCGGGCCGGATGGGATCGTGGGTGTGATCCGCGATGTGAGCCCGAATTTCGCATCGGTGATCAGTGTGCTCAGCCCCGAGATCAAGAACAGCGTGCGGTTGAGGCGTACCGGGCATTTCGGGCTGCTCTACTGGGATCGGGACGAACACGGACCGACCACGGCCTCGGTGATCGACATCGCGAAACATGCCAGGGTTAACATCGGCGATACGGTGGAAACACGCGGCGGTGAAGGGATCTTTCCGGAAGGTGTGATGGTGGGCGTAGTTGAGGAAGTGAGCGATCAGCCGGGAAGCAACTATCACAACATCAGGATCAGGCTGGCCGAGGATATGACACGCAACGGCTTCGTGTACATCGTGAAGGATCTGCAGCGAATGGAACGTGATTCACTGGAACAAGCCCACCACGTACCATGATCGGCACCATCCTCGCCAACATCCTGCGGTTGATCTTCCTGGTGCTGGTGCAGGCGCTGGTCCTCGATCACCTCGATGTGGCCAACGGATACATCGTTCCATTCCTGTACGTTCTTTTCCTGCTTATGCTGCCGTTCGAACTTCCTGGATGGGCAGGATTGATCCTCGGCACAGGCACGGGCCTCCTGATGGACATGTTCAGCGATACGCCGGGCCTGCACATGAGCGCGTGTACGGTGATGATGTACGTGCGGATATTCGTATTGCGGTTGCTCCGGCCGCGCGAAGGTTATGAATATGGAATGCGGCCCACGGTTCCGCGGATGGGACTTGCATGGTTCATCACCTACGCCGGCATTCTTGTACTGGTGCATCATCTCTGGCTTTTCTTCATTGAGATGTTCCGCTTCGATCTGGGCTGGACAACCCTTTCGCGCGCGATCCTCAGCGCGGTGTTCACGTTGCTGCTCTGCCTGCTGGCGCAATTCCTCACCTCACCCCCGGAACGGGCACGATCGTGAAGCAGTTCGAGGAACGCAAATATGTGCTGATCGCCGGTGTGCTCTTCGTGGCCATCGTATTCATCGTGCGGCTTTTCTGGATCCAGGTGATGGATGATCGCTGGAAGGTGGAAGCAGCGAACATGGCCGAACGGAAGGTGATCGTGTATCCTTCACGTGGCCTGGTCTACGATCGCGAGGAACGATTGCTCGTGGCCAACACACCGGTGTACGATCTGATGGTGGTACCCAAGGAAGTGAAGCCTTTTGATACGTTGGCCTTCAGCAAGCTGATCTCCATCACCCCGGAAGAGCTGCAAAAAAGGCTGGTGGAAGCGACCAAATGGAGCCGGTACAAGCCTACTGTGCTCGAGAAACAGATCCCCGCCGATCAGTACGCCGCGATCAGTGTGCATCTCCACAAGTATCCGGGTTTCTATGGGCAAAGCCGCACCCTGCGAACCTATCCCCCGCATTCGGCCGCGCATCTCCTCGGCTACCTCAGCGAAGTGGATGCGAAGAAAGTGAAGGAGGATCCCTATTACCGATCCGGTGACGTGATCGGTGTTGGCGGGCTTGAATCATACTACGAACCGCACCTGCGCGGACGCCGTGGCGTCAGCTACGTGCTCGTGGATGTGCACAACAATGTGAAAGGCCCTTACAAGAACGGTGAGTTCGATACGCTCGCAGTGGAAGGCCGGGATCTGTTCACCGGGATCGATCTCGATGTGCAGCAGCTCGGCGAGCAGCTCATGGTGAACAAGAAGGGAAGCATCGTGGCCATCGATCCGAAGACCGGCGAGATCATCTGCCTGGTATCGAGCCCCACCTACGATCCGGAACTTCTCGTAGGCCGCGTGCGCAACACGAACTACGGGATCCTGCAACGCGATCCGATTAAGCCGCTCTTCGATCGGGCGCTCCAAGCGCAATATCCACCCGGCTCCATCTACAAGATCGTGCAATCGTTGATCGCCCTGGAGACCGGCGCGATCACACCGAATACCGGTTTCGCTTGCAACAAGGCCTTGGTGGGCTGTCACGCGCATCCACCCGCGGGCAATATCATTACTGCGATCCAATATTCCTGCAATCCGTATTTCTACCATGTCTTCAAACGCATGGTGGAACGAGATCGCGATCCCAATCGGTTCAGGGATGCGGCGCTAGGCCTCGGTGAATGGGAGGAGCACATGAAGAGCTTCGGCATGGGGCAGCGTCCGCTGATGGATCTTCCTGCGGTGAAAAGCGGCAATCTTCCCGGACCGGCATACTACGATCGGAAATACGGCAAGGAACGCTGGGCCTTCAGCACGATCTACTCGGTGAGCATAGGCCAGGGCGAAGTGCTCGTTGCGCCGCTGCAGATGGCGAACCTCGCAGCCATCTTCGCCAACAAGGGCTGGTATTACGATCCGCATGTGGTGCGCGCGATCGGCCATCCGGACAGTGTGCAGGCGCGTTACAAGCAGAAGCATTACACCAGTGTCGATCCCAAGTGGTACGACCTGATCCATGAAGGCATGCGCCGCGTGGTGGAAGAGCCCGGTGGCACGGCCCGGAGCGCGCGCTTGAAAGGCATCAGCATCGCTGGAAAGACCGGTACCGCCGAGAATCCACATGGCAAGGACCACGCGGTGTTCATCGCGTTCGCACCGATCGAGGATCCCAAGATCGCGATCGCCGTTTATGTGGAGAATTCCGGCTTCGGCGGCACATGGGCCGCGCCGATCGCAAGCCTGTTGATCGAACAATACCTCACCGACAGCATCAGCAGGCCTGAAATAGTGAAGAAGATGCTGGAGGCCGATCTGATCGCCGCCGAAAAGGATTACGTGAAACCGATCAAGAAGCCGCGCCGCAGCCGATGAGCGCAAGGGAGAACATAGCGACCAACTTCGATAAGCCGCTGTTGCTGCTCTACCTCGCGCTCATGTTCATGGGCTGGGCCAACATCTATTCAGCCGCCTACGATCCGGAATTCCCCAGCATGTTCGATCAGAGCAAGGAATATGGGAAGCAGGCGGTGTGGATGGGGATCAGTCTCGTGCTCGGCAGCGGTATCCTATTGATCCGTGGCGAACTTTTCAAGGAAGCAGCCTACGGCGTGTACGCATTCGTGCTCCTGCTGCTTATCGGCGTCCTCATCTTCGGAAAGGAAGTGAACGGCGCAAAGGCCTGGTTCGGCGTGGGCGCGTTCGGCATACAACCTGCCGAATTCGCCAAGTTCGCCACAGCGCTCGCGCTTTCCAATTACCTCAGCGGCCTAAAAGCGCTTGGCGACATCCGATCGCGGGTGATCAGCGCGGCGATCATCGTTGCGCCGGTGGCGTTGATCATGCTGCAGCCAGATACCGGCACAGCGCTCGTCTCCGGCGCGTTCATCCTTGTTCTATATCGCGAAGGCCTCTCCGGCAACGTGCTGCTCCTCGCGATCATGGCCGCCGTGCTTTCGATCCTTTCACTCATCCTGAAGGAATCATCCTTCTCTCTTCCCTTCATGGCGCAACCCGTTGGCGGCCACCGCTTCCTTATGGCGCTGATCATCATCGCCGGCGTGCTCGGTTGGTGGGTGGTGAAGAACCTGGTGATGAAGCGGCATCGCAAACGCCTCTTTGGGCTGATCCTTTTCGGCATGATCGGATCGGTGGTGTTCATCAGCAGCGTCGACAGCATCGTGGAGAAGATGGCTCCGCACCAGCAGATCCGCATCCGCATCATGCTCGGGCTCGAGGAAGATCCGCAAGGCTACGGCTACAACGTGAAACAGAGCCAGACGGCGATCGGATCGGGCGGGCTCACCGGCAAGGGCTACCTGCAGGGCACGCTCACCAAGTACAAATACGTGCCCATGCAAAGCACCGATTTCATCTTCTGCACCGTGGGCGAGGAATGGGGTTTCCTGGGCACGGCGTTCGTCGTGGTCATCTTCACCGTGCTCATACTGCGCATCATCCAGATCAGCGATCGGCAACGATCGCGCTTCACCCGTATCTACGCTTATTGCGTGGCCAGCATCTTCTTCCTTCACCTCATCATCAACGTGGGCATGACGATCGGCCTCGCGCCCGTGATCGGCATACCCCTCCCCTTCTTCAGCTACGGCGGCAGCTCCATGATCTCCTTCACCATCTTGCTGGGCATACTCGCACGCCTCGATGCGGAGCGGTTGAGCCAGTTGCGTTGAGGGCTTTGGGCGTGCCCCTTCGCAAAGCCTCAGGGTCAGGCTCTACGTTCCAACTCCGCACTCGGTCGTGCCTCCCGCGCTTGCGGGGTTTCCACTGCGATCCTTCACGCGGACATCCCGCTCCGATCATTACGTTGCTATCTTATTGGTCGGCCGATCGACGCGATCGGCGTCGATCCATGGCCCGTCACACACGCCCCATACGCCCTGCCGGCACACCGCTCCCACGAAAAGGAAAGCTCATCTTCCAGGGCAAGCCGTATTACATCGCATCGGTGCGCCAACTTCCCGAAGGCGGCCATTCCTATACGCTCTATCCGCTCGATCACGTCGCGAAGACGCTCCACAACATCACGCGTCAGCAGATCCTCCACGAGATCGAAAAATTCGCGCGGTACCAGATCGGCCAGAAGGTGGTGCTGGGCAACAGCGTGCAAATGGAGATCTTCAAGCGGCAGTGGGACTTTCGTACCGGCACGCCATGGTACTACGTGGCCGATCCTCGCCGCAATGTGGGCGCCGGCTGGTTGAGCCAGAACACCATGATGAAGCACGATCGGGAACTGGTGCTGTGATCAGAATAGGGTGGCCGGCGATGAACTCGTGCCTGGCCGCGAGCGATCAGCGGGTGAATTCAAGCGAAAGCGGCAGATAGCCTGCGCCTTCCATCCTGCTGGTCGCGAAGCCGATGTATCGATCGGTGCCGATCGGAACGAGCTTTTCCCCTGCGATCAGTTCCGATGGTATGTCCTCGAGCAAGGTCTTCGTCTTGAAACCACCATTCGGATCGAACATGAAGTGCACCGTACGCGGATCTTTCAGATCGGCGGCTGTGATCTCTTTGTCCGTCGCGTTGCGCTTCGCCTGCAAGCCTTCGCTATCGATCATGAAAAGTTGAAGCTGATCGTTGAAGAGCACCGAATGAACGTTGCCCAGGTACTTGTTATCGGCCTGCACGAGTCGCCTCACCGTGCTGGTCCAATTCGCTTCGCCTGATCGCCCGATGCTGATCGCATGCACCGATCCATGCACATGCTTCATCGATCGCACCAGGGTTTTCGGGTGTGGGATCGAAGCATATTCATATTCCTCGAAAACAAGGACCACGTCGCCTCCCGATCCAACGTGTATATCACGGATCGTTTTCGGGCCGGATGTCGTGCTCGATGCGCCGGCGAACGGATCACGCAGGATCACCGGTGAAGTGATGTCGGTGAGCGACGATGGCATTTTCCCGGTGAACACGAATTCCGGTTTCACACCATCGGCCGTCGTACCGGCCATTCCTGCCACCACGATCGAACCTTTTCCCGCCCGATCGAACATCGCGCTCGTTACATATTGTTTGTCACCAAGACCGAATCGCACACCGTTCACGCCGCTTTCACCTGCATGGAACAGCTTCACCTCACGCTCGATCTCGCCCTTTGCCGCGCTCTTCCCTTTGTGATCGTAGCGGATCAGCAGCCACGCGTTCCCTTCATCATCCAACTCGGCATCAACAAGGTCCGATCCGGCAAGGCCTTGTTCCACATCGACCACATGCTGCCAGATCACCTTCATGGTATTGTCCACCGTAGCCAGCAGGTAGCACGCTTTTCCCGCGATCGTGTCACGCACTTCGGGCGAAACGATCAGCATGCTGTTGCCGTTCGGTGAAGCGATGAATGCCGGACCCTGACGGCCGGGCGCGCGCCCCATCGCGACCTGATCGCCGGAAACGCTTGCCTTGAATGCGACCACCTCTTCGTACGGCATGCTCGGTTTCGTGAGATTATGATCCACCTTGGTGCTCACAATGCTCACGTTGCCGTTGCGCAGATCGCGGATCGTGCCGAAAAGCACCGGCGAATTCTGGTAGATCACCATTTCCTCGAGGATCACTTTCTGCTTGCCGAGCTTTTCCGAAGGCTCCATCGTTCGCATCAGACCAAGCTTCGCCAGATCGTATTGTTCGAGCATCGGTTTCGCTTTGGCGAGATCCTTTTCGCCGAGCTGCGGATCGCGATCCTTCAATACGATCAAGGTTCGGCCGTCGCCGCTCACGACGCTTTTCGGGATGCTCTTGTCCGCCAATTCCGGCGAAGGACTAACCCGCGCTTTCAGCTTGATCTTGTCCGCCTGCGCTGAAACTGAAAGGGCGAGCACCGTGGCGGCAAGAAATGTAATGTTCCTGATCATTTCAGATGAGTGAAGTGTGCAAATATCCGGCTTGAAGATCAACCGTTGCGATCGAACCTTTCCCGATCGCGATCGGTCTTCTTCTTCATCTTTCGATCCCACGCCGTGTCAAGATCGATGCCGGTCTGGTTCGCGAGGCAAAGGACGACGAAGAGAACATCGGCAAGTTCTTCGCCCAGATCGCTCCCAACTTCACTTTCCTTCGCTACTTGATCGCCGTATTTACGGGCAATGATCCGCGCGACCTCACCAACTTCTTCGCTGAGGATCGCCATGTTGGTGAGCTCGCTGAAGTATCCTTTGCCGATCTGTTCGATCCATTGATCCACTTGCCGTTGGAGCGATCCGATCGGTGTTTCTGGGTTTTTCATGGAATGATCAACTTCTCACTCTGCTATCGATCACGATCGTTACGGGCCCATCGTTCACCAACGCCACCTTCATATCCGCACCGAAAACGCCGCGCTTCACTTCACTCCCGCCTAATTCTCCGATCCGCGCACAGACTTTTTCATAGAGCGGGATCGCTTCCTCCGGACGTGCGGCGGCGACGTAGCTCGGCCGATTTCCTTTCACCGTGCTCGCAAGTAATGTGAACTGGCTGATCACCATGATCTCTCCTTTCACTTGTGAAACGTCAAGGTCCATCACGCCGCTTTCATTCGGAAAGATGCGCAGCCGCACGATCTTCCCGCAAAGCCATTCCAGATCTTGATCGGTGTCGTCCGTCTCGATCCCGAGCAGCACGAGCATTCCATTTCCGATCGAAGCATGGATCTTTCCATCGATCGAAACGCTCGCTTCGCTCACGCGTTGGATCACTGCACGCATCAGTAGTTGTTCCGCTTGAAGAATCCATTGGCCCGATCGAGTTTTTCCGCCGGTGTTCCTTTTCCATGGATCGCATCCTTCCATGTGCCGTACATCGCGTTCGGTAACATGATGAAATATTGGCTGAGCGTATCGATCCGTTCATCCACCAACGTTCTACCATAATTCTTCGATCGATCCTTGAACGCTTCATCGAAGTCACGCAATTGATCACCCACCAGAAGTACGATCGGATGCTTATCCGACACGAGCTTCCGGCGTGCGGTTTTATCACTGCTCTCTGCCATCAACAGCATGTGCGCTTCATCGGCGAAAGGAAAGCCGAGATCCTTCAGATTGCGCAGGGTCGCTTCGCCTTCCGAGACATGGCGATTGCTGATGTAATACACCTCGCAGCCTTTCTCCGCGGCATCGAGCAGGAATTCCAATGAACCCGGAATGGCCCGTGCCTTCGCCATGGCGGTCCACTGTTTCCAGGTGACATCATCATACAATTTCCCGTTCGCGACCAGGAAGATCTCGTAAGGTGAATTGTCCAGCACGGTCTCATCGATATCCACGATCACCGCAGGAATTCCGGTTTCCACTTTGGCGAGGTTCCGATCGAGCCTGATGTGCGCGAGCTCGAAACATTGCTGGAACGATCGGTGCGCTTCGGCAGAGACCGATCCCCAGATGATCGCATCGGCGCCGTGTTGCGAGAGGATCCGTTCCGCATCGATCGGTGGCGCGGGAGGGATCGGAATGCTTGCCGTTCGCGTGGTGTTGCATGCGATCGCAAGCAGTACCGGCATCAATAGTGCTGCCCTTTTCATTGTTCAGGTGTCAATCAAGCCGGTAAGGTGAATCTTCATCGATCCCGTTGATCATGTCGATGTAACTATTGTAGCGGCTTTCCGCGATCCGGCCATCTTCAACCGCTGATCGCACCGCACAACCAGGTTCCTTCTGGTGCATGCAATTGTTGAAACGGCATTCACCTTTCAGCTTGAACATCTCGGGGAACTGATCGCCGATGTCCTCTTCGCGCAGATCCACCAGACCAAAACCTTTGATCCCCGGCGTATCGATCAGGAAGGTCTTCGCTTCACTCTTTTTCTTCCAGCTTGAAGTATCCAATTCGTACATCTCCGCGTACGTTGTCGTGTGCACGCCTTTTCCGCTCGCTTCGCTCACTTCCAGCGTGAACAGATCGAGATCGGGTTGGATCGCGTTGATCAACGTGCTTTTGCCAACGCCGCTGTGCCCGGCCACCAAGGTCACTTTCCCGAACAACAACTCTTTCACTTGATCCACACCGGTACCATTCAACGCGGAAGTGATGATCGTCCGATAGCCGATCTCTTCATAGATCTCCTGGTAAAGTGCGAGCAGATCCAATTCATCCTCCTCCTGCAGATCATCGATCTTGTTGAAGATGATGATCACCGGCACTTCATACGCTTCCGCGGTCACAAGGAACCGATCGATGAAACCGAATGAAGTGCGCGGACGTGCGACCGTTGCGATCAACAACAACTGATCCAGGTTCGCCGCGATCACATGCCTGTGATGCGAAAGGTTCACGCTGCGGCGCACCAGGTAATTCCGCCGATCATGCACATCGGTGATCGAGCCGGGAAGTTCCTCGGAGATCTGCGGATCGAAATCGACGTGGTCACCCACCGCGATCGGATTTGTGCTCTTCCAGCCTTTGATGCGGAGTTTTCCTTTTGCCACGCATTCATGCAACGCACCATCTTCAGCCCGCACGAGATAGCGGCTGCCAGTGCTGCGCATTACAACGCCTGTGGGCATGATGCAAAGATGAGGGATGGAAGGTTGAGGGATGAAGGCTGAAGGCTGGAGGTTCTGAGCTAAAGATGATAAGTAGGGTTGTCCTTCGACGGGCTCAGGATGACAAGTTGGGAGTTGATCACTGGATATTGAACATTGGATATTGGACATTGGATATTGATCATTGGATATTCGTAAGGGTTTGGGCGTGCCCCCGCAAATGGATCGGATCTGGGCTTCGCCCGCTGAAGCTTCAGCGAAGGCGGGGTCAGGCTATCCGTTCCAAGTACGCACTCGTGCCGCTTCACAGCGGCACTCGCTTGCGCGCTTTCCACTTCTATCCTTCACGCAACATCCGTAACGTGACTGATACCTTTACTTTGCCAAAGGCGTTATCACATTCTTCAATGTCGATCTCAGTAAGGAACATTTCCCGATCGTACGGCGCGCAGAAAGCGCTCGACGATGTTTCATTCGAGATCGGTGATCGCGAGGTGGTTGGTTTCCTTGGCCCGAACGGCGCGGGAAAGAGCACGATGATGAAGATCCTCACCTGCTTCATTCCGCCTACCAGCGGATCGGCCTCGGTGGCCGGCTTCGACATTCGCGATCGAAGCATGGATGTGCGGCGGAACGTTGGTTATCTGCCCGAGAACAATCCGCTCTACCTCGATCTGTACGTTCGCGAATACCTCGACTTCGTTGCGGGAATACACGGCTTGAAAGGCCGCACTGCTCGCGTGAAGGAAATGATCGACGTGGTCGGTCTCGGGCGTGAACAGCACAAGCGGATCGGCGCACTGAGCAAAGGTTACCGCCAGCGCGTGGGTATCGCACAAGCGCTGATCCACGATCCCAGAGTGCTGATCCTGGATGAACCGACGAGCGGTCTCGATCCGAACCAATTGGTGGAGATCCGTGGCCTGATCAAACGGATCGGTGCAGAGAAGACGGTGATGCTGAGCACGCACATCATGCAGGAAGTGGAAGCGATCTGCGATCGCGTGATCATCATCGATCGCGGAAAACTCGTGGCCGATGACAAGGCGAGTTCATTGCGCAGCGCGCATCAGCAACAGGAAGCGCTCGAAGTGGAATTCGATCGTGAAGTGAACGCGAACCTTCTGCTGAATATTCCGGGTGTGCTTCAAGCGAAACGCAAGGAAGGCGCACAATGGATCCTAGCGCACGCCGCGAACAACGACATTCGTGCAGCGGTCTTCAACTTCGCCGTGAAGAACGGACTGCAGGTATTGGGAATTCAGAAGAGTGAACGCGGCCTCGAAGAGGTCTTCAAGGAACTTACAGGCGATCGGGGCTGATCAGAATTTGAACACCACGCCGAGGCTGATCACCGAGATCCCGTAGCCCAGTTCGAGCTGCGCGCCAACGTTCGGTGTAAGGAAGTAACGCGTGCCCAAAAAGATCGAAGCGCCCACATTGCCACCACCATAATGGTAGGTTGAATAAACGCCCGCGGGGTAAGGTGTGCGATCGCGGTAGGTAACGCTGTTGTAAGCGATCATCAATCCACCGTAAACATCCAGTTCCGGCACGCCATGCCACTCGTTGTAATGCCACGCACCGCGCACACCGATCATCAGGTACGACCAGCGGTAATCGTACTCATAGAACGAATTCACGTGCCCCGGAGGCCAGCCTGCGCGGCTGCGATAAGCAAGCGTTTTATACCCCACCAATCCACCGAGACCGAGAACACCAGGCCCCAGTTCGGTGAGCGCATGTTCATATTGAAGCCCGATCGCTGGCGTTTGGGCCGTGTACGAATTGTACGCGCGGTAATGTCCGCCCACCCCAACGCTCAACCCGATCACATTATCGCCGACCGCGAACGCTTGGGCGCTCGCATCGATCCGTGGCCCGATCAGCATCAGGGCGATCAATACCGGTAGAACGCGCATCCTCTTCATCTCTTTCACCACTTTGAAATTAATACGGCCGCAGCCGCCGCAAAGTTCCGCCCGCCCCGATCGATGCACCCTGTACGCCTGTTGTTCATATCAACGGCGGCTTGTTCGTTCCACGTTCGGCCGGGAACTCGTTCTTTTGCGGCTACTTTCAAAAACACATGCCCTACCTCTTCACTTCGGAATCCGTCAGTGAAGGCCATCCTGACAAGGTGGCCGACCAGATCAGTGATGCCCTCATAGACCATTTCCTCGCCTTCGATCCATCAAGCAAAGTGGCCTGTGAGACCCTCGTCACCACAGGCCAGGTGGTGCTCGCCGGTGAAGTGAAGAGCACGGCCTACCTCGATGTGCAGGAGATCGCGCGCAATGTGATCAAGAAGATCGGTTACACAAAGAGTGAATACATGTTCGAAGCGCATTCGTGCGGCGTGCTCAGCGCGATCCACGAACAAAGCCCGGATATAAACCAGGGTGTGGAAAGGAAGAAGCCCGAGGAACAGGGCGCCGGCGACCAGGGCATGATGTTCGGCTACGCGTGCCGCGATACCGATAATTACATGCCGTTGCCGTTGGAGATCGCACACCTCATGCTGCGCGAACTCGCCGATATCCGTCGTGAAAAAGGATCCAAGATGCCCTACCTGCGCCCCGATGCGAAAAGCCAGGTGACGATCGAATACGATGATGATCACAAACCCAAACGGATCGATGCCATCGTACTGAGCACCCAGCACGATGATTTCGGGAAGGAACAGGCCATGCTCGCACAGATCCGCCACGATGTGATCGAAGTGCTGATGCCGCGCGTGAAGAAGAAACTCCCGAAGCGTGTGCAGGCCTTATTCGGAACCGATGTGAAGTACCACGTGAACCCCACCGGGAAGTTCGTGATCGGCGGACCGCATGGTGATACAGGTCTCACCGGCCGCAAGATCATTGTTGACACCTACGGCGGAAAAGGCGCGCACGGCGGTGGTGCATTCAGTGGAAAGGATCCCAGCAAAGTGGACCGCAGCGCGGCCTATGCCACACGCCATATCGCAAAGAACCTTGTTGCGGCCGGTCTGTGCGATGAAGTACTGGTGCAGGTTGCCTATGCGATCGGTGTTGCGCGCCCTGTGGGCCTTTTCGTGAACACTTACGGCACCGCAAAAGTGAAGCTCACCGATGGCGAGATCGCCGAAAAGATCCTGGGCATGAAGGAATTCGACCTCAGGCCGTATTTCATCGAACAGCGATTCGCGCTGCGCACCCCGATCTACCAGGAAACAGCCTCCTACGGGCATATGGGCCGCGCGACCCGCGAAGTGACCAAGAGCTTCAAGAACGCTGGCCAGCAGAAGACCGTGACCGTTCGCTTATTCCCTTGGGAAGACCTGAACGCCGTTCCGGCAGTGAAGAAGGTGTTCAAACTCGCATAGCGATCGGCAGGAACAACACCGCCCGCAGCTTAGCTGCGGGCGGGCTCACCTCCACCAACTTCACAGTTGCGTTGAGGGCCCGGGGTGGTGTGCGCGGCGATCGCTGGTTCCGAAAACAACTCTCAGCCCTGCCAACCGTTCCCCGGAGGAGATCATGTTCCCATACACAAACCCGGCCACATCCCGGATCGCTTCAAATAGATGCATCCGGAGCGGGAAAAGCTGCCCGGGATGGGATATAACGTTCAGAATGGGTCTTTAGTTCGTTCCTATTCATGGCGCAACGCGACCACGGGATCGGTGCGTGAGGCCATCACCGCTCGTGCACCCACGGTGAAGGCCGCGATCACAAGTACTGCCACCGCTGCGCCCACAAAAACGAACGGATCGATCTGCGTACGGAAAGCGAAGGTGGCCAGCCAGCGATCCACACCGAACCAGGCGATCGGTATCGCGATCAGTCCTGCGATCAGCACCAACCACAGGAAGTCGCGCGTCACCAGCACGGCGATCTGCGATGTATCAGCGCCCATCACTTTCCTCACACCTATTTCGTGTGTGCGCTTCTGAGCGGTCCATGAAGCGAGCGCGAACAAGCCGAGACAGGCGATGAAGACCGCCAGGATCGAGAACATTCCCACCAGCTTCGCGAGCGTTCCCTGCGATTCATATTGTTCATCGAGCTTCTGGTCAAGGAACTGGTACTCGAACGGGAATTCCATTGTTTGCGCCTTCCACCGATCGCCGATCTGAGCGATCGTAGATGACTGATCACCCGGTGCGAGCCTCAGGTACAGGTAGCGCATCCATTGTCCGTAATCGTGCGGTCCGCACATGTCGAAAACGAAGGGCGTGACCGGTTTCAGCAGTGGATCGAAATTGAAATCCTTCACCACGCCGATCACGCGCTCGGCACCGTGTGGCGTATCCATGCGCTCACCGATCGCACCGATAGGATCCTGGTGGCCCAGTTGCTTCGCGAACGTTTCGTTGATCACCACACCAAGCGAATCATCACCGGGATGATCGCGTGAGAACCAACGCCCGGCAACGATCTTCAGATCGAGCGTTTCGTGGAGATCGATGCCAGCGTACAATGCAGGCAGATAGGTCCACTGCCCTTCGGCCATATCGCCCCAATTGAACTCGTGCGTGTTGTGCTTCCTTCCGATGATATCGTTGCTCCACGAAACGGACTTCACGCCGCTGATGTTCTTCAATTCCGGATAGAGCTTCATCGTGATGTCATGCATCGGCGCGCGCACAGGCAATAGCAGCACATTCTCCTTCTCAAAACCGAGATGGATCTCGCGCAGGTGATCGTGTTGGCGCATCACGAACACGGTGCCGATGATCAGAACCATTGCGATCGCGAATTGCGAGATCACAAGCAACTTCCGGAGCGACTGTCCACGAGATGTCCCGGCCGCATTCGCCTTCAACACCGCCACCGGTTGGAAGGATGAAAGGAAGAAGGCTGGATAGATCCCACTCAGGAGCCCGACGATCAATGCAAGTGCGAGTATGATCGGGATCAATGCGTTCGGAAGGATCAGTTCATGACCCGCAAGTTCATTGAACGCTGGCAAGGCCGCATGGATCAGGATAAGTGCGATCAACGCTGCGATCACGCTCATCAGCACACTTTCCAAAAGGAACTGGCCGATCAGTTGCGATCGCGTTGCGCCTGTTGCTTTTCGCACGCCTACTTCACGCGCACGATAAGCGCTTCGCGCAGTGGCGAGGTTCATGAAGTTCACGCACGCGATCACAAGGATGAAGATCCCGATCACAGCAAGGATGTTCACGCTGCGCTCATCGCCATTATGGCGCATTTCATAATCGAGATGCGAAGTGAGGTGGATCGATGTGATCGGTTGAAGTTTGTGGCCCACCTGGTCCTTCAGGAAATCAGGATAATATTTCTGGATGAATCCCGGGAACACGCGTTCAGCTTCAGCCTGAGCAACTCCTTCCTTCAGCCTCACGTACGTCCAGCATGGGTTCCAGACCCAGTTGTTGCGTTCGATGTTCTTCCAGATCGAAAGGATCGTGTAGATCGAAACAAGTCCGTTGAAATCGATGTGCGAGTTCTTCGGCGGATCGGCAAGGATGCCGGTGACCTGCACATCGATCACGCCATCCCATTTCATCATCTTCCCGATCGGCTCCTCGCCGCCGAAATACTTGCGCGCGAGTTCCTGCGAAAGCACGATCGAATTAGGATCGGAAAGCGCGGTGGCCGGATCGCCTTTGATCAGCTCATATCCGTGCAGATCGAAAACGGTGCTGTCGACGAGATACATTCCCGATTCATTGAAGAGCTTCGGTGCGCCTGTACCATCATCGTATTTCAGCGAATGTTGCGGATCCTGGAAATCGAACCAGCGGCAATACTTCTCGACCAGTTCCGGATGATCGTTCAGGAACGTGGGGCCAAGGCCGAAGACCATGCTGCTGCTCTGTTCGCCCTGCCCTTCCATCTCGATCTCGCCCACCACGCGGAAGACCCGATCGGAGTGTGGAACGGACCGATCGAAGCTGCGCTCGTGGCGCACATGCATTCCGATGAGGATGAAGCATGCAATGCCCGTCGCAAGCCCGAGCAGGTTGATCAGCGTGTAGAACTTGTTGCGCCAGAGATCGCGCAGTGAAGTGATCAGGAAATTGCGCAGCATGCGGTGAAGATGCCGCAAGTTGCAGTTAACGGCCGTGATGCTGAATTTCTTCGTGCGGCAACGTTGCCCGTGTGACCAACGGTGCGGCCGAGCGAAGCTTCTATGCCGCCTGGGCTTCGCGTACCACCAATTCCCGATCCGGACTTGCCACCACCACGGATCGCTTCGCCTTCACTCTTCTTCCGTACCACATCAACGTTCCCGTGATCGGAAGGCTTGCGATCAGCAGGCTCACGAAGAATGCCAGGATCTTTCCGGGCAATCCCCAGATCGCACCGGTATGGATATCGTAGTTCATACGCATCAAGGTATCGGCGCCCTTTGCTGCCGGAAATCTTCCCCAGCCATGATCCACCGGCAATTCCTTCAATGTATACTGATCGAAATAACGATAATCCAGTTTCCAATACGTGCCGTGCTCGGAGTTGGCGTTCGCCGCGATCGATGTGTAAGCATCTTCGGGGGGATGCACTTCGATCGAAGCCGCGTTCGGATATTCCTTCACCATCATCACCCAGACACGATCCACCGCCGGGATCGCATGATCGTAGATCGCTGTGGTATCGGACATCGGCGCTTCATATTCCTGGAATCTATCGCCTCCCGAAGCGATCGCGTAAACGCCATCGCGAAACCACTCGAAACCCCAGATCAGGCCGGTGAGCGCGAGAACAAGTCCAAGAAGTGAAGCATAGATGCCGATAACGCTGTGCAGATCATAGTTGCGCCTGCGCCAGCGCGTGTTCGCCTTGATCGTGAATTTCTGCTTCACGTTGGATCGTTTCTTCGGCCACCACAGGATTATGCCAGTGATCAGGATGATCACGAAGATCAGCGTTGCCGTGGAGATCAATGGCTGGCCGATCTCGTGCGGAAGCCAGAGGTAGAAATGTCCATCAAGTACGATCCGGAAGAAGTCGGCGAATTCATCCTTCACTTTCAATACTTCGCCCGTGTATTGATCCACGTAAACGAAATAATAGTAGTGTTCCTCGTAGCTCCAATAGATCGCCTTAGCCGCGCGATCGCGGCCATGATACATCACACCATGGATCAGCTTGTCCGGCAACGCACGATCGGCGATCGCCTGTATCTGCGAAGGCGGAAGGAATTCCTTGTCCTGCGCTTCAACGAAACGATATGGCTGCGTTAGATCCTGCAATTCCTCCTGGAACGCATAGATGCAACCGGTGAGCGCAACGATCACCACGATCAGCCCCGAGGCCAACCCCAGGATGCGATGCGCAAGAATTGCTATCCGCTTGAAACCCATCATCAGAAGGAATAACCGATGGTGAGGCGTGCGTTACGGCCGGGTTCGGTCTGCCAGTAGATCATGCCATACGATGGCGCGCCGGAATAGAGGTATTCATCCAGCAGGTTGTTGCAGATCACATCGAATTTGAACCGCTTGTACTTGTAGCCGATCGCCGCATCCAACCGGAAATATTCCGGCATGGAGATCCCGCCATCGTCGAACACCGACCATGTGGATCTGCCGGCCTGGTACTGATATCCCACCGATAGATCGAGCCCCTTGATCGCCTTTCCCCGGAACGCGTAGGTGAGCCATGTGTTCTGGATGTGCTCCGTCGCGCCAGGCACCTTGTTCCCAACGATCTCCGGATCGCTATCCTCAGTGACCATCGCATCCGTGTAAGCGTAATTGATCACGATCGAAAGATCCTTCGTGACGCGGCCTCTCAGATCCACTTCGATGCCTTGCGCTTGCTGCTGCCCCGTCTGCCGGCTGAAGAGGAACTGGCCCGTGACCGGATCGGCATGTTCCAGATCGGTAGTGAGCACATTGTTGCGTGTGATCCGGTAAGCTGAAACAGCGGTATTCCACTTTCCCCCGGCCCAATCACGTTTCACACCGAATTCAACATTGTCCGCAGTGATCGGCGCGAAACCATTGCCCTGCCAGTCCAGCCCCGGATTCGCGAGGAACGACTGATCGTACAATCCATAGATCGAAGTGTTCTTCAACACCGACCAGCTGAGCCCGGCACGTGGAGTGATCTTTGAATTCTCATAGTCGCCGGCGTACGGATCTTCGCTCGTGAGCATGGTGTAGCGGCCCGCGAGCGTTATGCGCAATCGATCGCTGAAGAAGCCCATTTCATCCTGCGCGTAGAATCCGGCGTAGCCATCGTTGTACCACACAGTGGCCGGACGCGAGCGCAGATCGATGGATCGGTCCCACTCCGGGAATTCCGTTTCGTTCACCGTTCCATAGACCGGAGCGTAAATATTGAAATCCGAGCTTCCGAGCGCGGCCGCCTGGCTCCAATCAGCATAGTAATCCTTCTCGCTCAGATCCACACCGGCGAGGATCGCATGCGAAACACCACCTGTGCGCACTTTGCCGTTCACGAAGGCCTGTGCGTTCTGGTTGATGCCGAGCGCATCCCAGATGCTGATGCCACGTTGCATGATCGAATCGTTCGCGAGATCGAAGCCCCAGGGCCACAAGCTCTGCCCCACCATGCTGTAATTGAGGTATGACCCCTGCACGATCAGCTCCCACTCCTTACTGAATCGGTGTTGCACGTTCAACAGCACGCTGTACTCGGTGATCCGCGATGGATCGAGCCCTTTTTCAGCGGTGGTGAAGTTCAGCGGCAGATCCGCGAAACCGCGGTTGGAGAAGGCATAGTTGCTTCCGATCGCGCTCATCTCCGAGAATTGATGCGTGTATTCCAGGGTGGCGGAAGTGCGATCGGAGATCAAGTATTTCAACACCGGTGCGATCGAGAACCGATCGTTGTATTCGAAGTCGCGGTGCGATCCCTTCTTCTGTGCCATCGCATTGAGGCGATACAGCAACCGCCCGTTGTTGCTGATCTTTCCATCAAGATCGGCGGTGCCGCGGTATGTGTTGAAACTTCCGAGAGAGAAGGACAGGTCGGTGTGGCGCACGCCCGTGGGCTTCTTGGTCACCACGTTGTAGAAACCGCCCGGCTCGCCGCTGGAAAGCATGAATCCGGCGGGGCCCTTCACGAATTCGATCCGATCCACCATGCTCATATCCTCGGCGAGCGGGCCCCAGGGCATCGTCACATTGATACCGTTGCGGAACGCCGTGATCTGGCTTCCGCGCATATTGATCCGCGCATAGTTGTCCCAATGCTCCAGCTTCTGCGCACCGCTCACGTTGCGTGTAACACCTTCCAGCAGATCGAAGGCTTGCTGATCCCGGATCAGATCCGAGGTGATCACCTGGATGTTCTGCGGTGTATTAAGGATCGGTGTACGCGTGCGCAGCGTTTGTGATGGAATCCCCTTGTGATAATTCCTTTTCCGATCCGATGCCACCTCCACTTCCTGGAGTTGCACGGCACTTTCGGGAAGGAGGAAGACCAGTTCACTTACCTCCCCATCACGAACGATCACTTTCTGTTGCATTTCCTCCAGGCCGACATGCGATGTCGTAATGGTGTATTCACGTGGTTCGATCCCGGTGATCTCGAATTCACCTTTCTCGTTGGTGGAGGCGCCCTTCTCTGTTCCGGAAAGTCCCACGTTCACGAACGCTGCGGGCTTTCCATCCGATGTGGTCACGGTGCCCTTTACAGATCCGGTCTGTGCCTGTACCAGGGCCGATAAGAAGAAGAGAACGAGCGCAGGTAAGATCCTTCTGATGTCCACTTTACTATGATCCTAATGGTTCCGGCCGCAAAAGTGGCCGCGCCCGGATCGGTACCCAATACCCCAACAAGGGTATTTTAGGATCATTCCAAATAAGGATCACTCATATCGCAACGCCTTCACCGGATCGCTCACGGCACTTCTGTACGCGTGATAACTTACCGTGACCACGGTGATGAGCAGCGTGACGAGGAGCGCTGCAACGAAGAGCAATGGCGAGATGCTGGTGTGGTAAGCGAAGCCTTCCAGCCAGCGTTGCACGGCGTACCACGCGAGCGGGAATGCCACGATCAGCGCGACGCCGATGAGCAGGATGAATTCCTTGTTGAGGTTGCCGATGATATCAGTGAGCGAAGCGCCGAGCACCCTGCGGATGCCGATCTCCCTGGTGCGCTGCCGCGCTGTGAAGTAGGCGAGGCCGTAGAGACCCATCGCGGTGAGCAGGATGGTGAGCACGGCGAATGCGGTGAAGACGCGGAAGAGCGTGTCCTCGGCCTGGTAGAGCTCTGCGAGGCTGTCGTCCAGGAAGCGCGCATTCCATTCCCGGCCGGGAAGCAGTTCGTTCCAGCGCTTTTGCAGTGTTGAGAGCTGGTTGGAGACATCGCCCGGGGCGAGCCGCAGCATGAGGATGCCATTGGCGTAACGTGGATCGCTCTGGAAGATCACGATCGGCTCGATCGGCGTGTGAAGGCTGGTGTAATGGAAATCCCTGACGACACCGATGACTTTCAGTTCCTGCTGCTCTTCGTCATCGTTCGGATCATCGGGTTGCCACAGCGACTGCGAAAGGGGATCGCTCCAGCCATAGTTCTTCACGAGGCTTTCGTTCACGATCACCGCATTGTTCTCGTCGCCGGGGATCGCGGGATCGAAGGAGCGGCCGGCGACCAGCTGCAGGCCGAGCACATCGGGAAAGTCGGTGTCGCCGTTCATCAGGGGCATCGGGCGATCGACGAAACCTTCGTCGGTCTTGACCTGCAACACCAAACGTCCACCGCCCTGACCAGGAGCCGCGCTGGTGAAGGCCGCACCTTTCACAAAGTTCTCACGAAGCAATTCGGTCTTGATCGTCTTGAGCTCGGCCCATTGCAACGTGTCGTTCGGTGGCGGCGCGGGCATCTGGATCCACATCAGTTGCTCCTTTCGGTAACCCATGTCCGCATTGCGCATCCAGTGCAGTTGCGAATACACCGCGAGCGTGCCCACGACCATGAACAACGTGATCACGAATTGAATACCCATGAGCATCTTTCGAACGCGCTGCTTTCCCGCACCCGCACCGATGCCTTCCTTGAGCAACAGCTGTGGCGAGAAGCGCGAAAGGAACAGTGCGGGATAACTGCCTGCAAGTACACCGATGGCGAGCACGATGAGCATGATCACCACCAGGGATCCGCCGCGTAAGGCATAGCCGATCCCGATCTCCTTTCCGCTCAGTTCGTTGAAGACCGGCAGCGCGAGATAGAGCAATGCAAGAGCGATCACGATGGAGATCACTGCGACCATGGTGGAGCCGCCGATGAATTGGGCCACGAGCTGCGGCCGTTGTGCACCGCTCACTTTGCGCAACGCCACTTCCTTCGCGCGGCGCGTGGCATCGGCGGTGCTCATGTTGATGAAGTTGATGCATGCGATCACCAGGATGAGCACCGCCACGATCGCGAGCAATGTGACGTACGCCTTGTTACCCTTCTTCGGTGTGTCGTAGATGAGATCGGTGTTGAAATGCACATCGCGCAATGGTTCCACGTTGAAGGTGATCTCCCCATTGAACCCGAAGCCCTGCCATTGCGGGAGCACATGCTTCGCGACAAGTTCATCCATTTTCGGCTGGAAACTTTCGGCAGATGCATTTTCCGCGAGCACGAGGTAACTGTAGCTGTTCACATTGCCCCAGTTCTTGCTCAGGTTATCCAAGGCCTGCGGCGGTAGCCCGAGCATGCTGAGATACACGCCCTGCTCCGTATGCGTGTTGTAGGCATCCTCATCGATCACACCGGCGATCTTCAGTGTGCGATCATTGCGCGTCACCATCTTTCCGAACGGATCGGCATCACCGAACATGCGCGTGGCCATCTCCTTTGTGATCACCACATTGTCGGGCTCATCCAGTGCATCCGGGCCACCAACGATCCATTTGTTATCGAACGTGCGGAAGTAGCTCGTATCCGCATAATATCCGACCTCGTTCACGAACGGCTGGCCTTCATAGATCAACGTAGTTGTACCGATCTGGAATAACTGTGTACCTCCATCTATCTCCGGGAACTCGTTCAAAAGCGTGCGCACCGTGGGGAATGGCACGATGCCGAAATGATCATGCGTATCGCCGAACTTGAAATGCGCCTGAACCCGGTAGATCCGGTCCTTTTTCGCATGATGTGCATCGTAGCTCAGCTCATCCTGCACGTAGATGTAGATCAGCAGGCACGCGGTGACACCGATCGCCAGGCCCACGATGTTGAGGAAGGCGAAGAGCTTGTCGCGCATCAATGAGCGCCAGGCGATGGTGAGGTAGTTCTTGAGCACTGCCGGTTGAGGGTTGAGATGGTTGAGCGTTGAAGAGGTTGAAATGCACTATCGAACAAACGTCATCTGCACCTCCGCCGGGTCTCCGCGCATTTGGCGGG